>NZ_JBFADM010000001.1:0-332847 GCF_040641355.1 Streptomyces sp. NPDC020996
GTGTCCGTCGGCGGGTGGCTTGTGTTTTTCATGTTTTCGTCTGTGGGGTGGGGGGGGCCGGGGGCGGGCCCCCCCCCCCCACCAAAAGGGGTGAACGGTCGTAACTTTCCCGTGCAAGTCGCGTTCGATCGCGCTAGCAGATGTGCAGTCACGTTTCGCCGGGCAGCGGCCGGGTCATGCCGCGCCACCAGCCGACCGGGCTGTCAACTGCCGGGGTAGGCCCAGGGGTTGGGCAGGCAATGGACGCCGTTGTGGTCGAGGAACTTGGTCTGCTGCTGCATGACCGGCGCGAGCTCGCCGTCCTTGTCGCAGGTCACGTGGCTGTAGCCGAGCCGGTGGCCGACCTCGTGGTTGATCAGCATCTGCCGGTAGGCGTGGATCTGATCGCCGTACGTCTTCGAGCCCTGCGCCCACCGGTAGGCGTTGATCATGATGCGTTCGGTGGCGGCCGAGTCGCAGGAGACGTTGTCCTGGGTGGTGTCCAGACCGGACTTGGCGCACCACGCGGCGGTGGTGCCGGGGCTGGCGAGGGTGATCACGAAGTCCGGCTCGCCGGAGTGGACGCGCTCGAAGGTGCGGGCGCCGCCGTGCGCCCAGCTGCGGTCGTCGTTGAGGGTCTTCTGCACCGCCTGGGCGAAGAGTTCGCCGTCGAGCCCGAGCCCCTGCTCGACGTCGACCCGGTAGGTGTACTTACGCCCCTTGCCCGGCGCCTTGGCGGAGCCGGGGACCGCGTCGAACTTCCCCGAGCCCTTGAGCGTGGCGCTGAGGGGGTACTTCCGCGCCATCGCCTGCTCGTAGGTCAGCGTCACCGGTCCGGGTGCCGCCGAGGGCGTCGTCCGCCCTTCCCCGCGTGATGCCGGGCCCCGGAGGTCCCGGGCCGGACCGGCGGCCGACTGCTGCCGCGCGGAGCCGTCGTCCTGTCCGTCGGCGACCTGACCGGCGACGACGACGGCCAGCACGGTGGTGACGGCGGCCGCCGCGATGCCGGTGAACGTGCGCCCCTTGGTGCCCTTGGTATGCGCGGGCACGCCGGTCGGCGGCGCGTCGTCGTCGGCGTCGGTCTCGGAGGAGACGCCGACGCCGGTGCGCGGGTCCCAGCCGGTGACGGACGCGGAGGTGCGGGCGCGGGGCGCGAAGACGTCGTCGTCCTCGTCGAAGGCGTCGAGGTAGTCCTGGCGCGGACCGGCCTGCGCGGCCCGCCGCTGGCGGGGCAGGACGGCGCCGGGCGCCGCGGCCACGCCGTGACCGCCGACGGTGGGTCCTCTCAACTCGCCCCAGCCGCCCCCGGCTTCACGCTGCTCGGGGTGGCCGCCGCGCACCTGTGGAACGCCATGGGCGGGAGTGCCGTCGGGCACCCGGGGAACACCACGCGCGGGCGTCCCGTCCACCGGCACCCTCGGGAACCCATGAGCAGGCGTCCCGTCCATCGGCACCCTCGGGAACCCATGAGCAGGCGTCCCGTCCATCGGCACCCTCGGCACCCTCGGAAACCCATGAGCGGGCGTCCCGTCCGGCATCCGCGGCACCCCACCGGCAGGCGTCCCGCCCGTCGGCGGCAGCGGTGCGCCCTGCTGTCCGTACGCCAGTCCGTAAGGCTGCCCGTGCGGTTGTGCGTACAGCGGTCCGGGCATCCGGTGACCGGCCGGGCCCTGTTGCTGCGGCCGGCCGTCCTGCCGGACGCCGGGCACGGCACCGGCCCCTGGCCCGTCCTGCCGCTCAGCGCCCTGCCGCGCGGCATCCCGGCGCACGTCGGCCCGCGCCTGCGGAGCCGCGGACCGGCCGTCCTGTCCTGCAGTTGTGGCCGCGGCCCCGCCCTTGGCGGCACCGCGACGGCTGTGGCGTCCCACGTCGCCCCTCAGCCCCCCGCGCTCTCGGCGAGGACGTCACCGTTGCCCACGACGGAGCCCGCACCACGGGCGGCGGTCCCGCCCCCGGTACCGGCTCTCCCCCCGGTGTCCGTCCCGGCGCCGTTGTCGGCGCTGCCCCCAGTATCCACCCTCGCCACACTGCCATCCTTGGCCCCACCCCGCAGGGCGACGCCCGACTCCCCTTTTTCCACGAGGAGTTCGGTGAACGCGCGGGCCACCGTCTCCGGGTACTCCATCATCGCCACGTGCCCCGCGTCCGGCAGGGCGAGCAGGCGGGAGTCGCGGAAGGCACGGGCCGCCCGGCGGGCCATGCGGAAGCCGACGAGCTGGTCCCGGCCGCCGTAGACGAGCAGGGTCGGGGCGAGGACCCGCTCGGCCTGGCGCCACAGCCCGTGCTGCCCGCCCAGTGTGTAGGCGTTGACGATCCCGCGCGTGGTGCGCGCCATCGCGTCCCAGAAGTACGGCAGTTGCAGCCGCCGCTCCATCTCCTCGACGGCGTGACGGAACCCTTCCGGCGTCACCCGCCCCGGGTCTCCGTAGCACAGCCCGACGACGCCGCGGACCCGCTGCTCCGCCGTCCACTCGCGGGTCAACCGCGTGAAGAGCGCGGCCACTCCGGGCACCGCCAGCATTCCCGTGGGCACGGCGGTGCGCTGGACGCGGATCTCCGGCAGCGCCGGCGAGACGAGCGTGAGCGTCCGGACGAGGTCGGGCCGCAGCGCGGCGACCCGGGTGGTGACGGCGCCGCCGAGGGAGTTGCCGAAGACGTGCACGGGCCCGCGTCCGGAGGCGTCGAGGTAGCGGATCACCGCGCGCGCGTGCCCGGTGACCGAGTAGTCGCCGTCGTCCGGCGGGGGCGAGTCGCCGAAGCCGGGCAGGTCGACGGCCTCGCCGTCGACGACCCCGTCCAACTCCTGCATCAGCGCGGACCAGTTCTGGGAGGATCCGCCGAGTCCGTGGACGTACAGCGCGGGCGGCAGGCCCTCGCGGGCGGGCGGGCGCGAACGCACCGTGAGCGTGATCCCCGCCAGCCCGACCGACCTGAGCCGCTCGCCCTCGGCGACCCTGACGGGCGTCACCTTCGGGAGCACATTGGTCGCCGGTACGGACGGCAGCTCGGTCGAAGACATGCGGCAATGTTACGAGACGATCACGTAGCGGCTCACGTGTTCGCCGTCACAGATCCCCGGGACTTCACGGGGTACGCGTCGAGTGACGTTCCGGACGCGGATCGCATAGCGTCCGGACCGGGTGTCTCCTAGGCTCGTGCAGAGGGCACCCGTGAGTGACCCCTGCTTCTCGGAGCGAGGTTCGCAGGAGTGGGACGTAGGAAGGGAGCCCATCATGGCCGTTGACCCCACCGATCCCGAGACGTTCCAGGACGAGGAGACTGAGAAGGCGCCGGAGTTCGACGTCGAAGCCCCCGAGAACGACGCGGCGGAACAGCTGGCCGACCTGGCGCCGGACCGCGACGAACCCCTCGAGGACGTGGACCCGGCCCGGGCGAACGAGGCCGACCTGGTGGAGCAGCGTCGCGTCGTCTCCCTGGACGAGGACGACTACCGCTGACGGAACCCGCTACCGGGGACCCGGCCGCACGGCGTCGACAAGCCGGGAAGCCGGGAAGCCGGGAAGCCGAGAAGCCGAGTATGTAGAGAACGAGAAAGAATGCAGAGAACGGGAAACGGAGAAGGGGTGTACGCCGCCGGCGAGGTGCGCGGGGGCGCACAGAAGCGCCGCTGAGCTGGCAAGAGGCACGCGGCTGCCCGCTCTGCCCCGCCTTGAAACCTTCTGCGAGGCTTTCGCCGCTGTCCGGTCCGTGAAATTCTGCGCTCGCACCGCGCACACCGGGGTTACCGAAAAGTACGATGGCCACGCGGCGCACACCGCATGTGGACGATTTTGGGAGGCGGCGTGACAGCCATCGAGCAAACAGAGGCGGCACGCCCGCGAGGCACGCGCCTGCCGCGCCGTGCCCGCCGGAACCAGTTGCTGGGCGCCGCCCAGGAAGTTTTCGTGGCGCAGGGCTACCACGCGGCCGCGATGGACGACATCGCCGAGCGCGCCGGCGTCAGCAAGCCGGTGCTCTACCAGCACTTCCCGGGCAAGCTCGACCTCTACCTGGCGCTGCTGGACCAGCACTGCGAGTCCCTGATCCAGTCCGTGCGCAGCGCGCTGGCGTCGACGACCGACAACAAGCAGCGCGTCCGGGCGACCATGGACGCCTATTTCGCGTACGTCGAGGACGACGGCGGCGCCTTCCGTCTGGTCTTCGAGTCGGACCTGACGAACGAGCCCGCGGTACGCGAGCGTGTCGACAAGGTCACGAACGACTGCGCCGAGGCGATCTGCGACGTCATCGCCGAGGACACGGGCCTCTCGCGTGCCGAGTCGATGCTGCTCGCCTCCGGGCTCGGCGGCCTCGCCCAGGTCGTGGCCCGCTCCTGGCTGCACAGCGACCGCAGCGTCCCGCGCGACCAGGCGGTCCAGCTGCTGACGTCCCTGGCCTGGCGGGGCATCGCCGGCTTCCCGCTGCACGGAACCGACCAGCAGCACTGAGGTCGCCCTTTGTTCCCGCCCGCTGTTCGCTCCTGGCGTTCTCGGGCGGAGCGTGCGCGTCCCCTCGCCGGGCTAATGTGTGCTGGGTACGGCGCGGAAGGTCGCGCACTTCACTGACCGTCGGAGGGACATAGCCGTGGAGGTCAAGATCGGCGTGCAGCACGCGCCCCGCGAGATCGTTCTGGAGAGCGGTCAGAGTGCCGAGGAGGTCGAGCGGATCGTGGCCGAGGCACTGGCCGGGAAGTCACAGCTGCTGACCCTCGTGGACGAGCACGGCCGCAAGGTGCTGGTCCCTGCCGACCGCCTCGCCTACGTCGAGCTCGGCGAGCCGGCCCCGCGCAAGGTGGGCTTCGGCGCCCTGTAAGCGCACGCGGACCGAGGGGGCCCGGCGACCGATGGGATGCAGCATCCCGATGGTCCCCGGGCCCCTTCCGCCTTCCGCCTTCCGCCTCCGGCCCCCACGGATGGAGCACAAGTCCGCCACAGGGGTGGATTGCATTCCGCAGGTCACGGGTATGACGGGCTACGACCGCGACGCGCAGGCCGGCCCTGTGGGAGGGACTCCGTGATGATCTTGGAAGCAGTCGGCTCCGCCGTGCTCGGTCTCGCGTTGGCGTGGGGGGCGATCCACCGGCTGTCCCACCGTCTGCCGGCCCGCGCGCTGGTCCTGGCGACGGGTGTCGCCGGGGCCCTGTTCGGCGCCTTCGTCACGCACAGCGCGCTGGACCCCGGCAGCCTCCCGCTGATCCTGATCGGCGCCGCGATCGTCTCCACGGCCTCGCTGTCGCTGCTGCTGCGCCCGGCGGGCAGACTCCGCCGGCGCTCGGCGCCGGCGTGACCTCGGACGAGAAGACGACCACGGGCGGGAAGACCACCGGGACCCGGAAAAGGAAGGCCAAGCGGGTCGGGCGAGCTCGACTGCGGTGAGGCACCGCCCTGAGGTGAGGGGGCGCGGGGAACTGCGCGACCAGCCACGACGGCGCCGCGGCCCGCCCACGGCACGACACGGCGCAAGGCGGCGCAACGCGGCGCAAGGCGGACGTCCGGCGGAGCGCTCAGGCGGCGAGCCCCAGAGCCGCCATCCGCTTCGTGTGCGCCTCGGTGATCCGGGAGAACATCTTGCCGACCTCGGCGAGGTCGAAGCCGTCCGCGACACCGCCGACGAGCATCGTCGACAGCGCGTCCCGGTCGGCCACCACCCTCTGCGACTGCGACAGCGCCTCGCCCATCAGACGCCGCGCCCACAGCGCGAGCCGGCCGCCCACGCGCGGGTCCGCGTCGATCGCGGCGCGCACCTTCTCGACGGCGAAGCTCGCGTGCCCGGTGTCGTCGAGGACGGCCAGCACCAGCCCCCGGGTGTCCGAGTCGAGCCGGGCCGCCACCTCGCGGTAGAAGTCGCTGGCGATCGAGTCGCCGACGTACGCCTTGACCAGGCCCTCCAGCCAGTCCGAGGGGGCCGTCTGCCGGTGGAAGCCGTCGAGCGCGGCGACGAACGGCTCCATCGCGCGGGTCGGCTCCTCGCCGATCTCGGTCAGCCGGTTGCGCAGCCGCTCGAAGTGCTGGAACTCGGCCGACGCCATCTTCGCCAGCTCCGCCTTGTCCTCCAGCGTCGGCGCCAGCTTGGCGTCCTCCGCGAGACGCTCGAACGCCGCGAGTTCGCCGTACGCGAGGGCACCGAGCAGGTCGACGACCGCGGCGCGGTACTGCGGGTCGGCGGAGGCCTTCGCCCAGTCCTGGGCGGCGACTCCGGTGGTTCCGGCCGAGGCTTCGGAGGCGTTGTCAGGCTTGTCAGAGGTCGTCATGAAGCGCACAATAGCTCGCTTGCGGCACGACGGAAGGTCATGGCCGACCCCTGTGACGACGACCGCGTGACCAAATCGGCCATCGCATGTGCGGGATTCCGGGGTATGGTGGTAATGCGCCTGCTGAGTACGCACCTCTGAGGAGTTTGCTTCGCTCGACGGGCCGCACGTTTGAGGATGCCCGGTCGGTGGCCCGATCGGCTCCGACCCGACAGCCCTCCCTGGCCGTACGACAAGTGCGTACGACGACCGGAGGGACACCCTCAGCGGTACGAGCGCTAGAGCGTCGGCAGTGGTCCCGTGCCCTACGGCCAAGCCCGTAAGGCAGCCGACGTCCCCGGCACGGTCCGTCAAAGACCCCCGCGCTCGCCTCGCACCGCCCACACAGAAGAGGCAGCACCCTGACTACGACGTTCAGAGATCTCGGAATCCTTCCCGAGACGGCCGAGGCCCTGGAAGCCGTCGGCATCAACACCCCCTTCCCCATCCAGGAGATGACCCTCCCCGTCGCCCTCTCCGGCACGGACGTCATCGGCCAGGCCAAGACCGGCACCGGCAAGACGCTGGGCTTCGGCCTCCCGCTCCTCGAGCGCGTCACCGTCCCCGCCGACGTGGAGGCCGGCCGTGCGCGGCCGGAGGCGCTGACCGACGCCCCGCAGGCCCTCGTCGTCGTCCCGACGCGCGAGCTGTGCACGCAGGTCACCAACGACCTGCTGACCGCGGGCAAGGTGCGCAACGTGCGCGTTCTCGCGATCTACGGCGGCCGGGCCTACGAGCCCCAGGTCGAGGCCCTCAAGAAGGGCATCGACGTGGTCGTCGGCACCCCGGGCCGCCTGCTCGACCTCGCGGGCCAGAAGAAGCTCGACCTCAAGCACGTCCGGTGCCTGGTCCTGGACGAGGCCGACGAGATGCTCGACCTGGGCTTCCTGCCCGACGTCGAGAAGATCATCAACCTGCTGCCGGCCAAGCGCCAGACCATGCTGTTCTCGGCCACCATGCCGGGCGCGGTCATCGGTCTCGCCCGCCGCTACATGTCGCAGCCCACGCACATCCGTGCCACCGCGCCGGACGACGAGGGCGTGACGGTCGCGAACATCGCGCAGCACGTGTACCGGGCGCACAACATGGACAAGCCCGAGATGGTCGCGCGCATACTGCAGGCGGAGGGCCGGGGCCTGGTCATGGTCTTCTGCCGTACCAAGCGCACGGCGGCCGACCTCGCCGACCAGCTCAAGCAGCGCGGTTTCGCCTCCGGCGCGGTCCACGGCGACCTCGGCCAGGGCGCCCGTGAGCAGGCGCTGCGCGCCTTCCGCAACGGCAAGGTGGACGTCCTCGTCTGCACCGACGTGGCCGCGCGCGGCATCGACGTCGAGGGCGTGACGCACGTCATCAACTACCAGTCGCCGGAGGACGAGAAGACGTACCTCCACCGCATCGGCCGCACCGGCCGCGCGGGCAACAAGGGCATCGCCGTCACCCTGGTCGACTGGGACGACATCCCGCGCTGGCAGCTGATCAACAAGGCGCTGGAGCTGGACTTCGCCGACCCGCCGGAGACCTACTCCACTTCGCCGCACCTGTTCGCCGACCTCGACATCCCCGAGGGCACGAAGGGCGTCCTGCCGCGCTCGGAGCGCACCCGCGCCGGGCTCGACGCGGAGGAACTGGAGGACCTCGGCGAGACCGGCGGTCGCGGCGCACGCGGACGCGGCGGCCGAGGAGACCGGGGCGACCGGGGCGACCGAGGCGAGTCCCGGTCCGCCGAGCGTGAGCGCCCGGCCCGCACACCGCGTCGCCGCCGCCGTACGCGCGGCGGGGCGCTGCTGGACGGCACGGCCGCTCCGGAGACCACCCCTGCCGAAACCACTTCTGCCGGGACCGCCTCGGCCGGGACCGCCCCGGCCGGGACCGAGGAGACCGGCGCCACCCGTACGCCGCGTCGCCGTCGCCGTACCCGCGGCGGGTCCTCGACGCAGTCGGCGCCGGCCACGGCGACGGCGGTCGAGCCCAGCGCGCCCGAGGCGGCGGAGGCCGCCGTGACGACGGCCGAGAGCGCCGCCGTGGACGCCCTCGAGAGCGCTGCGAAGCCACGCCGCCGCCGTACCCGCCGGTCCGCCGAGCCGACCGCCGGGACGACCGCCGGGACGCCCGTCGACACGGCTCCGGCCGTGGCCGCCGAGGCGCCGGAGACGCCGGTCGTCGTGGAAGCGCCGGTGACGCCGGTCGTCGCGGAGCCGGAGGCTCCCGCCGCCGCGCCGCGCCGCCGCACCCGCAAGACCGCGGCCGCCGCCGAGACCGCGGTAGACACGGCCGAGGCAACCACCGAGGCCGCCCCGGAGGCGCAGGAGCCCGCGCCGCGCCGCCGCACCCGCAAGACCGCGGCCGCCGCGGAGACCGCGGTGGACACGGCCGAGGCGACCGCCGAGGCCAAGCCGCGCCGCACCCGCAAGGCCGCCGCGAACGCCGAAACCGTGGTCGACACGGCCGAGGCCGCCGAGGCCAAGCCGCGCCGTCGGACCCGCAAGGCCGCCGAGGCGGCCGAGGTTGCCGAGGTTGCCGAGATCCCGGCGCAGGTCACCGAGGAGCCGGCGGTCGCGCCGCGTCGTACGCGGAAGGCGACCGCCGTGGTCGACGCGGCGGAGGGCGCGGAGACCAAGCCGCGCCGCACCCGAAAGACGGCGTCCGCCCCGGAAACCACCGAGGCCACCGAAGCCGCCACCACCGAGGCCAAGCCCCGCCGCACCCGCAAGACCGCGGCCACCGCCGAAACCGCGCTCGACACCGCCGAAGCCGCCGAGGCCAAGCCGCGTCGTACGCGGAAGGCGACCGCGGCGGTCGACACGGCGGAGGGCACGGAGACCAAGCCGCGCCGCACCCGGAAGACGGCAGCCGCCCCGGAAACCACCGAGGCCACCAAAGCCGCCACCACCGAGGCCAAGCCCCGCCGCACCCGCAAGACCGCCGCGAACGCCGAAACCGCAGTCGACACCGCCGAAGCCGCCGAGGCCAAGCCGCGTCGTACGCGGAAGGCCGCCGAGCCCGCCGCGACCGTGGCCGGCATCCCGGCGCAGGCCGCCGGGGAGCCGGAGGCGAAGCCGGCGGTCCGCCGGACCCGCAAGGCCGCGGCGACCGCCGAGGCGGCGGGCGTGGACGCGGCCGAGGCCAAGCCGAGGGTGCGTCGCACGCGCAAGGCCGCGGCCACCCCGGAGGCCGCGGAGAGCTGACCGCTCACGAGCGCGACGGCCCGGCCCCACGTCAGGTGGGACCGGGCCGTCGGCCGTCTCTCCGCCCCGCCGCCCGCACCCCGCACCCCGCACCCCGCTCCCCGCACCCCGCACCCCGCACCCCGCACCCGAGACCGTCCGGACCCGGACCCGCGCGGTGTCCCGGCACTGCCGCCAGTGCGGCAGGTCGGCGGGCAGGCCGCGCCGGCTCCTCCGCCTCCTCCGCCTCCACGGACGGCTCTCCGCCTCCCGGCGCTCGTGCCCGGTAGCCTCAAGCGCATGAGCAGGCCACCGACCTTCACCCCGCCCCCCGGCGCCCGCGCGTACTCGCTGCGCACCGCCCGCGGGGAGTTCGCCGTCGTGGACGCGCCCGCGGCGGACGGTGTCCCGCACCAGGGCACCGCGCTGCTGCTGCCCGGCTTCACCGGCAGCAAGGAGGACTTCAACCCGCTGCACGTTCCCCTGGCGGCCCGCGGCTACCGGACCGTCGCCGTGGACGGGCGGGGCCAGTTCGAGTCCGGCGGCCCGGAACTGGACGAGTCCGCCTACGCGCAGGAGGAGCTGGCGCGGGACGTGCTCGCGCAGGCGGAGGCCGTCGGCACCCCGCTGCACCTCGTCGGGCACTCCCTGGGCGGGCAGATCGCCCGGGCGGCGGTACTGCTGGACCGCTCCCCCTTCCTCTCGCTCACCCTCATGTCCTCCGGTCCGGCCCACATCTCCCCTTCCCAGCAGCAGCGCGTGAAGCTGCTCCGGGACGCCCTCTCGGTGATGACCATGGCCGAGGTGTGGGAGGCGATGCAGGCCATGGAGCCGCCCGAGGAGACCGACACCGGGGGACTGGACTCCGGGCTGGACGACCAGGAGGACCTGCGCCGCCGCTGGCTGGGCACCAAGCCCGCGCAGCTGCTGTGCACCGGACGCCAGCTGTGCGTCGAGCCGGACCGCGTGGCGGAGCTGGCCGCCGTGCCGTTGCCGTTCCACGTGCTGTCGGGCGCCCGCGACGACACCTGGCCGGTGCCGCTGCTCGACGAGATGGCGCTGCGGCTGCGGGCCCGCCGGACCGTGATCCAGGGCGCCGAGCACTCCCCCAACACCGACAGGCCCCTGGAGACGGCCCGCGCCTTCGCGGACTTCTGGGACGATCCGGCACAGGGCGGCTCACAGGGCGGCCCACAGGCCATCCGGGGCAACGAGACCGCGGAAGGCTCCTAGTACGGCGCCCGCCAGGGTCTCCTGACACGGCGCCCGAACGGGTGCTCCTAGTACAGCGCCCGCAGGTGCTCCCAGAAGCCGTCGCGCAGTGCGCGGCGCAGGTCCGCCTGGCCGCGCAGGGAGTACTGAAGCAGCCCCTCCGCCTCCACCAGCAGGTCCTGGTCCACGGAACCGGGAAGGTAGGGGTGGCCGGGCAGCAGTTCCACGAGCGACTCGCGGCCGCGTGCGGCGAGCCACTTCGCCGCGATCTGCGCGCCCACGAAGCGCACGTCCTCGCGGGTCGGCCGGGCCGCCGTGCTCTCGTAGGCGGGCGCCGTGCGCCGGGAGACGTAGGGCTTGAAGAAGTCGAGGTCGAAGGTGCGCTGGCTGTCGACCTCCCAGAGCAGGGGTTCTGCCTGGTTGCGGCCCTCGGGCGCCTCGATGCCCCACAGGTGGACGCGGGCCCCGTAGCCCTGGGCCGCCTCGACCGCCGACACCAGGTCCTCGTCGCCGCCGAGGAGCGCCGCGTCGCTGATGGCGCGGTGCCGGGCGAGGGACTCCAGGTCGGAGCGGATGAGTGAGTCGACGCCCTTCTGCTGGTTGTTGGCGTTGAGGTTGCCGAGGCGGACCTTCACGTCCGGCAGCTCGGCGATGCACTGCTGCTCGGAGGTGTGAATGCGGCGTCTGGCGCCGTCGTACCAGTAGACCCGCAGCAGCCGGCTGTCCGCGAAGATCGTGCGGGCGCGGTCGATGAACGCTTCGATCAGGCCCTCGGCGTCGAGGTCGAAGGCCCGGCGGTCCTCGGTGCCGGCGACCAGCCGCCCGGCGGCCGCGTACAGGTAGCCCGCGTCGACGAAGATCGCGTGGGTGGAGGGCGTCTTCGCCACCTCGGCGAGCATGCGCTGCAGCAGCTCGTTCGTGCGGTCGATGCGTGCGCTCAGCGCAGCGAGGTCGTCGTTCATCGCCTCCATTGTCCCGGCGGTCACGCTGCGAACACAACTGGTCCCGGTCAGTCTTCCGAACGAGCGACAACAGACTCTTACCGGTCAGTAATTAGCCGTTCGAAAAATTTCTTTAGCCAAGGGAATGTTTGTAACACGCAGTCCGTTGAATACGTGTGGAACAGGGGGCACCGACGCCTCGTGCGCCACCCACCAGTAGTTCTCCATCAGGAGGATGACCAGACGAAGGGAGAAGCCATGCGCTTCGAAATCATGCGACTCGACGAGGTCGACGGTACCCCCGTGGACAGCACCGTCGTGGACGCCGCCTCCGTCAACCGGATCGTTCAGCAGGCCGCCGCGATCGGACAGCGCCTGTGGATCCGCCCGGCCGAGACCACGGCCTCGTAACAGCCGCGGATCACCGCGAGAGCTTCATTGCCCCCGGACGGCACCGTGCCGTGCGGGGGCTCTGTCGTTCCGGTGAGCCCGTCACGCCAGGGATCGGCCAAGGGGGTCAGGCGGCGCCGACCACCTGGGTGACGCCGTTGATGATCTGCTGCACGGCGATCGCGGAGAGCATCATGCCCGCGAGCCGCGTCACCAGGACCACGCCGCCGTCCTTGATGACCCGGATGATCAGCAGCGAGTAGCGCATGACCAGCCACAGCACGACGTGGATGGCGAGGATCGCCGACCACACCGACACCTGCGAGGCCACGCTGCCCGCCTTCTGCACGGCGAGGATGACGGAGACGATGGCGCCGGGGCCCGCCAGCAGCGGCATGCCCAGTGGCACGAGCGCCACGTTGACGTCCTTGGTCTGCTTCGGCTCGTCCGTCTTGCCGGTGAGCAGGTCGAGCGCGATCAGCAGGAGCAGCAGCCCGCCCGCGATCATCAGCGCGGGCACGGACACGTGCAGGTAGTCGAGGATCTGGTGGCCGAGGAGCCCGAAGACGACGATCACACCGCCCGCCACGCAGACGGCCTGGAAGGCCATCCGCTTCTGCACCTTGCCGGGGCGTCCGGCGGTCAGCGCGAGGAAGATCGGGGTGATCCCGGGGGGATCCATGATGACGAAAAGGGTGAGGAAGAGGGAGCCGAAGACGGCAGTGTCGAACATGGGGGCCTTGCAGGTGAGGGAGAAGCGGTGAACAGGGGTGAGCGTGCGACAGGCCGCCGCGGTGGAAGCGCGGCGGCCGTCGGGCCTCAGGCCCCGCCGGTCCCCGGCACCGGGAAGGCGCCCGTCGCCCGCCGCGTGATCTCCCCGTACACCTCGGGGTCCGTCAGGTTCTCCCCGAGCACGCACGTCTTGCGGCTGCCGTGGTAGTCGCTGGACCCGGTCGTCAGCAGCCCCAGCTCCTTGGCGAGGCCGCGCAGCCGCGCCCGGGTGTCCGGGTCGTGGTCCATGTGGTCGACCTCGATGCCGTCGAGCCCGGCGGCGGCCATCTCGGCGATCGCTGGCTCGGGCACCGTGCGGCCGCGCTTGCCGGCGCCCGGGTGCGCGAAGACGGTGACCCCGCCCGCGGCCTTGACCAGCCGGATCGCCCGGAAGGGGTCGGTCTCGTGCTTCGGAACGTAGGCCCGGCCGCCGTCGGCCAGCCAGTCCTGGGTGAAGGCGTCGCCGACGGTCGGTACGACTCCGAGTTCGACCAGCGCGGAGGCGACGTGCGGCCGTCCGACGGAGCCGTCGCCGGCGATGCGCTCGACCTGCTCCCAGGTCACCGGCACGCCCAGCTCGTTCAGCTTGGCGACCATGCCCTTGGCACGGGGCACCCGGTCGTCGCGCACCAGCTCGCGCTCGGCCAGCAGCGCCGGCTCCTCGGGGTCGAAGAGGTAGGCCAGCATGTGCATGGAGACGCCGTCGATGCGGCAGGACAGCTCGGCGCCGGGGACGAGGGTGAGCCCCTCGGGCAGCGCGGCGATCGCCTCGGCGTGTCCGCGGGTGGTGTCGTGGTCGGTCAGCGCGACGACGCCCAGACCGGCCGCGGCGGCGTTGCGCACCAGCTCGGCCGGGGTGTCCGTACCGTCGGAGGCGGTGGAGTGGGTGTGCAGGTCGATGCGCACGACGCGGACTCCAGCGGTGACGGTACGGAAGATGACGCTCAAGGATAACCGCATTTCCGGACCGCCCTGTCACACCCGCAACCGCCGAGCGCCCCCTACAGGCAACGCACAGCCCAGTCCCAGCCCGAACCGATCGGCCCGGACCGGCCGGACCCGCCCGGCACCGGCCGGAGCCCCCTCGGCCGCTACGGCTCCAGCAGGCGCGGCGAGAGCGCCCCGCACGGCACCAGTTCCAGCTCGGCGCCCGCCTCGCGCAGGTCCGTCAGCACCAGTTCGTCGTACAGCAGCAGCCCGGACTGCTCCGGCCACAGGACCGCCCACAGCCACATCCCGAGCGCCTCGCCCGCGAAGACCGCGCGGTCGTCGGGGGTGTCGGCGACATGCCAGAGCGGGGTGGGACGGCCGCCGGCCAGAACCTTGGTCTCGGCCGGTTTCTCGACGTCCAGGTACGGTCCCGGGTCCGGGGCGTCGATGCCCGCGTACCGCGCGCCGAGGCCGACGCCGAGCTCCTCGGCGACGAGGATCAGCTCCCCCATTCCGCCGAGCGGGCCGGGACCCGAGCAGGCCACCGCGGTGGCACGGCCGCCGCTGCGGTCGTCGCCCGCGCACGCCACTCCGGTGAACAGCCAGCCGACCGGCAGGGGCCACGGCATCCACACCGGCACCTGTGTGCGGTGCACCACGACGGTCAGGGCATCGACGCTGGGCGGGACCACGGGCTGCACCGGATGCACCGGCCCGTGCACCTCGCACTGCCAGGAATCGGCGAAGAGGCCGGGAGCCCTGACCCGGCCACCACACTTCGGGCAACTGGGTTCGCCCCTCATAGAGCCCCACGGTCCTACCCCTGCCCCGCCACGTCAAGGACGATCACCCGTCCGGACGGATCCCGTTCCGGACAAAATTAGATGCATCTTGCATTAATTAGGTTCACTAACCTACTATGTGTAAATGCCAACTAATTCGACCCGGAGTGGGGGACGCATGGACCCGTTCGACGCGGGAGCGGGCGGCATCCTGCGGCAGCCGAAGGCCGTGTGGGCGACCGCCGGGGCATCCGTCGTGGCGTTCATGGGCATCGGGCTCGTCGACCCGATCCTGCCGTCCATCGCCGCCGGCCTGGACGCCACGCCGAGCCAGGTCTCCCTCCTGTTCACCTCGTACTTCCTCATCACCGCCGTGGCGATGCTGCTCACCGGTTTCGTCTCCAGCCGCATCGGCGGCCGCCGGACGCTGCTGCTCGGCCTCGCGTTCGTGGTGGTCTTCGCCGGCCTGGCGGGCACCTCGGACTCGGTCGCCGAGCTGGTCGGCTTCCGCGCGGGCTGGGGCCTGGGCAACGCCCTGTTCGTCTCCACCGCCCTCGCGGTCATCGTCGGCGCGGCGGCCGGGGGCAGCGCCGCGGCGATCCTTCTCTACGAGTCGGCGCTCGGCCTCGGCATGGCGTGCGGCCCGCTGCTGGGCGCGCTGCTCGGCGACGCGAGCTGGCGCTACCCGTTCTTCGGCACGGCCTTCCTGATGGCGGTCGGCTTCCTGTGCATCACGGCGTTCCTGGGGGAACAGCCGAAGCCGGCCCGCAGGACCTCGCTGCTGGACCCGCTCAAGGCGCTCGGCCACGGCGGGCTCGCCTCCGCCGCGGTCTCGGCGTTCTTCTACAACTACACGTTCTTCACCGTGCTGGCCTTCACCCCGTTCGTGCTGGACATGACCCCCTACCGGTCGGGGGCGGTGTTCTTCGCCTGGGGCGTGCTGCTCGCCGTCTTCTCGGTGATCGTGGCGCCGCGTCTGCAGGAGCGGTTCGGCTCACTGCGGGTGCTCGGCGGTTCGCTGGTGCTGCTCGCGGCCGACGTGCTCGTGCTCGGATACGGCGACCACGCCACGGCCGTCGTCTGCACGGTGCTGTCCGGCGCGTTCATCGGCGTGAACAACACCGTCTACACCGAGCTGGCGCTCGGCGTATCGGACGCACCGCGCCCGGTGGCGAGCGCCGGCTACAACTTCGTGCGGTGGTTCGCGGCCGCGGCGGCGCCCTACCTCGCGCCGAAGATCGAGGAGTGGACCGACCTCCACGTCCCGTTCGTGGTCGCGGCGGCCTCGGCGGTGCTGGGCGCGCTCGTGGTCCTCGTACGGCGCGACGCGCTCACTCACGACGCGGAAGAACTGGAGACGCGGCACGCCACGGAGGACGGCGTCGCCGTCTTCGCCGACCGACCGGCGCGGAACACGCGGTGGTGAGCTTGCTCACTCCACCTCATTCCACCTCACTCCAGCGGGACGGACCTCCGGGACGGATCCCTCAGGTCCGTCCCGTTCGTCAGCCAGCGCTCCTGGAGGGCCTGGGCGCCGTGCACCCGCTTCCAGGCGGCCTCGTTCGGCGTCATGGGCAGCAGGGGCAGGAACCGTACGGGGTCGAGGGGTTCGTCGAGTTCGAGGTCCTCGACCAGGCCGCCGGGCTCGGCCACCAGGACCGCGGTGAACGGCGCGCCCGGCCACAGCGGCCCACCGACGTCGAGAGAGGCCCCCGGCGCCACGACCAGGCCCTCCACCTGCGGGGACGCGGCGAGCACGGCGAGCGGGCGCAGCACCTTGTCGGTGTCGGCCACACCGGCGCGGACGGAGAGGACCAGCTCGGCGCGCGGCCCCTTGACGGGGTCGGCGACCACGGCCGAGGGGTCCGTCATCGGCTGCGCGGACATGCCGAGGGTGGCGTAGCGGACGATGTCCCCCTCGTGGAACCGGAGCACCTCGATGCGGTCCGTGCCGAGGAAGGTGACCGCGGCGCGCGCGTCCGGATCGCCCAGCGCGGTGCGCAACCGGGCCTCGACCAGAGGAAGAACATCAGCCATGCGGTGAGCATAGAACTCGTCAGGGCAGGGCAAAGCGGCGCCTTGACACTTGGGGCGACTGCTACTCTGGCCCGGTGGTTCGGGGCAGCACGCCGAAGCGTGGCTATCGGGTCCCGACGCCGATGGGATTCCCTCACGGGGGACCGGCCGGAGGAGGTGGGGCTGCGATGGACCGAAGTCGACCGTGCAGTACCACCCGCTCTTCCTGTCGTTGATGTAGCTGCTGCGCCTCCCGCCGGCTGCCGCCTCTCGCATTCGCGTCTTCATCACGGAAGAGCACTTCGTTTCGTCTTGCCTGATCTGTCTGATCTGCATCAGTAGCTGAATCAGCAGCGAAGCGCGCCACCGCGACGGTGCGGTGCTCCCCGCTTTGTGGACGTGCCAAACATCCTTCCCCTTTTCAATTCGGGGAGACGCGTTCAGGACGTCCTCATTCCGGGCAGTTCCACCCGTCGTCGCGGCCTCTCGCTGCTCGTGCGAAGGAGCCTGCCATGTCGATGATCCGCGACCTGCGTGCCGTGGTCCGCCCGTCCCGCCCCTCACTGCGCAAGGGTCCCGTGCGCATGGACAGCGGCCCGTACGACACCACGCGCGACCCCGCGACGCCCTCGGCCGTCGTCGACTGCGCCGTCTACCGCGACGGCGCCCGCGTCCAGACGCCGCAGCCGCTCACCCCGCACGAGGCGATGCGGCTGGTGCGCCGCGACGGCGGCTTCGTGTGGATCGGCCTGCACGAGCCGACCGAGGCCGAATTCGCCGGTATCGCCCGCGAGTTCGGGCTGCACCCGCTGGCCGTGGAGGACGCCGTCCAGGCCCACCAGCGGCCCAAGCTGGAGCGCTACGACGACTCCCTGTTCACGGTGTTCAAGACCATCCACTACCTCGACCACGACCAGCTCACCGCCACCAGCGAGGTCGTGGAGACCGGCGAGGTCATGTGCTTCACCGGCCGGGACTTCTTCATCACCGTCCGGCACGGCGGCCAGGGCTCGCTCCGGGCGCTGCGCCACCGGCTCCAGGACGACCCCGAGCTGCTCGCCAAGGGGCCCTCGGCGGTGCTGCACGCGATCGCCGACCATGTCGTCGACGGCTACATCGCGGTCGCCGACGCCGTGCAGGACGACATCGACGAGGTCGAGACCGAGGTGTTCTCGCCGGGACGGCGGGGCGGGGTCTCGCGCGGTGTGGACTCGGCGCGGATCTACCAGCTCAAGCGCGAGGTGCTGGAGTTCAAGCGGGCCGTCTCGCCGCTGCTGCGGCCCATGCAGCTGCTCAGCGAGCGGCCGATGCGGCTGATCGACCCCGACATCCAGAAGTACTTCCGGGATGTCGCCGACCACCTCGCGCGCGTGCAGGAGCAGGTCCTCGGCTTCGACGAACTGCTCAACTCCATCCTCCAGGCCAACCTCGCGCAGGCGTCCGTCGCGCAGAACGAGGACATGCGGAAGATCACCTCGTGGGCCGCGATCATCGCCGTGCCGACGATGGTGTGCGGGGTGTACGGCATGAACTTCGAGCACATGCCCGAGCTGCACTGGCGCTACGGCTACCCGGTGATCATGATGATCACCGGCGTGATCTGCCTGGGGATCCACCGCACCCTCAAGCGCAACGGCTGGCTGTGAGGGCGCCTGGATAGGCTGGGCCCATGACAAGCGAGCTGCTCGAGCAGGCCCTCGTCGAGGAGGCGACCAAGAAGTCCGGCCTCATCTGGGTCAAGGGGCCCGGTGTCCCGGCCCGCGCGCTGTGGCACGTGTGGCACGAGGGCGCGGCGTGCGTGGTCGGCGACGGTCCGGGCGAGCAGCCCCTGCCGGGGCTGGCCGACCGGGGCACCGCCGAGGTCACCGTGCGCAGCAAGGACAAGGGCGGCCGGCTGGTGACCTGGACGGCGAAGGTCGTGGAGCTCGCGTCCGGGACCGAGGCGTGGGCGGCCGCGGTGGCCGAACTGAAGGGCAAGCGGCTCAACGCCCCCGACGGGGAGGCCGTACCGGAGCGCTGGGCGCGGGAGTGCCGGGTGCTGCGGCTGGAGCCGACGGGCGGGACGCGGCCGCTGCCCGACGGGAGTCTCGCCGGGGCCCCGTTGCCGTCGCCGGCCACGACACGGCAGCCGGCCCCGGCCGCGCTGCCGCGGCTGCTGATGAAGCGGCGCAAGCGGAAGTAGACGCGGGCCGGGCGGCCGGCGGGGGTCGGCGTCCGCCAGGACGACCGGCGGGCGGCGTCCGCCGGGGCGACGGGGCGTCGGGGCGTCGGGGCGTCGACGACCGTCACAGCCGACCGGCCATCAGGAAAACGGCCGTCAGGACAACGACCGTCAATGACCCTCAGGACGACGGGAGTTGCCTGCCGTAGTCCACGGTCTCGCTCTTGTCCGGCTCGGTCAGGGTGAAGTCCGTGCCCCAGGCGGAGAAGGTCAGGGTTCCCGCGCCGCCCGCCCGGACCAGGCGGAGGGGGTAGGCCGTGCCCTGGAGGGAGACGTCCAGGGTGCCGCCGGAGCCGTCGTCGCCGGTGATCCGGATGGTGCGGACGCCCGCCTGCTGGTGGTGGCCGTCCTTGGCGAGCTTGCCGTGCAGCGTCAGCAGACCGTCGAGGAGGACGCCCTTGTCCGTGAAGCCGCTGAACTTCTGGTACGACGGGTCGCCCTCGGGCACCTTCACGTACTTGCCGTCGAGCTTGTCGGCCGCGGCCCCGTCCCCGCCGCCGTCCTGGTGGCTCCAGAAGTCCGCGTCGGCCTTCAGGAACAGCTGCTCGCCGACCCGCAGCAGCTTGAACGAGGCACCCTTGGAGGTGACCGACCCGGTGGCGCCGTCGGACTTCAGACGCATGTCGATGCGGTAGGTGCGCCCGCTGGTGACCACGGTGCCGGAGAGGCGGACCGCGTCGGCGGACTCGGCGGCCTTCCGGGTCCGGGACTGGATCTGGTCGGCCGGCAGTCTGCCGACCCCGTTGGTGCCCGCGTCCGGGTCCTCACCGCATCCCGCGAGGAGTCCCGCCCCCGTCACGACCAGCGCGCACACCCCGCTCACCAGCACGATCCGGCGGGTACGGCCCTGGGGAGTCGCAGTCACAGGTGGGGCTGCCTTTCTGACGGGTCCTGAGCGGCGTACGGCAGCGTACCGGGGCGGTGACGGGGCGGCGGAGCCGGTCCGACCGGCCCCCCTGCCAGGACGGCTCCGATCGGGACGGGCTAGCCTGAAGCCCACCCGAGCGGGCAATTCGGAAAAGAGACACCGTACGAAACACCCACGGGAGAAGGAGGCGCGGCCATGGCAGGGGGTGCCCCCCGGATCTTCGTCTCGCACCTCGCCGACGTCGCCGCGTTCGACCCGAACGGCGACCTGGTGGGCCGGGTACGGGACCTGGTCGTGATGCTGCGCGTCGGGCGGCGGCCCCCACGGCTGCTCGGGATGGTCGTCGAACTGCCCACCCGGCGCCGGATCTTCCTGCCCATGACGCGGGTGACCGGCATCGAGTCCGGGCAGGTCATCACCACCGGCGTGCTCAACGTCCGCCGCTTCGAGCAGCGCCCCACCGAGCGCCTGGTCTTCGGCGACCTCCTCGACCGGCGCGTGACGCTGACCGAGACCGGCGAGGAGGTCACCGTCCTCGACCTGTCGGTGCGGCAGCTGCCGGCCCGCCGGGACTGGGAGATCGACCGCGTCTTCGTGCGCAGGGGCAGGACGGGCGGCGCCTTCCGGCGCGGCAGGGGGGAGACGCTGACCGTGGAGTGGTCCGCGGTCACCGGCTTCTCCCTGGAGGAGCACGGGCAGGGCGCCGAGAACCTCCTCGCCACCTTCGAGCAGCTGCGCCCCGCCGACCTCGCCAACGTGCTGCACCACCTCTCCGCCAAGCGCCGCGCCGAGGTCGCCGCCGCCCTCGACGACGACCGGCTGGCCGACGTGCTGGAGGAGCTGCCGGAGGACGACCAGATCGAGATCCTCGGCAAGCTGAAGGAGGAGCGCGCCGCCGACGTGCTGGAGGCCATGGACCCGGACGACGCGGCCGACCTGCTCTCCGAACTGCCGGAGGAGGACAAGGAACGGCTGCTGAGCCTGATGCAGCCCGCCGACGCGGCCGACATGCGGCGCCTGATGTCGTACGAGGAGCACACCGCGGGGGGTCTGATGACGACCGAGCCGATCGTGCTGCGTCCCGACGCGACCGTCGCCGACGCGCTCGCCCGGGTCCGCAACCCCGACCTGTCCCCCGCGCTCGCCGCCCAGGTCTACGTCTGCCGCCCGCCCGACGACACCCCGACCGGCAAGTACCTCGGCACCGTCCACTTCCAGCGCATGCTGCGCGAGCCGCCCTACACCCTGGTCAGCTCCGTCGTCGACACGGACCTGCAGCCCCTCGTCCCCGAGGCGGCGCTGCCGGTGGTCGCCGGGTTCTTCGCGACGTACGACATGGTCGCGGCGCCCGTGGTGGACGAGGCCGGGTCGCTGCTGGGCGCGGTGACCGTCGACGACGTCCTGGACCACATGCTGCCGGAGGACTGGCGGGAGACCGAGTTCCACCTCGGCGGGGACGAGGGCGCGCAGGGGGTGGCCGGTGACTCCTGAGCGCGACGGGACCCGCGAGCGCACCGCGGCGGGGGCGACGGCGGCCGGCCGCGCCCGGCCCCGTCTGGACCAGCCGCGGCCGCGGCGCCGCCGGTTCCTGCCCGAATGGGACCCGGAGGCCTTCGGCCGCCTCTCGGAGCGCATCGCGCGCTTCCTCGGCACCGGCCGGTTCATCGTCTGGATGACGTTCGTCATCGTGCTGTGGGTGCTGTGGAACGTGACCGCGCCGCGCGAGCTGCGCTTCGACGAGTACCCGTTCATCTTCCTGACCCTGATGCTGTCCCTGCAGGCCTCCTACGCCGCCCCGCTGATCCTGCTGGCGCAGAACCGGCAGGACGACCGCGACCGGGTCAACCTCGAACAGGACCGCAAGCAGAACGAGCGGTCCATCGCGGACACCGAGTACCTGACCCGCGAGATCGCCGCCCTGCGCATGGGCCTGGGCGAGGTCGCCACCCGCGACTGGATCCGCTCCGAACTGCAGGACCTGTTCAAGGAACTGGACGGCAGGCGGGACGGCCACCACGAACCCGCCGTATTCCCGGCAGAACGGTCGCACGGACGTGACGTAGACGACCGGTGACGGGCGTGCCGGGGCCCCCGCGCGGCGCCGTACCATCGTCCTTATGGCTAGCGAAGACGCGGTGCGCGAAGCACTGGCGACGGTGAACGACCCCGAGATCAACCGCCCCATCACCGAGCTCGGGATGGTCAAATCGGTGGAGATCGGCGCGGACGGAGCGGTCGCGGTCACCGTGTACCTGACGGTCTCCGGCTGCCCCATGCGCGAGACGATCACGCAGCGCGTGACGGAGGCGGTCTCCCGCGTCGAGGGCGTCACACGCGTCGACGTCTCGCTCGACGTGATGAGCGACGAGCAGCGCAGGGAGCTGGCGAGCGCGCTGCGCGGCGGCCAGGCCGAGCGCGAGGTCCCCTTCGCCAAGCCCGGCTCGCTCACCCGGGTGTACGCGGTGGCGTCCGGCAAGGGCGGCGTCGGCAAGTCGTCGGTCACGGTGAACCTGGCGGCGGCGATGGCGGCGGACGGCCTGAAGGTCGGTGTCGTCGACGCCGACATCTACGGCCACAGCGTGCCGCGCATGCTGGGCGTCGACGGCCGGCCGACCCAGGTCGAGAACATGATCATGCCGCCGTCCGCGAACGGCGTGAAGGTCATCTCCATCGGCATGTTCACCCCGGGCAACGCCCCGGTCGTGTGGCGCGGCCCGATGCTCCACCGCGCGCTCCAGCAGTTCCTGGCGGACGTGTACTGGGGCGACCTGGACGTGCTGCTGCTCGACCTCCCGCCGGGCACCGGCGACATCGCGATCTCCGTGGCCCAGCTGGTGCCCAACGCCGAGATCCTGGTCGTCACCACCCCGCAGCAGGCCGCCGCCGAGGTGGCCGAGCGGGCCGGCGCCATCGCCGTGCAGACCCACCAGAAGATCGTCGGCGTGGTCGAGAACATGTCCGGCCTGCCCTGCCCGCACTGCGGCGAGATGGTCGACGTCTTCGGCACGGGCGGCGGCCAGGCGGTCGCCGACGGCCTCACCCGCACGACGGGCGCGAACGTCCCGGTCCTCGGCAGCATCCCCATCGACGTCCGCCTGCGCGAGGGCGGCGACGAGGGCAAGCCGGTCGTGCTGACCGACCCGGACTCCCCGGCGGGCGCGGCCCTGCGGGGCATCGCCGGGAAGCTGGGCGGACGGCAGCGGGGCCTGGCCGGACTGTCGCTCGGGCTCACGCCGAAGAACAAGTTCTGAGAGCGCGGCCGGTTCCGGGACCGCCGCGACCGCGGAGGCCCGGTTCCGGGACCGCCGCCGCCTCGGACCGGCTCCGGTTCGCCACGGCCTCGGAGGCCCCGTTCCGGGACCGCTACGGCCTCGGAGGCCCGGTTCCGGGACCGCCAGCGCCTCGGAGGCCCGGTTCGTTCCGGTACCGCCACGGCCTCGGCGCCGGTCTCACGGCCGGCGCGGCTTCGGGGGCGCCGTCCGGTGCGGTGGCGCCCCTTTTCGCCGTCCTGGCCAGGCGCAGGCTTTCGCGCCGCCCCGGCTAGGCGTAGGCGGCGATGTCCTTGATCATGGCGAAGCCGAGCCCGTAGGCGCTCATGCCCCTGCCGTACGCGCCCACGTGCACGCCTTCCTGCGTGGACCCGGCGAGCACCCAGCCGAACTCGGACTCGCGGTAGTGGAAGGGCGTGGGAACCCCGTCGACGGGCAGGGAGAGCATCGACCACTCGGGGCCGGACAGGTCGTCGGCCAGCGCCCACGCCGTCTCCGTCTGCTGCTCCAGCCAGTCGTCGCGCAGGGCGTGGTCCATCTGGCCGGGCCAGGTGAAGGACAGCAGCCCCACGCCGGCCAGCCACGCCGCCGAGGACACCGACGTGGCCTCCAGCAGCCCCGTGCCGTCGGCGCTGCGCCGGGACGGGTTCGCCGCGACGGTGACCACGACCGCGAACCGCTCCTTGGGCTCGTCGGTCGCCCCGGCCGCGTACTCGTTCTTCACGGAGGGCTCGTCGCCGTGCCCGATCGAACCGTGCTCGACGGCCCCGTCGGCCGCCGTACCGACCTGCATCAGCCAGCGCGGCCCCGTGAACGCCTCGTCGAGGCCGTACCACGGGAAGGGCGCCTGCAGGTAGCCGTCGACCGTACGCCGGGCGGAGGGGACCTGTTGTCCGCCCTCCGCGGCCGGCGCCTGCGCGACTGCCCGACTCGTCGTCTCCATGTGCCCGGACGCCTCCTCGCTCTCGTCGGACCGGAGCGGCCCGCCCCCCTTCGGGCGGCGTTGCTCTTTCGCATCCGGCCCGCGCAACAACTCGGCAGCATATCCACCCCGCCGGGAGCAACCGGGAAAGCGCCCGGCGGGTGAGCCGCCGAGAAGCCGTGATCAAGCCGTGCGGCGGCCTCCGCGGGGTATGAAACGCGTCACGTGCGGCGGGTGCGACCAGCGGCGACGCGGGTCAGGGGTCAGGTGGCGTCGGCGTCGAAGGGCGGGCGGTCGTCGTCCTCGGGCTTCTTGACCATGTCGACACGTCCGGCGGCCGGCGCGGCGGAGGACGGCGCGGGATCGCTGTCGCGGCTGTGGACGGCGTCCGTGACCTCGGCCATCTCCTTCTTCAGGTCGAAGCCGTTGCGGATCTCCTTCAGCCCCAGGTCGTCGTTGTCCAGGTGCTTGCGGATGAACGTCTTGGGGTTGAGGTCCTCGAACTCGAAGTCCTTGAACTCCGGGCCCAGTTCCTGCCGGATGTCGTGCTTGGCGCTCTCCGAGAACTCACGGATCTTGCGGATGGTCCGCATGACGTCCTGGATGACCTTCGGGAGCTTGTCCGGACCGAAGACGAGCACCGCGAGGACAACGAGCGTGACCAGCTCGAGCGGTCCTATGTCATTGAACACCTGAAGCTCCTCGCCATCTCCTCGGTCCTCGGCCCTCGGTGGTCTGTGCGGGTCTTCCGTGGTCCGGGCCGGGTCCACGGTACCCGGCGATTCGGTACGACCGGTACCGTCCCGAGGGCAGCGAGTTGTCCACGTGGCGGTTTTTCGGGGTCGTGGGCCGCCGCCTGGGTCGTGGGGAGCGGGCGCGGGACCTTCGTCTGTGAAGTCGCTGTCAATTCCCGTCCGAGGACCCGAGCACGAGCCGGATCTTCTTGATGATCCCGTCCCGCCGCACCGTCAGCTCCAGCCGGTCGCCGGGGCGGTGGGCCCGTATCTTGACGATCAGTTCCTCGCCGGAGTGGACGCGCTGGCCGTCGACCTCGGTGATGACGTCGCCCGGCTCGATGCCGGCCTTGTCGCCGGGGCCGCCCGCGTTGACGGCGGGCCCGCCGCCGCTGCCCTTGGCACCGACTCGGGCGCCGTCACCCGTGTAGTCCATGTCGAGGGTGACGCCGATGACCGGGTGGGTCGCCTTGCCGGTGTTGATCAGCTCCTCGGCGACGCGCTTGGCCTGGTTGACGGGGATGGCGAACCCGAGCCCGATCGAGCCGGCCTGGCCGCCGTCCGGTTGCGAGCCGCTGTCGGCGGAGCGGATGGCGGAGTTGATGCCGATGACGCGGGCCTTGGAGTCGAGCAGGGGCCCGCCGGAGTTGCCCGGGTTGATGGGTGCGTCGGTCTGCAGCGCGTCGACGTACGACACGTCGCTGCCGTCCCCGCTCTCCCCGCCGGCCGTGATGGGCCGCTCCTTGGCGCTGATGATGCCGGAGGTGACGGTGCCTTCCAGGTCGAAGGGCGCGCCGATGGCGACGACGGGGTCGCCGACCTGGACGTTGTCGGAGTTGCCGAGGGGCATGGGCTTGAGGCCGCTCACGCCGTCCACCTGCACGACGGCGAGGTCGTAGCCGCTGTCCCGGCCGACGACGGTGGCCTTGGCGGTGTCGCCGCTGCTGAACGTCACGGATATCCGGCCGCCGGAGCCGGCGGGCTCGACGACATGGTTGTTGGTGAGGATGTGCCCCTGCGCGTCGAGCACGAAGCCCGTGCCGGTGCCGGACTCCTCCTGGCCGGTCACGTGCAGGGTCACCACGCTGGGCAGGGCCCGGGCGGCGATCCCGGCCACGCTGTCCGGGGCGCGCCCGGTGGGCTCCTTCCCGGCCTGCGGCAGCTCCACGTCCCCCACGCCGCCGTGGCGCTCGAGATACGAGCCGAGGGCGCCGCCTACGCCGCCCGCAACGAGCGCGAGCACCACGGCCCCGGCCACCAGCCCCTTCCTGGCCCGCCGGGGCCGGGGGGCGCCGGTGTGCTGGAGGGGGGCGGCGGCCCAGGGGTCGTAGTTCCGCCAGGGAGAGGCGGGCGGTACGTCGCCACCGGGGCTCGCCATCGGCTGCGGGACCGGGGCGGCACCGACCGGGAGCGGCGCCGCGGGGGCGTGCGCCGCAGGGGCGTGTGCGCCGGGCGCCGCGGGGACAGCCGGGCCGAGGGCAGCGGGGACAGCCGGGCCGGGGGCAGCGGCTAGGGGCGCGCCGGGCGTCGCGGGCTGTACGGGCTGCGCAGGCTGTACGAGCCCCGGCTGCGTGGGCTGTACGGGCGCGGGTGGCGGGGTGGCCGTCGCGCCGGGCGTCGGCAGGGGCGTCTGTGGGGGCGTGATCGCCGTGCCAGGCGCCGGTGCGGGGATTCCGTGCGTGGGCGTGGCCGCGGGGTGCTGGACCGGCGGGGCGGGCGCCCAGGGGCCGGGTTCGCCGTAGGGCGGGGTGCTGTAGGGGTCGGGGTCGTGCAGGGGTCTGGGGCGTTCGGCCACGGGTACGGCCGCGAGGCTGACCGGGTCGGGGGCCGCAGCCGGTGCGGCCGCGGCCGGGCGCTCCAGCTCGAAGTCGCCGTCGGTGCCGGGGCGGTCGGCGGGGACGCCGGTCCCGGCGCGGTCGGCCGACGGGGCCACCGGCTCGACGGGGGCCGCCGCGGCCGGCTTGGCCAGCTCGAAGTCGCCGTCGGCGAAGCCACCGTCGGGTGCGGGCGCCGCGGGCGCGGCCGGTGCCGGGTCCGTGCCCTCCGCCCGGACCGGCGGGTGCGACGGGTCCGAAGGGTCCGACGGGCCCTGCGGTCGCGGGCGGCTCCACCACTTCGCCTTCGTGGGCTTCCCCTCGTTCATGTTCTCCCCACAGCTGGCCGCGGCACGGCTCGTCAGCGCCGGCCACGGTTGTCCGACTCCGCGCCCGTGACCAGGTCACGTCCTGGCCACGGGCATGGCTCACCCCGGATTCAACCAGGTTCCCGGGCGGTCGGTCAGCGGTCGGGCGGTCAGCGTGCGGTGCGCGACGGGGACGGGGAGGCGGAGGACGTGTCGGGGGCGGGCGCGGCGCGCATGCCGGGGGACCTGACCTCGGGCGCGGTGGACCAGGAGGTCAGGGTGAACGGCGGGGCGACGCCGGTGAGCGGCCGTATCAACGGCGACATGACCGCCGCACCGGCCATCACGGGCCCGGTCAGCGGGGGTGTGGCCTGCTGTGTCTGCCCGGAGCCCGCGGGGCTCGGTATGCCCGGCAGCAGCGGCGCGGAGACCTGTGTGGGGGCCACCGTGGTGTCGCCGAGCGTGCGCTGGCCCTGGGCGAGCACCGGGCCGGTGCCGCGGCGCCGCTGGCTCTCGGGAGCCGTCGCGTTCCCGGTGCCCGGCGACCGCATCGGGGTGACGTTGCTGCCGGTCCCGTTGCCGCCGCGCGCGTCCGCGGTGTCGGCCGGTGAGCCGCCCGTGACGCCGCCCAGCGCGATCGCGGCGAGCGACACCGCCCCGGCGGCGGCGAACGCGATCCGCAGTCCGCGCGAGGCCGGACGCTCCGGTTCGCGGTGGCCGACGTCGTGGACGGGGAAGCCGTGGTCGGCGTCGGGTGCGGCGGTGTGCGCGCCGGCGGGCACGTAGCCGAACTCGAAGCGCTCGCCCCGTCTCAGCCCGAACACTCCGCCGCCGAACCGTCCGGAGGCCGCTGCGGGGAGTCCTCCCCCGCTGAAGGGCGAGCCGCCGTCCGTGTCGTCACCTCCCGCCGGGAGCCCCTGGAGACGGGCCAGGAAGCTCTCGGAGGGGGACGGCGGGGCCGCCTCCGCGAAGACGTTCTTCAACTGCCGCTGGGCGTCGGCCTCCGCCTTGCACCTGGCGCAGGTGGCCAGGTGGGCGAGGACACGCTCGCGCGACTCGTGACCGAGCTCTCCGTCCACCAGGGCGGAGAGCCGGTCTCCCAGATGCTGCTCGGACAGGCGCCTCTCGGCGGGGCTTGATCCACTCACGCGGTCGCGCCCCCTCCCCCCAGTGCGGGGACACGGGCCATGAAGGAGCGGCGCTCGGCCGCCCGGGCCTGCGGGGAGCGGTGGGCGAGGGCCTTGCGCAGCTGCGAGCGGCCGCGGTGGATGCGCGAGCGGACCGTGCCGAGCTTGACGCCGAGGGTGGCGGCGATCTCCTCGTACGACAGCCCCTCGATGTCGCACAGGACGACCGCGGCGCGGAACTCGGGCGCGAGCGTGTCGAGGGCCTGCTGGACGTCCGCGTCGAAGTGCGCGTCGTTGAAGACCTGCTGCGGGTTGGGTTCGCGGCTGGGCAGGCGCTCGGCCGCGTCCTCGCCGAGGGCGTCGAAGCGGATGCGCTGCTTGCGGCGGACCATGTCGAGGAACAGGTTGGTGGTGATGCGGTGCAGCCAGCCCTCGAAGGTCCCCGGCGTGTACGTCGACAGGGAGCGGAAGACGCGGACGAAGACCTCCTGGGTGAGGTCCTCGGCGTCGTGCTGGTTGCCCGTGAGGCGGTAGGCCAGCCGGTAGACGCGTCCGCTGTGGGTGCTGACGATCTCCTCCCAGGTGGGCGGAGTCCACGCCTGCCCGTCCGCGTCGGTGGAGAAGGTCGCGGTCCGGTCGTGTTCAGCGGCGTGGCTGTGGTCAGCAGCGGTGTCGTTCACGGATTTCGGCCTGCCCGCCGATCCGAGAAAGCGCCACAGCACTCCTCCCCGATCCACAGGTACGGCCGCACCTCCCCTGTCGGCTCTGGTGGTGTCCAGTGGAGCCCCTACCATAGCCACCTCGCCCGTTAGCTCCGGATAAGCGGTTTTACGAGAATTTGATGTGGGCTGGCACCGCTCGGGCCGCTGCGCCCGCAGTTGCTCCGGTGTCCGCCCCGCGTCGTGATCCAACTGTGTCCCCCCGCTGTCGTCTCCACCCCTCTAAACGCCCGGTCCCATCTGCGGGTTCCCGGCGCCAACGGATACAGTCACGCCCAGGCAACCATGGGACAGGAGAGGGTCATTACCGGCAACCGGCTGACGAGCTGGGCGTTCGCCGACGCCTATGTCGCCGAGGACGAGGCGCTGCGCTGGGCCCGCGACCGGGCCCGCGAGGCGGGGCTGCGCTCGGTGTCGCCCGGCACGGGCGCCGCGCTGCGGTTGCTGGCCGCCTCGGTGGACGCGAAGGCGGTGGCGGAGATCGGCACCGGCACGGGCGTCTCCGGGATCCATCTGCTGCACGGCATGCGCCCCGACGGGGTCCTGACGACCGTGGACCCCGAGCCGGAGCACCAGCAGTTCGCCCGCCAGGCCTTCCGCGCGTCCGGATTCGCCAGCAACCGCGCCCGCTTCATCCCGGGGCGCGCGCTGGACGTGCTGCCCCGGCTCGCGGACGCCGGCTACGACCTCGTCTTCTGCGACGGCGACCGGCAGGAGGTCATGGACTACCTCGCTGAATCGTTGCGTCTACTGCGTACGGGGGGCCTGGTGGTTTTCGAGGGCGTCTTCGCCAACGGCCGCACGGTGGACTCGGGGCCGCAGCCCACGGAGGTGCTGCGGCTGCGGGAGCTGCTGCGCGGGGTGCGGGAGAGCCCGGAGCTGTTGCCGTCGCTGCTGCCGGTGGGCGACGGGCTGCTGTGCGCGGTCAAGCGGTAGCCGTACGGCCGGCGCCGACGCTGTGGAAGCGCGACCGCGAGGCGGGCGGAGGGCCCGGACGCGGCGGCGCCGAAACAGCGGCCCCGGCACCGCTTGGGTGCCGGGGCCGCCGAAGGGGTATGGTCGCTTCCGCGTCAGCCGACGACCTTCTTGAGGGCGTCGCCCAGCGCGTCGGCCTCGTCAGGGGTCAGCTCGACGACGAGCCGACCGCCGCCTTCGAGCGGAACGCGCATGACGATGCCCCGCCCCTCCTTGGTCACCTCGAGCGGGCCATCACCCGTTCGCGGCTTCATGGCCGCCATGCTCGTTCCCCTTCCTGAAACCAGCTCATCGTCAAAGCCGACGGCCCTGGAGGGCACGCGCGGTCCTGGCGGGACACGCAACACCGGCATCGAACACATTGCTTCCCAGCCATTATCCCGCATCTCAGGACCCGATGACCAACATCGGTAGGCATCGCTTGGGCAACGCGCGCGAGCAAAACCACTCAATTCGGCGATGTGGCTGCGATACTTCGCCGCCGTGCGGACTTTCGCCGGCCCGAAACGGGGCCGGATTCTTTGACGCAGGTCACACGTCCGCTGCGGTGCGCGGACGGTGATCTCCGTCATGCTGTCCTTCGGACAGGGCGTACCGGCCGGTACGCCGCGACCGCGACATGCGGAGGGGACACACATGGCCGACACCGTGCTCTACGAGGTGGGCGACGGGCTCGCGACGATCACGCTGAACCGCCCCGAGGCGATGAACGCGCTGAACATCGCGACCAAGGTCGCCCTTCGGGACGCGGTCCGGACGGCGGCGGAGGACGACTCCGTGCGGGCGGTGCTGCTGACCGCCGCCGGGGACCGGGCGTTCTGCGTGGGGCAGGACCTCAAGGAGCACATCGGGCTGCTGGCGCAGGACCGGGAGACCGGCACCTCGCACACCATGAGCACGGTGCGCGAGCACTACAACCCCATCGTGCGGGCGCTGACGGAGATGCCGAAGCCGGTGGTGGCGGGGGTGAACGGGGTCGCGGCCGGGGCCGGCTTCGGTTTCGCGCTCGCCGCGGACTTCCGCGTGGTGGCCGACACGGCCGCCTTCAACACCTCGTTCGCGGGGGTGGCGCTGACCGCCGACTCCGGGATCTCCTGGACGCTGCCGCGCGTCGTCGGGCCCGCCCGCGCCGCCGACCTGCTGCTGTTCCCGCGCAGCGTCAAGGCGCAGGAGGCGTACGAGCTGGGGATCGCCAACCGTCTGGTGCCGGCCGGCGAGCTGCGCGCGGAGGCCGAGAAGGTGGCACGGGCGCTGGCGGAGGGGCCGACGGTGGCGTACGCGGCGATCAAGGAGGCGGTGGCGTACGGGTTCTCCCACTCGCTCGCGGAGACGCTGGAGAAGGAGGACGAGCTGCAGACCCGCGCGGGGCGGTCGGCGGACCACGTGATCGCGGTGGAGGCGTTCGTCAACAAGGAGAAGCCGAAGTATCTGGGACGCTGAGCGCGTCGCCGGACGCGTCACGGGACGCGTCACGGGCGGCGCATCCTTCCAGGTGGTCGTCGACCAGACCGCAGGCCTGCATCAGCGCGTAGGCGGTCGTCGGGCCGACGAAGCGCAGGCCCCGCTTCTTCAGGGCCTTGGACAGGGCCGTCGACTCCGGGGTGACCGCGGGGACGTCGGACAGCGTCCTCGGCGCCGGTCCCGGGGCCGGGGCGTGGGACCAGATCAGGGCGTCCAGCTCGCCCGGCGCCCACTCGGCGAGCACGCGCGCGTTGGCGCAGGTGGCGTCGATCTTGGCGCGGTTGCGGATGATGCCCGGGTCGGCGAGAAGGCGCTCGCGGTCCTCGTCCGTGAAGGCCGCGACCGCCGCGATCTCGAAGCCGGCGAAGGCGGCGCGGAAGCCGGGGCGGCGGCGCAGGATGGTGATCCAGGACAGGCCGGACTGGAACGCCTCCAGGCTGAGCCGCTCGAAGAGGGCGTCGTCGCCGTGGACCGGGCGGCCCCACTCCTCGTCGTGGTACGTCACGTAGTCGGGGGTGGACAGGCCCCAGGGGCAGCGCGGGACGCCGTCGGGGCCGACGAGCGCGGCCGTGTCGTTCACTGCTGGTCCTCCGGGCCGTGCGCGGGCTTGTCGAGGGGGGTGGGGGCGTCGTGGGCGGTGTGGGCGGCGGCCCGCGCGCCCGCCAGCGCGGTCTCCAGGTCGGCGATGCGGGCGTCGCGCTCGGCGAGCTCGGCGGCCAGGCGGTTCAGGGCGTCGTCGACGTCCGCCATGCGGTAGCCGCGGGCGGCGAGGGGGAAGCGGAGGTCGTCGACGTCGGCGCGGCTCAGCGGGCGGTCCGGCGGCAGGGGGTCGTGCAGCCGCTCCGGGACGGCCTCCGGGAGCGGGCCTTCTCCTCCGCCGCCCACCACGGCCAGTGTCACCGCCGCCACCACGACGGCCAGAGCGACGACCAGGAACAGGAACATAACCATCGCCGGGGTCCCCAAGCTCGATGTTCGTACAGCCTCAATGTGTCAGGGTCCGATCGTGCCATGCGAGGCTGACGGTTAGGGTCGCAGGCGGCCGAACGGCCGGGACACCCAGGACGTACTAGGAGAGGTCACAGGGGATGCTCAGGCTGGGCAGGCGCACGTTCGAGGCGCACGAGCCGGTGATCATGGCGATCGTGAACCGGACCCCGGATTCCTTCTACGACCAGGGGGCGACCTTCCGGGACGAGCCGGCCCTCGCGCGCGTGGAGCAGGCCGTGGCGGAGGGGGCGGCCATCATCGACATCGGCGGGGTGAAGGCCGGGCCCGGCGAGGAGGTGACCGCCGAGGAGGAGGCGCGGCGGACGGTCGGGTTCGTGGCGGAGGTCAGGCGGCGTTTCCCCGACGTCGTCATCAGCGTCGACACCTGGCGGCACGAGGTCGGCGAGGCCGTGTGCGAGGCGGGCGCGGACCTGCTCAACGACGCGTGGGGCGGGGTCGACCCCCGGCTGGCGGAGGTCGCGGCGCGCCACGGGGCGGGGCTGGTGTGCACGCACGCGGGCGGCGCCCGGCCGCGGACACGTCCGCACCGGGTGGCGTACGACGACGTCATGGCCGACATCCTGCGGGTGACGCTGGGGCTGGCGGAGCGGGCGGTGGCGCTGGGGGTGCCGAGGGAGTCGGTGCTGATCGACCCCGGGCACGACTTCGGCAAGAACACGCGGCACAGCCTGGAGGCGACGCGGCGGCTGGACGAGATGGTGGCCACCGGGTGGCCAGTGCTGGTGTCGCTGTCCAACAAGGACTTCGTGGGCGAGACGCTGGACCGCCCGGTGAAGGAGCGCGTCCTGGGGACCCTGGCGACGACCGCGGTCTCGGCGTGGCTCGGCGCCCAGGTCTACCGCGTCCACGAGGTGGCGGAGACCCGCCAGGTACTCGACATGGTCACCGCGATCGCCGGCCACCGCCCCCCGACGGTGGCCCGCCGGGGCCTGGCGTAGGGCGGGGCCGGGCCCGGGCCTGGCGCCGGGGCCGAGGCTCGGGGACCCGGGGCCGGATGCTCGGCGGCCGGGTCCCCGGCGGTGGCACACGAGAGTCGGCGGCGGGCCGGGCCCCGAAGGCCAGGGGCCGGGGTCCGGGGTCCGGGGTCCCGCAGAGCGAGAGGCCGACGCCCAGAGTCCGCATCATCCCGTCCCAAACCGGAGCAACTGCCACCAAGCTGATCCGTTCCTTCGCCGATTCCGGGCGGGAAGCACGCGCATGCCTCGTCCCCGCCCGTCGCAGCCGGGACTGCCCCAGCGCGATCAAGAACCCGAATCGCCGGCCCGTGCTGCAGAATCGCGCCAGACGCGGCACCGTGCAACCAGGCCGCTGGGCCCACCACCCGGCCTCGAAGCCGGAGATCACCCGCCGGGCCGGAAGGCCGGCACTCAAGGGGCAGCAAACCCCGCCGCCCTGACCATCTGCGCTCGCCGTTCACGGTCCCTGAGGGTGAAGGAGCGTCAGTGCCAGCGGATAGCGTCTCTCGTGAATCTCGGGTTGGGAGCCGCTATGAGCTGGGGCGTTCTTCTGTTGCCGCTGCCTGCGGACCTCGCGTCGATCGACGACCTTCCTGCCGATCACGAGCCGCCTCCCATCGGAAGCCGGTCCAGCGTCCACAAGGCACTCAGGTCAGCCGTGGGTGAGGTCGACCTGACCGATCCCGCATGGGGCGAGTTACTCGGTCCGACCTGGGTGATCGAACTCGGTATCGGCGACCACGACCCCGTTGAGTCGGTCATGCTTCATGTCCGGGGCGGGGAGGACGACGTGCTTCCTGTGATCTTCCACGTCTCCCGAGCCCTCGGCTGCCGTCCCTTCGACTGCTCGACCGGCGAGCTGCTCGCAGACGATGCCCCGGCCGGCTGGACCGCCTTCCAGGCCTTTCGGGACAGGGCTGTCACGTCTGCCCCGGCGGACAAGCCATAGGCCGTCGTCAGCGGCGACGTCGTCAAGGCAACTGCTTAGGCCGGGGCCGGTCCCCCGTGCCCCGGCGGTGGCCCGCCGAGGGCCGGGGCCCAAGGCCGAGGGCCACGGCCCGGAGGCCGAGGTCTCGGGGCCGAGGGCCGGTGGCGGGGTGGGGTGGGGCGGGGCCAGGGGGTTCAGGGCCGGTGGCCGAGGGGCGGGGCCGGCGGGGGTCAGCGGCCGGCTTCCTTGGAGACCAGGGCCACTGCCTCGTCCACATCGTCAGTGACGTGGAACAGCATCAGGTCGTCGGGGGACATCTTGCCCTGGGCCGCCATCGTGTTGCGCAGCCAGTCCACCAGGCCGCCCCAGTAGTCGGTGCCGAACAGGACGATCGGGAAGCGGGTGACCTTCTGGGTCTGCACCAGGGTCAGCGCCTCGAAGAACTCGTCCAGGGTGCCGAGTCCGCCGGGCAGGACCACGAACCCCTGCGCGTACTTCACGAACATCATCTTGCGGACGAAGAAATACCGGAAGTTCAGGCCGATGTCGACGTAGGGGTTGAGGCCCTGCTCGAAGGGGAGCTCGATGCCGAGGCCGACCGAGGCGCCGCCGGCCTCGCAGGCGCCCCGGTTCGCGGCCTCCATGGCGCCGGGGCCGCCGCCCGTGATGACCGCCCAGCCCGCCTCCGCGAGACCGCGGCCCAGGCGCACGCCCGCCTCGTACTCCGGCGAGTCCACCGGCGTCCGGGCCGAGCCGAACACGCTGATGGCGGGCGGGAGTTCGGCCAGCGTGCCGAAGCCCTCGACGAACTCCGACTGGATGCGCAGCACCCGCCAGGGATCGGTGTGGACCCAGTCCGCGGGGGCGCGCTCGTCCAGCAGCCGCTGGTCCGTCGTGCTTGCCGTCACCTGTCCGCGCCTGCGCAGGACCGGTCCCAGGCGCTGTTCCTGCGGCGGTGGCGTCTTCCCCCTCGGGTTGCCTGTTGCCATGTGCGCTCCCTCCGCGGTCGATGCCTCCCCGTCCCGAACGAAGTCGAGAGGTGGGGAAAGGTGTTTCCGCCTCAGCGTAGATCCACACCCGTTACGGCCGGGGGACTTGGACGTGTCCGCCGCGCGGCACCACGCCGCACGGGGTCCTAGGCCGTGCCGTCAGCCAGGCCCGCAGGCGCTCCTCACCCGCCAGGACCTTCGCGGTTTCGACCCGTTCGTCCCGCTTGTGCGCCAAGTGCGGGTTGCCCGGGCCGTAGTTGACGGCCGGGATGCCGAGGGAGGAGAAGCGCGACACGTCCGTCCAGCCGTACTTGGGCCGCGGGACGCCGCCCACCGCCTCGATGAAGGCCGCGGCGGCGGGGTGGGACAGGCCGGGCAGCGCGCCGCCGCTGTGGTCGTCGATCACGAACTCCGCCACCCCGCAGTCCGCGAACACCTCGCGGACGTGCGCGACGGCCTCCTCCTCGGTGCGGTCGGGCGCGTAGCGGAAGTTGACGGTGACGACGCACTCGTCGGGGATGACGTTGCCCGCGACCCCGCCCGAGATGCCGACCGCGTTCAGGCCCTCCCGGTACTCGAGGCCGTCGATCACCGGGTTGCGCGGCGTGTAGGAGGCGAGGCGGGCCAGGATCGGCGCGGCGGCGTGGATGGCGTTGGAGCCCATCCAGCTCCGCGCCGAGTGGGCCCGCTCGCCCTTCGTCTTCAGCAGCACCCTGAGCGTGCCCTGGCAGCCGCCCTCGACCTCGCCGTCCGACGGCTCGAGGAGCACCGCGAAGTCGCCCTCCAGCCACTCCGGGTGGGCCTCCGCCACGTGCTTGAGGCCGTTCAGCTCGGCGGCGACCTCCTCGTTGTCGTAGAAGACGAAGGTCAGGTCGCGGTTCGGGGCCGGGACGGTGGCCGCGATGCGCAGCTGGACCGCGACGCCCGCCTTCATGTCGCACGTGCCGCAGCCCCACAGGACGCCGTCCTCGTCCAGCCGGGAGGGGACGTTGTCCGCGATCGGGACCGTGTCGATGTGGCCGGCCAGGATCACCCGCTGCGAGCGGCCCAGGTTCGTGCGGGCCAGGACGTTGTTGCCGTACCGGTCGACCGTCAGGTGCGGCAGGGCGCGCAGGGCGTTCTCGATCGCGTCGGCGAGGGGCTGCTCGGTGCCGCTCTCGGAGGGGAAGTCGACGAGCCGCGCGGTCAGCTCGGCGGCGTCCAACGTGAGGTCAAGGGGGGTGTCGGCCATGCTGTCGACCCTAACGCGTCTGCCTCGTCACAGCGTCCGTACCGGCCTCGCCGCCCTCTCGTGCCTCCGCTACCTTGTACGGCGTGTCAGAGCCGTCCCCCCACCCCGTCAAGCGCCGCGGCCGCGTCTTCCGTTTCGGCGCGGCCCTCATGACCCTGCTCGCCGTCGCCGGTTACCTCGTGGTGCAGTACGTCACCGGGGGCAGGAGCGGCCCGGGCTGCACGGTGGTGTCGGGCGAGGACGACGGCGCGCGCTACCGGTTCACGCCGGAGCAGGCGGTGAACGCGGCGACGATCGCCGCCGTCGGCACCGGGCGCGGGATGCCCGAACGGGCCGTGACGATCGCGCTCGCGACCGCGCTGCAGGAGTCCGGACTGCGCAACATCGAGCACGGCGACCGGGATTCGCTGGGCCTGTTCCAGCAGCGGCCCTCACAGGGCTGGGGCACGCCGCGGCAGATCATGGAGCCGGCGTACGCGGCGGGCGCCTTCTACGAGCACCTCGGCAAGGTGCCCGGCTACACCCGGCTGCCGCTCACGGTCGCCGCGCAGCGCGTGCAGCGGAGCGGCTATCCGGAGGCGTACGCCAAGCACGAGCCGGACGCGAAGCTGCTCGCCGCCGCCCTCACCGGGCACGCGGCAGCCACGCTCACCTGCCGGGGCAACCCGGACGCGGCCGGCGTCCAGGCGGGCCCCGACGCCGTCCGCTCCGCACTGGTACGGGACTTCGGGCGCGACGTCCTGCAGGACGCGGGCGCGGAGGTGGGCGGCCGGGCCACGCCGACGCCCTCGCCCTCTTCCTCGCCCTCGTCCTCGTCCTCGCCGAGCGCGCAGGACGGCACGCGGACCGTCACGCTGCCCGTGGCGGCCGGCGCGAGCCCCGTGAAGGGCGGCACCGCGCGGCAGCGCGGCTGGCAGCTGGCGCACTGGGCGGTCGCCAACGCCTCCGCGCTGCACATCGAGCGGGTCTCGTTCGCCGGGCGGGAGTGGACCGCCGGGACCAGCGACCCCCGGTGGCGCCCGACCGGCGCGCAGAGCTCCGGGGAGACCGGGCGGACGGCGGACGCGGTCCGGATCGTCACCGGGCAGTAGTTCGGATCCTCACCCGCACGGGTCACCCGGGCCGGGCGCCCGGCCCGGTGCGCGGCTGTTTTCGCCCGGTCCGCGGCGGATTCGCGAAAAGCCTTGGGAACACAGGGCCGTAAGGATTCGGCAGCCGCGCACACCGCGCCCTTTTCGCCCATATTCGTCCGCAGCCGATAATGCGACGCATTGCCAATTCTTTACGGTTCCGCTCCGCAACCTCGGAGGGGCTTCGAGCGGTAGTCACGGCGTCCGAGCAAGACCCTCTCCCGTCGAAGGAGCATCATGTCCCTCCCCCTGACCCGTCGGATCGCCCGTGCCGCGCTGCTTGTCGCAGCGGGAGCGGCAGCCGGGGTCGGTGCGGCCGGCTCCGCGAGCGCGGCCCCCGAACTGCCCGCCACCCCGAACGTCGGGGGCCTGACCTCCCTGGACGGGGCGAACGTCGGCCACACCGTCGACGGCGCGGCGCAGAACGTCACCCGGGTCGCGGGCGGCGCCGGCGGCAAGGCGGTCAAGAAGGCGGTGCCGACCGCGACCAGGACCGGCGGCAAGGTGGCGAAGCAGGCGGCGCCGGTGGCGCGGAAGGCCGTGGGGGACGCGACGGGCTCCGCGGAGGGCGTCCTCGGCGACACCGCGAAGACGGCGACCAAGGGCGGCCTGCCGACGGACGCGCTGACCAAGGGCGGCATCCCGTCCGCGAAGACCCTCCCGGCGAAGGGCCTCCCGCTGGGCGGCTGAGCCCCCGCACGGCTGCGGGCCCGGGCGCTGCCGCCCGGGCCCGCAGCCGTGTACGCCGGGCCAGGGGCGCGTGCTGAGCCGCAGTTCGGCGCACCGGGCCTCGCCGGTCGCCTGCGGCGACCCACAAGCCACGCGCACATGGCTACGCCACCACAGCGATGCCCCCCGGAGGCCGCAGCCTGTGCGCCAGGCCGCGCAGCAACGCGCAGCGGGCCACACCGACCGTCCGCACCGAGCCCCAGCCGCCACGGCGATACCGCCCAGCCCCGCCGCCAGGTGCGCCGGGCCGGAGGCGCGTACCGAGCCGCAGCCGGTCGCCCGCACCGGGCCCGCACGCCAGGCCCCAGCCATACCCACCGGGCCGCGCAACCACACGCACCGGGTCGCGCAGCCACACGTACCGGGCCGCGCCGGTCGCCCGCAATAGGCCGCAGCCACGCGCAGCGGGCCACCCCGACCGTCCACACCGGCCCCCCGGCCCCCGGCCGCCCGGCCGCCCGGCCGCCACAGCGATAGCGCCCGGACCCGCAGCCGTGTACGCCGGGCCGGAGGTGCGTACCGCGCCTCAGCCGGTCGCCGCACCGGGCCCCAGCCGCCACAGCGACGCCACCCAGGGCCGAGGTCGCGTGGCCGCTCCGGCCCCCGCAGCCGTTTGCGGGTGGCCGTGGGGGCGGGTTACAGGCGCTCTACGGCTGCTCGGATCCGTTCGTCCGTCGCTGTCAGGGCCACCCGGACGAAGCGGTCGCCCGCGGGGCCGTAGAAGTCGCCGGGGGCCACGAGGATGCCGAGGCCGGCGAGGTGGGCCACCGTGTCCCAGCAGGACTCGTCGCGCGTGACCCACAGGTAGAGGCTGGCCTCGCTGTGCTCGATGCGGAAGCCGTGCCCGGTCAGCGCCTCGCGCAGGGCGGCGCGGCGGGCCGCGTACCGCTCCCGCTGCTCGCGGACGTGGCTGTCGTCGCCGAGGGCCGCCACCACCGCCGCCTGGGTCGGCGCGGGCGTCATCATGCCGCCGTGCTTGCGGATCTCCAGCAGCGGGCCGAGGACGGCAGGGTCACCGGCCAGGAAGGCCGCGCGGTAGCCGGCCAGGTTCGACCGCTTGGACAGCGAGTGGACCGACACGATGCCGTCGTACGAGCCGCCGTTGACGTCCGGGTGCAGGACGGAGACCGGGTCGGCCTCCCAGCCCAGCTCGATGTAGCACTCGTCGGAGAAGACCAGCACGCCGTGCTCGCGGGCCCAGGCCACGATCCGGGTCAGCTCGTCCTTGCCGAGCACCTTGCCCGTCGGGTTGGACGGGGAGTTCAGCCACAGCAGCTTCAGGCCCTCGGGGTCCAGCTCGGTCGGGTCGTCGTAGGCGACGTGTTCGGCGCGGGCCAGGCGGGCGCCGACCTCGTACGTCGGGTAGGCAAGCCGGGGGTGGGCGACCTTGTCGCCGGGGCCGAGGCCCAGCTGGGTGGGCAGCCAGGCGACCAGTTCCTTGGAGCCGACGACCGGCAGGACGTGCCGGTGGGTGACCTCGCGGGCGCCCAGACGGCGCTCGAGCCAGCCCGTGATCGCGTCGCGCAGCGCCGGGGTGCCCCAGACCGTCGGGTAGCCCGGGGAGTCCGCCGCGTCGATCAGGGCCTTCTGGATCAGTTCGGGGACCGGGTCGACGGGGGTGCCGACGGACAGGTCGACGATGCCGCCCGGGTGCGCGGCGGCCGTCTTCTTGTACGGCTCCAGCTTGTCCCAGGGGAAGGCCGGGAGGCGGTCGGTGACTGCGGACACGGGTGGTGGCTCACTTTCTCAGGGAACGGCTCGGCCCTCGTACGGCAAACGCCTCGGCCCCGCACGGTGATCGTCGACGATCAGGCCGTACGGGACCGAGGCGGCGCATGTCGCGGGGCCGCTTACGGGGTCACTCGGCCTGCGGCGGCAGCGCGGCGATGATCGGGTGGTCACGCTCGATCAGGCCCAGCTTGCTGGCGCCGCCCGGCGAGCCCAGCTCGTCGAAGAACTCGACGTTCGCCTTGTAGTAGTCCTTCCACTCCTCCGGCACGTCGTCCTCGTAGAAGATCGCCTCGACCGGGCAGACCGGCTCACAGGCACCACAGTCGACGCATTCGTCCGGATGGATGTACAAGGACCGGGAGCCCTCGTAGATGCAGTCGACCGGGCACTCCTCGATGCACGCCTTGTCCTTCACGTCGACACAAGGCTGCGCGATGACGTAGGTCACGCTGTCGTTCCTCCTCGATTGGGCGCTGGCGGGCCTCCTCAGGCTCCGCCGCCTGGCGCGCGGGAGCGCGGCGTCGTCGATGCCCGCCCCTAGTATCTCCGTTCCTGGGCATGATCCGAACAGGAGGGGTGAACCGACCCGTGGAAATCTCGGCCGCTGGACGCCTCGAGGTCCGAATCACCGCTGCTGACGTGGGGAAACGTGTCTCCGTGCGGCGCCTGAGCGAACCTGGAGTCACGCAGGAGAAGTTCACCGACACGGTGGGTGTTCTCACATCATGGGACGAAGGTGTGCTGCTCATCACACGGAAGAGCGGTGAGAGCGTCCGGATACCGGAGTCCGCCCTGGTCGCGGGGAAGGTGGTGCCCGCCGCGCCGGCCCGCCGCCGGGGCCCCGCCACCTCCTACGAGGAACTCGCGCGGGTCTCCTCGCGCGCGTGGCGGCCGGTGGAGAGCGAGCTGCTGGGCGGATGGGAGCTGAGGGCGGCGGCCGGGTTCACCCGGCGGGCCAACTCGGTGCTCCCGCTCGGCGACCCGGGCGTGCCCCTGGACGACGCGCTGAGCACCGTACGGCGGTGGTACGGCGACTGCGGCCTGCCCGCGTACGTCCAGACCGCGACCGGGGCGGAGGGCACGCAGGAGCTGCTGTGCGCGGAGCTGGAGCGGCGCGGGTGGGTGCGTGAGGTGACCGCCGAGCTGTGGGTCGGCGGGCTGGCGCCGGTCGCCGACCGGGCGGAGGGGACGGGTGTCGTGCTGTCCCGGACCGCCGACGCGGCGTGGCTGGCGCGCTACCGGCGCAAGGGTGTGAGCGAGGTGGCCCTGAAGGTGCTCGGCAGCGGGCCGTCGGTGTGGTTCGCGACCGTGCCGGGCGCCTCGGAGGGTGCCTCGGAGGGGGCCGCGCCCGCCGCGATAGGGCGGTGCGTCGTGGACGGGCGGTGGGCGGGCTTCGCCGCCGTCGAGGTCGACCCCGCGCAGCGGCGGCGGGGTCTGGCGACCGCGGTGATGGCCGCGCTGGCCCGGCGGGCCCTCGACGAGGGCGCCTCGGCCGCGTGGCTCCAGGTCGAGACGGACAACGCGGCGGCGCGGACGCTGTACGCCGGAATGGGGTTCGCCGCGCACCATGCGTACCACCACTACCGTCAGCCGGCCGGTGACGAAGTCGGGCGGTGACGAGCCGCCGCGAAGCCGCCGTGAGTCGCCGCAAAGCCGTCGCGAAGCCGCCGCAAAGCCGCCGTGAAGTCGCCGTGAAGTCGCCGTGGAAGGGCACGAGCCTGATATGAGTCCCCGCTGTCCTCCGTCCCCCGCTCCCCCGCCGCCCGAGCGGTCCGCGCGGCTGCGGCGGCTGTTCGCCGAGGAGGCCCGGTCCGAACGGCCCGACCTGGCCACGCTGTGCCTGCTGGTGGGCGCGCAGGCGGACGGAACGCTGGACGAGGCGGGCATGGACGCCGCGCAGCTGGAGCTCGACCGGCTGGCGGGACGGCTGCCGTTCCGGCCGGGCGGGCCGACGGCGTGGGCGGAGGCGCTGCGACGGCTGCTGGGCGAGGGCGAGGGCTTCCATGGCTCCCCCGCCGACTACCGGCGCCTGGAGTCGTCGCTGCTGCACGAGGTGCTGCGCCGGCGGCGCGGGCTGCCGATCATGCTGTCGGTGGTGTGGATGGAGGTGGCCAGGAGAGCGGGCGCGCCGGTGTACGGGGTCGCGCTGCCCGGACACTTCGTCGTCGGGTTCGGGCCGCAGGAGGAGCAGGTGCTGGCCGACCCGTTCGACGGCGGGCGGGTGCTCGGCGGGGGCGACGTGGAACTGCTGGTCGTGGGGGCCACCGGGGCGCCGCTGGAGCCGTCGATGCTGACGCCGGCCGGTCCGTTGGAGGTGGTCTCGCGGATCCTGAACAACGTCCGCGCGTGGGCGGCGGCCCGGCCCGAGCGGTCGGACGTGGCGCTGTGGGCGGTGGAGCTGTCGCTGCTGCTGCCCTCGCATCCGGCGCGGCTGCGCTACGAGCGGGCGCAACTGCTGGTGCAGCGGGGCGACTACCTCGCCGGGGCGGCGGAACTGGAGGCATACGCCGAGGTGGTGGCCGCGGTCGACGAACAGACGGCGCGGCAGGTGCGCCGCCAGGCCCACTCGGCGCGGGCGATGCTCAACTGAGGCATCCGAGCCGTTGAGGCAGCAGAGCCACTGCGGCTCACAGCAACCGAAGCCGCACAGCCCGCCGAGGCGTCACAGCCAGCCGAGGCGTCACAGCCAGCCCTTGTCGCGGGCGATCCGCACCGCTTCCGCACGGTTGCGCACCGCGAGTTTCTGGATCGCGGTGGAGAGGTAGTTGCGGACGGTGCCCTGCGACAGGTGCAGGGCGGCCGCGAGTTCCGCGTTCGTGGAGCCGTCGGCCGCCGCGCGCAGCACCTCGCGCTCGCGGTCCGTGAGCGGGTTCGCGCCCTCGGCCAGGGCCGCCGCCGCGAGGGTGGGGTCGATGACCCGTTCGCCCTCCAGCACCTTGCGTACGGCCGCGGCCAGTTGGGCGGCCGGGGCGTCCTTGACGAGGAAGGCGTCGGCGCCGGCCTCCATCGCGCTGCGCAGGTAGCCGGGGCGGCCGAAGGTGGTCAGGACGACCAGCTTCACGTCCGGCAGCTCCGCGTGCACCCGGGCCGCGGCCTCGATGCCGGTGCAGCCGGGCATCTCGATGTCGAGCAGGGCCACGTCCACGTCGTGCTCGCGCGCCGCGGCCAGCACCTCGTCGCCGCGCGCGACCTGGGCGACGACCTCGATGTCGTCCTCGAGGCCGAGCAGGGCGGCCAGTGCCTCGCGGACCATCGACTGGTCCTCGGCGAGCAGGACCTTGATCGTGGAGCTCATGCCCCGGATCCTACGTCCGCCCCGCTGTCCACGGGGACGCGGGCGACCAGCCGGAACCCGCGTCTGGTGCCGCCCGCCTCCAGGGTGCCGCCGGCCTTCTCCAGGCGCTCGGCCAGGCCCGTGAGGCCGTTGCCGGCGCCCTTGCCGGGGCCGCCCCGGCCGTCGTCCTCGACGGACAGTTCCAGCACCCGCCCGTCGAGGGTCTGGCGGGTGAGCAGTCCGACCGTGCAGCGCCGGGCGCCGCTGTGCCGTACGACGTTGGTGACCGCCTCGCGCAGGGCCCAGGCCAGGGCCGACTCGCTCTCCTCGGGGACGCCGGTGAGGTCGGGTTCGGCGGGCAGGTCGGCGGTGACGTCGGCCGCCGCCAGCGCCACCTGGGCCCCGGCGAGTTCGGCGGCCAGCCGGGGGCGCCGGTAGCCGGTGACGGCCTCCCGGACGTCGACCAGGGCCTGGCGGCTGACCTGTTCGATGTCGGCGATCTGGCGGGCCGCCTTGTCGGGGTGGTCGGGGAGCATGCGGCCGGCCAGCTCGCTCTTCAGCGTGATCAGCGACAGCGAGTGGCCGAGGAGGTCGTGCAGGTCCCGGGCGAGACGCAGCCGCTCCTCGTTGGCGGCGAGCTGGGCGACCTGGGCGCGGGCCCTGCGCAGTTCCACCGTCGTGCGCACCAGCTGCCGTACGCCCGTCATCGTGAAGCCGATGAGCAGGACCAGGAGGACCAGGGTCCACAGGTCCCTCTCGCCGTCGGCGAGGGCGCTCGTCAGCATCACGGCCGTCGTCAGGGGGATCGTCCAGTAGGCGGTCCGCAGCGGGAAGGTGGCGCCGCAGGCGACGGAGACGTACACGAACAGGTCGAGCCAGGGCCGGCCGAGCGTGACGGACAGGACGACGGCGAGCACGCCGAGGCCGGCGACCAGGCCGGTCACGAGCGGGCCGGGGAACGGCCGGCCCATGGTGCGGAAGACCAGCGTCAGGTAGGTGCCCACGAAGACCGCCAGGCCGGTCCAGCCGGCCACCGTGGCGGCGGTGGTGTGCTGGCCGGAGAGCAGGTCGTTCACGGGCGATCTGAGGAACACCAGCCAGATGACGATCCACAGCAGCTTGCGCCCCGCCTCGCGCAGGGTGCGGGGCGGCTGCCCGAGGGGCGTCGCGCCGGTCTCCGGCGCCGACCGGTCGTCCGTCGTCGTGCTCACGCCTGCAAGGTGTCCTTCCGGTAGAGCCAGGCCGCGCCGCCCGCGAACAGGACGAAGAAGACGGCGAGGAGGGCGACGTCCCGGGCGTGCGGGGACCGGCTCTGCTCGATCGCCCGCCCGAGAGCAGCGTACGCGTGCGTGGGCAGCCACTTCGCGACGGCCTGGAGCCACTGCGGGAAGGTCGTCGTCGGCATCCACAGGCCGCCCAGCAGCGACAGGCCGAAGTAGACGATCATGGTGACCGGCCGGACGGTGTCGCCGCTCGCCAGGTAGCCGAGGGCGACGCCGAGCGCGGCGAAGACCAGGCTGCCGGCCCAGATGGAGCCGGTGAGGGCGAGCCACTGCCAGGCGTCCAGGCGGACGTCCTTCACGGCGGCCGCGACGACGAAGACGACCACGATCGACGGCAGGCTGACCACGGCCGCGCCGGCCGTCTTGGCGAGCACGTACCCGCGTCCGGGCAGGGCGGTCAGCCGCAGCTGCCGTACCCAGCCGCTCTCGCGTTCCTTGGCGATGCGTTCGCTGTTGCCCATCAGGACGGCGGTCAGGGCGCCGAAGGACGCCATGGAGACCATCATGTAGGCGGGCAGGGTCAGGCCGGTGCCGTCGATCTTCGTGGTGCTGTCGGCGTTGCCCGCGATGAGCAGGAACAGCAGCGAGGGGTAGAGGACCGAGAAGAACAGGAACTTGCGGTTGCGCAGGGCGCGGGTGAGTTCCAGCTTGATCAGGCTGTTCACGGCTGCTTCGCCTCCTCGGCGGCGGTGATGGCGACGAACGCCTGCTCCAGGCCGAGGCCGGCGACCTCGAGGTTGCGGGGGTAGAGGCCGAGGCCGTACAGGGCGTGGACGGTGGCGTCGGCGTCGGAGGACTGGATGCGGACGGTCCGGCCGCTGATGTCGAGGGCGGTCAGGAACGGCAGGCCGCGCAGCCGCGCCGCGTCGATCGGGGCGTCCAGGTCGAAGGAGACGCGCCGTGCGCCCGCCTTCGCCTTGATCTCGGCCGCGGTGCCGTCCGCGAGCAGCCGGCCGCGGTGCAGGACGAGGACGCGGTCGGCGACGGCGTCCGCCTCCTCCAGGTAGTGCGTGGCGAACAGCACGGTGCGGCCCTGGTCGGCCTGCTCGCGGATGGTGGCCCAGAAGGCCTGGCGGGCGGAGACGTCCATGCCGGTGGTGGGCTCGTCCAGCACGATCAGATCGCTGTCGCCGGCCGTGGCGAGCGCGAAGCGGACGCGCTGCGCCTGGCCGCCGGAGAGCTTGTCGGCCCTGCGGCCGGCGATCTGGGTGAGTCCGGCGCGGGCGAGCACGTCGTTCACCGGGTAGGGCCTGGGGTGCAGGTCGCAGGCGAGGCGGACCAGTTCGGCGACGGTGACCTCGTCCATCAGCCCGCCGCTCTGCAGCATGGCGCCCACCCGCCCGGCGACGATGGCCTCGCGCGGCCCGGTGCCGAAGACGCGCACGGTGCCGCTGTCGGCGCTCCTGAGCCCGAGCAGCAGGTCCAGCGTGGTCGACTTGCCGGCCCCGTTCGGCCCGAGCAGCGCCACGGTCTCCCCGGGACGCAACGCCAGCGTCAGCCCGTCGACCGCCCGCACGCTGCCGTACCTCTTGCTCACCCGCTCGAACCCGACCACCGGGGCGGTGGCCGTATCTGTCGTTGTCATGACAGCCATGGTGGCCGCGGGGGCCTCCGGCCCGGCAGTGTCGGGGGTCCGGTGTCGGGGATGACAGATGTCATACGACGAGAGGCGCCCGGCCGTCATGCGACGAGGCGCGCCCGACTGCCGTACGGCTGCCGTACGGCTGCCGTACGAAGAGGGGCGCCCGGCGGTCGCCGGGCGCCCCTCTTCCGGTCGTGGGCGGTCAGCTCGGGTCGGTGTCGATGACCGCGACCCGGTTGGTCTTGCTCAGCAGCGCCTGGCGCAGGGCGACGTAGACGTCCTGCGGGGTGACGGCCGTCTTCTGGCCGGTGCCCCGGGTGATCAGGACCTCGTCGAAGGTGTGGCCGTAGAGCTCCTTGAGCGCGTCCATGTCGGGGCTGTCGACGAGCTTGCCGTTGACGGCCTTCACGCGCAGGAACTTCCACAGGGAGTTCTGCGGGCTGAAGATGACGCTGTGCGCCGCGTCCGTCTGCACCGTGACGGGGGCCGACATCGCGGGCTGGGCGAACTCCTTCAGCTCGCGGTCGACCTCGGCGTTGGAGATCGTCGGCTGTTTGGTGGTGGTGGCCACGGCGGCCGGGGTGGTGGAGCCGGTTTCGACCTGGGCGCGGTAGGCGGTCACGATCGCGTCGGTCGACCTGGCGATGTCGATGCCCTTGCCCGGCTTGCCGTAGACGGCGACGGCCTTGCCGGAGACGAACTTGATCGTGCCCTCGGTCATCGAGCCGGAGCCGCCCGCCACGTCCTGCAGGGCGGCGTTCAGCTTCTCCTCGTCGACGGGCATGACGGGCTCGACGACCCGGTGGTTGCCGAAGAGGGAGCCGATGACCGAGACCGGGTTGTAGTCGCTCTTCGCGGCCGCGGCGACCGTGGCCTGTTCGTCGAACTGGAGCCCCGCCTGGTCGGGCTTGAGCGTGACGGTGTCGCCGCCGACCGAGAGCTTCAGCGGCTGGTTCACGTTCTTGCCGAAGGCCGCGTCGAGCTTCTTCACGGCGTCGTCGCGGGTGCCGCCGCCGATGTCCACGCCGAGCACGGTGGTGCCCTTGGGCACGTCGGTGTGGTTCATCAGCAGCCCGGCGCCGTAGGCCCCGCCGGCGACCAGGAACACGGCGACGCCGAGCAGCGCCAGCTTGCTGCGGCCCTTCTTCTTCGCGGGGGCGGCCGCCGGCACGTTCTGCGCGACCGGCTCGGGCAGCTTCGGGGGCGTGTGCTGCAGCGCCCCGTCGGCGGGGGCGCCCGGCCCGAACGGGGAGCCGGCGCCCGGCGGCACGACCGGGATGCCGCTGGTGACGGTGTGCCCGGAGACGTTGTCGGGGGCCGGGTAGCCGCCCTGCGGGCCCGGCTCGGGGGCCGGCTTCTGCGGGGTGAGGATCGCGGTGTCGTCGCTCAGGCCGCCACCGGGCGCCGCGACGGGACCGGAGCCGAAAGGCTCACCGCCGCGCATCGTGCCCGGAGCGCCGGGACCGCCCGGACCACCGGGGCTGTTGGGCCCGCCCGGGGCGCCGGGACCGGCGTAGCCGCCCTGACCGGCACCGCCGTCCTGGCCGCCCGGACCGGTGGGCGGGGCCAGCGGGCCGTCGCCGGTGACCGGACCTGTGGTCGGACCCGCGGGGCCGCCGTGCGCGCCGCCGGGGCCGCCGAAGCCGTTCGGCCCGTCGAAACCGCTCGCGCCGTCGAACCCGTTCGGAGCGCCGGGAGCGCTGGGGCCGCCGGGCGCGCTGGGGCCGGCGGGGCTGTTGGGGCCGCCCGGACCGCCATGGCCGCCGGGACCGCCATGGCCGCCGGGGCCGCCGTAGCCGCCCTGACCGGCCCCGCCGCCCTGGCCGTTGACGGCGCCGCCGCGGTCGCCCTCCGAGAAGTACGGCAGGTCGTCGCGGCGTGCGTCGCCGCCGGTGCCCTGGCCGGGACGGGGGCCGGTGGAGCGCGGGCCCGCGTTCAGCGCCTCGGTGACGTCGAAGGAACCGGTGCCGCCGCCGTGTCCGGGGGCCACCGGCCCGCCGGTCGCGCCGGGGAGCCCGGCGCCGTTGGTCGTGCCGGGCCGGGCGCCGTTCGCGCCGCCGGGCCGGGAGCCGCCCGTCACGCTCATGGCGCCGACCACGCCGCCGGGACGCGCGCCGCCGGAGGCACCCGCGGCGGGCGTGCCCGAGCCCGCGGGCGCGCCCGCGCCTGCCGGCGTACCCGAACCGCCGTGGACACCGGCGCCGTTGGCGGCGCCGCCGGCCTGACCGCCCTTGGGCGGGCCCGACTTGCGCGGCGCGAACCAGTCGCTCGTCTTCTCCCCCGCGGGCCGGGCCGGCTCGGCCGGCGCCTCGACGGCGCCGCCCGCGGACATGCCCGTGGACGTGGCCGCACCCGGCGCCGGAGCCGGAGCCGCGGTCTCCGCGGTGTCGTCCTTCTTGCCGTCGGCGTCCGCGACGGGCGTGCGCACGACGACCGGCGGAATGGGCCGTGACCCGGGGATGTTGATCCGGATCCGGGTGGTCAGCGTGGTCTCGGTCTTGCGGTCCTCCGGCTTGGCCGAACGGCCCGCGTCCGCAGAGCCGTCGGAAGCCGCCGGCGTCCCGTAGGGCGGGGTGCCCGACGGGTATGCGGCTCCACCGCGCCCGTTGGGGCCGGAGGACGGAGTGTCAGTTTCACGACTCAAGGCAGGTTCTCCCGGTTGGCTCCGCCGCCCGACACGACCTCACGTTGGGGGTCCCCCCGGGCGCGAGCTAAGTCGAGCGTCTGGGGGAGGCTCGGCGGCGCGCACCACCATACTGGCCACTTCTGGCCCGTATCCCACTACCGCCGGGGAAACCCACACGGCACTTGCACGCCCGCGGGACGGCGAAGTGGTACGTCACTTCCCAAGTCGGGCGTCGCCGCCGTTCGGTTGCCGCACCCACCCGACCGTGGCGCAGATCACAGCCACGGCCATGCCGCCGAGCAGGAAGAGGTACGAGCCGCCTCCTGCGGCGAAGAGGAAGTCGCCCTCGGGGCGGCTGGTGGTGAGGAACACCACGGCGATCATCCAGCCGACGGCGGACGCGACCGCCCCGGCCCGGCCGCCGGAGGCCAGCGCCCCGCCGAGCACGAGCCCGGCCTCGCCCGCGAGGGCGAGCAGCAGCCCGCCCGGGAACCAGTCGGCCTGCACCAGCGCCCCGGCCACGCCGACCACGGCGCCGCACACGAACAGGCCGAGGTACAGGGCCGCCCGGCCCGCGGACGGCGGTCGCAGGGGCTGGGCGAGCATCGGAGTCCGGTCGCCGCTCATGTCAGGAACCCTCCCCGGTCCCGGCGAACAGGTCGCTTTCCCCCGGCTCCGCGCCTTCCCCCCGCACCAGTTCGTAGTACTCGGTGGTGAACAGCGGTTGCGCGAGTTCGTTGGAGAGCGCGAAGTACGGCTCGGCGACCTCGATCTGGGTGGCGTGGGCGCGCATCGCGGCGGCCTTGGCTGCGGAGGCGCGGGCGGTGCCGTCGATCCGCGTGGTGATCCGCGCGTCGTCGACCACGCCCGGCACGTCCTGCACGGCGGCGCTCTTGGCGAAGGGCAGCCCCGGCAGGTCCGTGGCGAGTTGGGCGAAGGCGTCCTCGACGACGGAGCGCGGGGCGCGGTTGACGTAGACGCGGGGGATGTCCCAGCCCTCCGCGGCGGCCAGTTCGGCGGCGCGCAGGGCGACGCGGTGGGCCTGGATGTGGTCGGGGTGGCCGTAGCCGCCGTTGTCGTCGTAGGTGACCAGGACCTGGGGGCGTACCTCCAGGATGACCTCGACCAGGTGCCGGGCCGCCTCGTCGACGTCGGCCTGCCAGAAGCAGCCGGGGTCGTCGTTGTCGGGCAGGCCCATCATCCCGGAGTCCCGGTAGCGGCCCGCGCCGCCGAGCAGCCGGAAGTCCGCGACGCCGAGTTCGCGCATGGCCGCGGTCAGCTCGCCGAGGCGGTACTCGCCGAGGGCCGCGCCGGTCAGGTGCCGCAGCTCGGGCGGGATGACCTCGCCCAGTTCGCCGAGAGTGCAGGTGACCAGGGTCACGTGGGCACCCTCGGCCGCGTACCTGGCCATGGTCGCGCCGTTGTTGATCGACTCGTCGTCCGGATGCGCGTGCACCAGGAGCAGACGCCGAGCAGGCAGTTCGGTCATGCGGCCCACCCTACGAGCCCCCTCCGACAAAACGGCACGGCGGCCTGCCCGGCCTTCCTGCCGGACACCGCGAGATCATCTGGGACTCGTCATCGAGGGTCCTGCTCACGGCGGTTCTGGACGGTCTCACGAACCTTGAGCGGCGCTTCTCACAATCCCGGGTGACCTGGTTCAGTTGAAGAGGGCAACGAGTCCGTTTACCCATATCGCGAGGAACCCAAGGGCCGCCACCAGGCAGCCGACGCCCGCCAGCACACCGCCGGCCGTCCACGGCTCGGAGGGCGCCTCGTACTCCCCTTCCAGGTCGTCCCGGTAGGAGGCGGGGTCGTCCCAGTCGACGGGGTGCCCCAATTCCTCGGCGCAGGCGGTCCGCACCGCGACCAGCTGCTCCTCCGCGAAGACGGTGGCGGCCTTCGCCTCCGGGCCCTGCCAGGCGAGGGCTTTCATCCGCCACCCGGGAGACCCGTACCGCGCCTCGAAGGCATCGGTCTCGTCGGCTTTGCGGTCCTCTTCGAGGTACATCCAGCGTCCGGCCTCGGCGGCGTCGCCGTAGAGCCGGTACACCTCGGCCAGACGACGGCGGAGGGTCAGGTCGTGCGGGAAGGACGAGATGAGACCGCGCAGGCGCTGGCGCGCGACGGGAACCCGGCCGGCGGCCAGGTCTGCATCGACTCGGGCAAGGGTCTCTCTCAGGGGCATGAACGCATGATCGAGTACCGCACTGACCTACGTCGACCTGGTTTCGCCGCTCAGCACTCGCTCGCTCTTGCCGGCATCAGCCGAACCTCAATGTGCATCGCTCGATGGCGATCGAAAGCGGGCCACGATCTGGTGTGCGTATTGGTCGTCCAGACCGAGATCCTGGACCACTCGATGAGCTTCTGGAATCCGGCTCGTCTCGCACAGCAGCCGAACAAGGGCGTACAGGGCACCACGATCACCGTCTTCGGCGCGATTGCGCAGCGCCGACTCCATTCCCCGCTCGCGAAGCGATGCGTTGAGTCTCCGACGTGCGTGGACATCCGTGAGAGCGCGCTCCGTGAGTTCCGAGAGCCGTTCCGCACGGGCGAGCAGATCCATGTGCCAGAGATGGTTGTCGTGTCTGGAGGGATCAGTGGAATAGCACTCGGCGTGGGTGCTTACCAAAGCGATCGCTACATCCCAGTCCCGGCGCTGTTCCGCTGCCCGGGCTTGCTCGAACCACTCCACAGAATGAGTATCGCGTAGCACTGCTTCGTACCGCATCGTGGGAGTGATTGCCGACGAACGTCCCTCAGGATCAAGCCCCCAGCGCCGCCTGCGGAATACTCTTAACCGCCTTCTCAGAAGCTCAGGTAAGTGATCTGGACGATGTAGACGCGCTCGCTGCGCACCACGACCTGATAGGTGAACATGCCCCCGGGAACAATGACGACACCGCCTCTGGGGTCGACGCCGTCGTGAGCTCGGCCGTGGACGTGGAGTGCTTCGGCGGCTCGGACCAGCTCATCCGCCCTTCTTTCCACCTCGGCGAGAAAGCCGGCGGGAGCGGTACGAGCGGTTTCCTCCGCGCCGAAGACGTACTCCCATTTCCAGCTCACCCGCGTACTGCCTTCATGGCTTCGTCCAGCACGGCACTCAACTGACGCAGGGCCTCACGGGCGACGGCGGAGTCCTGGTGTTCCAGGTCGGCCTTGGCGCGAGCGTGGCGGGTGGACAGGTCGGGGCGACGGGCGATCTCGATGTCCCTGGCCCACATCAGCACCCAGCTCTGCACGGGGCTCAACGACTGCCACTCCACCGCCTTGGCGAAGGCTTCGTCCTTCGTTGCCTGCATCTCCTCCAGGCGGGCAGGGTCGACCACGGCAAGTGCCGCGCGCAGGGCGTCCGGGGTCTGCTGGGGGCGGGGGATCAGCTCGTGCCCGTGATCGGCCTGAGTGCTCATGGTGTCCTCCAGTGCATGCCCCGGCCAGAGTATCCGGCGGGGACCGCGCCGGAACGGGACACGGCTGACGTGGTTGCGCATCAGAGGGCTCCCCGAAGGTCGGAGCCGCACTTGCGGCAACGGCCGGGGGTGGGGGCGCGGAAGGCCCGATCGCAGCCGCCGCAGTTCTGGAGAGGTTGGCGGGTGGGCGGTGGCGAGGAGGGCGCGCGCAGCGGGGGCGGCGGCGGGAGCTGGTCGGCGAGGCGGTGGGCCAGGAGGGCCGCGGGGCGGCGTACGCCCTCGGGCGGCAGGTCGGCGGTCAGGGCACGACGTACGGCGGCAGGGGCGACATCCCGCTCCAGCCAGGCGGCGACGCCGGGGGCCAGGTGAGCCGTGTCGCGGGCGGACAGGAGCACCCGGGAGTCATGACGGTGGAGGTCCGCGAGCAGGTCGGCCGCGGCTTGGAGGAGGGCTGGGGCGGCATAAGCGGGGCTCGGCACGGCGGGGAGCGGCTTGCGGGGGTTTCGCTTCTCTCGCGCGGCCTCCGTCGGGTGCGTCCCGCTGCCCGCGCAGGCATCCCGCCGCTGCGGTGCCGCAGGGGTCCGGGCCTCCGGCAGATCGTGCGCCTCGGCGCGGTGGCGGGCAGCCGCCGGCTGGTTGCAGGAGACCGTGCGGGTGACGATGCGGCCGGCGGGCGTGCGGACGCGTTCACGGCGCAGGTAGCCCTGGGCCTCCAGCTCGCGCAGGGCGGCGGCGATGCGGGTGGCTCCTTCCGGGAACCGCGCGGCAAGGGTCTTGATGTCGGCTGGGGCGCCCTTCGGCAGCGACTGAAGGTGCGTGCCGAGCCCGATGGCGAGGAGCGAGAGCTCCCTGTGCTGGGCCAGGTGGTTGCCGATCACTGTGAAGCGGGTGGTGTGGCGGGTGTTGTCGTGCTGAAGCCCACCGGCGGTGCAGTGGACCCGGTTCGGGTTCTTGTTGCCCGCAATGCGAGCCTGGGCGCGCGGGTGCACGCTAGGGTTCTGGGTACCCATCGGGAAGCTCTACCTTCCTCGGTGGTCAGGCCCTCGCACTGGGATTGCCGTCCCGGCGGGGGCCGTCGCATGTCTGCGGTTGTGATGGTGCGTTGCGCTGAGCGTCGGGCCTCGGAGGCCGCGAAATCCAGTCCATTCGGGGATGTTCACCCGCCCGAGTGAGCGCGGGCCACGGGCGGGAGGGGTGGGGTTTGGCAAGGTGCTTTCCCCCTGAGTCTTTTGTCTTTCAGCCGCCGACGGCACCGGAGCGCGAAGATACGGGTTCCGGTGGCGTAAGGCTCAGTTCAGCCCAGACGGTCTTGCGCGGGAACCGGCAAGATGGTGCTGCGTCGCCAGTTGGAGCACCTTCTGGAGCTCGGCCACATGAGGAACGTGGAGATCCAGGTGATGCCGATCGAACGCACGGTCCACGCCGGTATGGGAGGAGAGATCCAGGTGCTCAAGTTCACCGACGGCACGGCAGTTGGCCGCGCCGAAGGGGACTACGGAAGCCGACCGGTCTCTGATTTGAAGCATCTGCGGATCATGGAACTGCGGTGTGGCATCATCCGGGCTCAGGCTCTCTCGCCAGAGGAGTCGCTGGCTTTCATCGAGCAAGTGATGGGGGAGACATGATCCGGAAGAGCCCAGAGGAGAACGCTGCGACGCTGCGGTGGTTCAAGAGCAGCCACAGCGACAGCAGCAACAGCAACGAGTGCGTTGAGGTTGCATCCGCCCTCGGGATCATCCACGTCCGCGACTCCAAGCACACCGTCGGCCCTCGCCTCCAGCTCTCACCGAAGGCTTGGGCCGACTTCGTGCCGTTCGTGTCCGAGGGCTGACGGCCTACTCGGCCTCCGGCACTTCGACCTCTCCGCTCAGCGAACGGGCGATGGCCGTGAACTCGCTCGCGGCGACTGCGGATTGAGGCATCTCCGGCGGACCACGCTGCGGCCGGAACGGTCAGGCGGGTCATCTCAGTACGATCGTGGGATGTTTGAGTACCACGGATGGATCACGGTCAGGAAGACCGCGGCCGATGACGACGATGAGCTTCGGTTGTGACAGATCGTCGATGGGCTTCGCCATCGCATCGTCCAGATGGACAGTCCGTACTTGCTTGACCTCAGATGGATGAACGGCGAGCCGTTCATCCACCTCGGCGGCTAGTCCAATCACCGCTCGTCGCCTGACGCGGTCGAACTATTCGAGCATGTGGCCGCGGTCGCCCCTGGTTCCTACGGACTCCTCCACGTTCGCGACGACGAGGAACCAGGTCACGAGAACGATGTACGCGTGCTGAAGTTGGTGCGAGGTATGGTCACGCATCACACGGAGACGCTGCTGTCCCCGTACATGCCGACGGTGGAAGATCCCTGCACGGGCTGAGGCGTCGTCGGCGCATCACGCTCGCAGCCAAAGCCGAATCGCAGCCACCGTGACAGGACGACGGCGGCAGGTCCGCCGACTGCCATGCACCGAGCGGGGATTGACTCCTGCGTCGAGGCAGCCGCCTCACCCCGCACCGTCCACGTCCGGGACTCCAAGCACGGCGACGGGCCCCGGCTGGTCTTCACGCCCGTCGCGTGGGCCGGCTTCGTGCCGTACGCGGTCGGGGGCTGATCCAGGGGGCAGGCCGTGCCTGCCGGGCCCCGTGGGGCCCGGTGGGCCGCGGTCAGAACTTGATGCTGCCGATCATGCCCGCGATGTTCGTCGTCAGATCGCTGATCGTGGGCGCGATGGTCGACGACGCGAGGTAGAACCCGAGCAACATGCAGACGACCGCGTGTCCGGCTTTCAGCCCTGACTTCTTGATCAGCAGGAAGACGATGATCGCCAGCAGCACCACCGCCGAAATCGAGAGTGCCACGGCGGCTCACCTCCAAAGATCCCAAGTGCACGGGGGGGTCGGACCAAGGGGCAGAAAAATCCATACAGTAGCCAGCGGGTTCATACCCACTGTGCGCCAGTGATCATAACTATCCAGACGCGCGCATCGGTCGGCGCACGGCCGCACAAGGGGGCGCATGGCCAATATGGTCATGGCATGACGATGAGGTCCGATTCCTTCCCCCGCCGGCACGCCCGCACCCAGCGCTTCACCCTCGGCGCGCCGCGTTCGTTCACGGTCTCGCCTGATGGCAGCCGTGTCGTGTTCCTGCGCTCGAGTTCCGGTACGGACCGGACGAACGCGCTCTGGGTTCTCGACGTGGAAAACGGCCGAGAACGGTTGGCAGCCGACCCGGGCGCGCTGCTGGGCGGGGCCACCGAGAACCTCCCGCCCGAGGAGCGCGCGCGGCGCGAGCGCAGCCGCGAGGGTGGCGCGGGCATCGTCGGCTACGCCACCGACACGGCCGTGGAGTTGGCCTCTTTTGCCTTGTCAGGGCGGCTTTTCACGGCCGAACTTCGGGCCGGCACGGCACGTGAACTCACCGTCCCCGGGCCGGTGGTGGACCCCCGCCCGTCCCCCGACGGCCGGCACGTGGCGTACGTCGCGCAGGGCGCCCTGCGGGTGGTCGGCGCCGAGGACGAGGGCGAACGGGCGCTCGCCGAGCCGGAGTCGGCCAACGTCACTTACGGGCTCGCGGAGTTCATCGCGGCCGAGGAGATGGACCGCTCGCGGGGCTTCTGGTGGTCGCCGGACTCGGACCGTTTGCTGGTCGCGCGGGTGGACGACACGCCGGTGCAGCGCTGGTGGATCTCCGACCCCGCCCGCCCGGAACGTGACCCACTGCACGTCCCGTACCCGGCGGCGGGTACCGACAACGTGGACGTGCGGCTGTTCGTGATCGGTCTGGACGGGGTGCGCACGGAGGTGTCCTGGGACCGTCGCCGCTACCCGTATCTGGCCCGTGTGCACTGGTCAGAAGCGGGTGCGCCGCTGCTCCTCGTACAGGCGCGCGACCAGCGGAGTCAGCTGTTCCTGGCGGTGGATCCGGAGTCGGGCACGACCCGGCTGGTGCACGCGGATGAAGATCCGATTTGGCTGGATCTTTTCCCTGGAATGCCGTGCTGGAGCCCCTCCGGACAGCTCGTGCGCATCGCCGACGAGGGCGGCGCGCGGGTGCTGGCGGTCGGCGAACGCCCGCTGACCGGACCCCAGTTGCACATCCGCGCCGTGCTGGACGTCACCGCCGACGACGTGCTGGTCTCGGCGTCGGCGGGTGAGGCGGCCCTGTCCGGTGACGGGTCCCCCGAGATCGGCGAGGTACACGTCTACCGCGTCAACGAACTTGGCCTGGAACGTATGTCCCGGGAACCCGGCGTGCACTCGGCGGTGCGCTCCGGGGGCGTGACCGTGCTGGTGTCCGCCGTGCCGGACCGGCCGGGGCCGGTGGTGCAGGTGTTGCGGGACGGGAAGCAGGTGGCGGTGATCCCGTCGTACGCCGAAGATCCCGGTCTGTCCCCGCGCGTGACACTCGCACTGGGGGGCGCACGGAAAATCCCGTGCGCCGTGCTTATGCCAACGGACTACCACGGTGACACTCCCCTCCCGGTCCTCCTCGACCCCTACGGCGGTCCGCACGCCGCGCGGGTGCTGGCCGCGCACAACGCGCACCTCACCTCGCAGTGGTTCGCCGACCAGGGTTTCGCGGTCGTGGTCGCCGACGGGCGGGGCACTCCGGGCCGCTCCCCCGCCTGGGAGAAGGCGGTGCGGGACGACCTCGCCGAAGTCGTCCTCCAGGACCAGGTCGACGCGCTCCAGGCGCTCGCCGCCGACTTCCCGCTCGACCTCGGCCGGGTCGCCATCCGCGGCTGGTCCTTCGGCGGCTACCTCGCGGCGCTCGCGGTGCTGCGCCGCCCGGACGTCTTCCACGCGGCCGTGGTGGGCGCCCCGGTCACCGACCTGCGCCTGTACGACACCCACTACATGGAGCGCTACCTCGGCCACCCCGGCGAGCAGCCCGAGGTCTACCGGCGCAACTCACTGTTCGACGACGCCGGTCTGGTGGACGCCGCCGAGCCGCACCGGCCGATGATGATCATCCATGGCCTGGCCGACGACAACGTGGTGGTCGCCCACTCCCTGCGCCTGTCCTCCGCGCTGCTGGCGGCCGGCCGCCCGCACGAGGTGCTGCCGCTGTCCGGCGTCACGCACATGACCCCGCAGGAGACGGTCGCAGAGAACCTGCTCTGGTTCCAGCTCGACTTCCTGCGCCGTTCACTGGGACTGGAAGCGGGACCGGAAGCGGGACTGGAAAACCGCACAAACGAACACGAACCGCGTTAACACGCAGGCAACTTCGCGGAAGCCGTACCGATATACGGACGCGCGACGCTGAACAGCGTACGGCCGTGCGGGTGCCGTGAACGGGCCGGGATGCGCCATGTCATCCCGGCCCGTTGCCGTGCTCCCCGGCCGGCCCCGCCTGCGCCGCCTGCCCTGCCTGCGCCGCCGGTTCCGCCGGTCCCGCCGGTCCCGCCTGCCACGCCTGCCCCACCTGCCCCGCCTGCCCCGGAGCGGAGTCCACGACGGACACCGCCTCCGCGAAGTGGCAGGCCGAGGCGTGTGCCGCCGGGCCGCCCGACAGGCGGTACGCGGCCGGGACCGCCGGCAGCGGCACCTCCCGGGCGCAGCGCTCCTGCGCCTTCCAGCAGCGGGTGCGGAACCGGCAGCCGGAGGGGACGTTCACCGGGGACGGGACGTCCCCCGTGAGGATGATCCGGTCCCGGCGCTCCCGGGTGTCCGGGTCGGGCACCGGGACCGCGGACAGCAGGGCCTGGGTGTAGGGGTGCGTGGGGTGCTCGTAGATCTCCCGGTGCGTGCCGATCTCCATGATCCGCCCGAGGTACATCACCCCGACCCGGTCCGAGATGTGCCGCACCACCGACAGGTCGTGCGCGATGAAGAGGTACGACAGCCCGAACTCGCGCTGCAGGCGGTCGAGCAGGTTGATCACCTGGGCCTGCACGGACACGTCGAGCGCGGAGACCGGCTCGTCGGCGACGATGACCTCCGGGCGCAGCGCCAGCCCCCGCGCGATGCCGATGCGCTGGCGCTGGCCGCCGGAGAACTGGTGCGGGTAGCGGTTGGCGTACTCGGGGTCGAGTCCGACGACGTCGAGGAGTTCCCGCACCCGCTTGCGCCGGTCGCCCTTCGGGGCCGCCTCGGGGTGGATCTCGTACGGCTCCCCGATGATGTCGCCGACGGTCATGCGGGGGTTGAGGGAGGTGTAGGGGTCCTGGAACACCATCTGGATGTTGCGCCGTACGGCCTTCAGCGCCCTGCCGGACAGCCGGGTGATGTCCTCCCCCTTGTACCGGATCGAACCGGCCGTCGGCCGCTCCAGGCTGACCAGCATCCGGGCGAGGGTCGACTTGCCGCAGCCGGACTCGCCGACGATGCCGAGGGTCTCGCCCCGCCCGAGCGCGAAGTCCACGCCGTCCACGGCCCGGACCGCGCCGACCTGCTTCCGGAAGACGACGCCGCGGGTGAGCGGGTAGTGCTTGACGAGGCCGCTGACCTCCAGAACCGGCTCAGCCATCCAGGCACTCCCGCCAGAAGTGGCAGGCGCTGCGCCTGCCCTCGGACACCTCGTACAGCGCGGGCGCGTCGGTGCGGCACACGTCGCGGGCCATCGGGCAGCGGGGGCTGAAGGGGCAGCCCGGCGGGACGTCCACCGGGTTCGGCGGCAGGCCCCTGATGGCGTACAGCTCCCCGCCCTTGCGGTCCAGGCGCGGGACCGACTCCAGCAGGCCCCTGGTGTACGGGTGCGCGGGCGCCTTGTAGATGTCGTGCACCGGCGCCCGCTCCACGATGCGGCCCGCGTACATCACGGCGATCCGGTCGGCCACGTCCGCGACCACGCCGAGGTCGTGGGTGATCAGGACGAGCCCCATGCGGTACTCGCGCCGCAACTCGGCCAGCAGGTCCATGACCTGGGCCTGCACGGTGACGTCGAGGGCGGTGGTGGGCTCGTCGGCGATGACCAGCGCCGGCTCCAGCGCGATCGCCATCGCGATCATGATGCGCTGGCGCATTCCGCCGGAGAACTGGTGCGGGTACTGCCCGGCCCGCTCCCGCGCGGCCGGGATGCGCACCCGGTCCATCAGCTCCACGGCCCTGGCCCGCGCGTCCTTCCGCGACATGCCCCGGTGCACGGTGAACATCTCGCCGAGCTGGTCGCCCACGGTGAGCACGGGGTTGAGGGCGGACAGCGCGTCCTGGAAGATCATCGCCATCTCCGCGCCGCGGATCCTGCGGCGCTCCTCCTCCTTCAGCTCCAGCAGGTTCCTGCCCCGGAAGAGGACCTCACCGCCGGTGATCCGGCCCGGTGGCGTGTCGAGGATGCCCATCACGGCCTGCGCGGTCACCGACTTGCCGGAGCCGGACTCGCCGAGCACGGCGAGCGTCTCGCCCGCGTCCACGGCGTAATCGACGCCGTCGACGGCCTTGGCGACGCCGTCCCGGGTGCGGAACTCCACCCGCAGATCGCGCACTTCTAGCAGCACGCCCGCTCACCTCAGCTTCGGGTCCAGGGCGTCGCGGACCGCGTCGCCGAGCATGATGAAGGCCAGGACGGTGACCGCGAGCGCCCCGGAGGGCCACAGCAGCGCGTGCGGGGCGTTGCGGATGTAGGGGGAGGCGGCGGAGATGTCGATGCCCCAGGACACGCTGGGCGGCTTCAGCCCGACGCCGAGGTACGACAGGGTCGCCTCCAGCGCGATGTACGTGCCGAGCGCGATGGTCGCCACGACGATCACCGGCGCGACCGCGTTGGGTGCGATGTGCCGCAGCAGCAGCCGGGAGTGGGAGGCGCCCAGGGCCCGCGCGGCCTGCACGTAGTCGTGCTGCTTGGCGGTGATGACCGAGCCGCGGGCGATGCGGGAGATCTGCGGCCAGCCGAGCAGCACCATGAACCCGATGACCGGCCAGACGGTGTCGCCGGTCACCACGGACAGCAGCACCAGACCGCCGAGGACGACCGGGATCGCGAAGAACACGTCGGTGACCCGGGAGAGGACCGCGTCCCACGGCCCGCCGAAGTACCCGGCGAGCCCGCCCAGCACCGACCCGAGGACCGCGACCCCGAGGGTGGCGCAGACGCCGACCGTGACGGACGTGCGGGCGCCGTGGACGGTGCGCGTGTAGACGTCGCAGCCCTGGCCGTCGTAGCCGAAGGGGTGGCCGGGGGCCGGGCCGTCCTGGGCCTTGGCGAGGTCGCACCTGAGGGGGTTTCCGGGGGCGATCAGCGACGGCCACAGGGAGATGACCACCAGGAACACGATCACCAGCGCGGAGACGACGAAGACCGGGTTGCGGCGCAGGTCGCGCCAGGCGTCGGACCACAGGCTGCGCGGCCTGCCCGCGGGGCCGGTGCGGCCCGGCCCGGGCGGCCCGGACGTCCCGCCCGGCGTCCGCTCCAGCGTGGTCGCCTCGCTCGCCGCGAGGTCCATCGTGCCGCCCATGCCGGTGCCGGCGACGGCGCCTGCGGGTTCGCGGGGCTGCTCAGGCATAGCGGATCCTCGGGTCGAGTACGGCGTACAGCAGGTCGACGAGCAGGTTGGCGGCCAGGAAGACGAGGACGAGGACGGTCACGAAGCCGACGACCGTCTGGGTGTTCTGGCGCAGGACGCCCTGGTAGAGCTGGTAGCCGACGCCGTGGATGTTGAAGATCCGCTCGGTGACGATCGCGCCGCCCATCAGCGCGCCGATGTCGGTGCCGATGAAGGTGACCACGGGGATCAGGGAGTTGCGCAGCAGGTGCCGGACGATCACCCGGCGCCGGGGCAGCCCCTTGGCGACGGCCGTGCGGACGTGGTCGGAGCGCCGGTTCTCCGCGATGGAGGTGCGGGTCAGCCGGGTCACGTAGGCGAGGGAGACGGAGGCGAGGACGAGGCCCGGCACGATCAGCTCGTCGAAGGGCGCGGCGGTGGACACCGACGGTTTGATCCAGCCCCACTCGACGCCGAGCAGCAGTTGCAGCAGCAGCCCGGTGACGAAGGTGGGGACGGAGACCACGACGAGGGTGCCCAGCAGGACCGTGGTGTCGACGGGCCGCCCGCGCCGGAGGCCGGTGACCACCCCGAGCGTGATGCCGATGACGATCTCGAAGCAGACCGCCACGATCGTCAGCCGTACGGTCACCGGGAACGCCGTGGACATCAGCTCGGTGACCCGCTGGCCGTTGAAGGCGGTGCCGAAGTCGCCGGTGAGGACGTTGCCCATGTAGGTCAGGTACTGCCGGGCGAGCGACTGGTCGAGCCCGTACTCCCGCTTGAGCTGGGCCGCCGTGGCCGCGTCGCACTGCCGCTCGCCGCACAGGCCCGCGACGGGGTCGCCCATCACGTTCACCATCAGGAAGATCAGCAGCGTGGCTCCGACGAAGACCGGGACCATCTGCAGCAGGCGCCGGAGCACGTACCGTCCCATGGCCGCTCAGCCGACCTTGATCTCGTTGTAGACGGGGACGCTGAACGGGTTGAGGGAGACGTTCGACAGCCGGTCCGACCAGCCGGCGCTGCCGTTCTGGTACCACAGCGGGATGGCCGCCATGTTGTCGCGGACGGTCTCCTCCGCGCCCTGGAACAGGCCGATCGCGCGGGCGGAGCCGGTCTCGGCGTTGGCCCGGTCGACGAACCCGTCGAACCGCCTGTTCGACCACTTGCCGTCGTTGGAGGAGGCGTCGGTGTAGTAGAGGGGCTGGAGGAAGTTCTGGATCAGCGGATAGTCCATCTGCCAGCCGGCCCGGAACGGCCCCGGCATCTTCTTCCGCACGATCCGGTCGCGGAAGTCCGCGAAGGTGCCGACCGGGTTGCCGACGCAGGCCTTGTCCTTGCCGAGCGCGTTGTTGACGGAGTTGCACACGGCGTCCACCCACTCCTTGTGCGAGCCGGTGTCCGCGTTGTACGTGATCCTGACCTGGCCGCCGGGCAGCCCGCCGCCCTCCCGGATCAGCTTCCTGGCCTTGTCCGGCTTGAACTCGCAGGCCTCCCCGCACAGTCCGGCCCGGTAGCCGCCCTCCGTGCCGAGGACCGGCGAGGTCCAGTCGGTGGCCGGGGTGCGGGTCTTCCGGAAGAGCGTGTCGGTGATCTGCCTGCGGTCGATCGCCATGGACAGGCCCTTGCGGACCTTCTCCGAGCCGCTCCGGTTCCAGGCTGCGTCGTAGAAGGGGAATGCGAGCGTCTGGAGGATGCCCGCCGGGGTGTTCAGGTAGCGGTCGCCGAGGTCGGTCCTGACGTTCTTGAGCTGGGCCACCGGGATGTCGTCGACCAGGTCGAGGTTGCCGGCCATCAGGTCGGTGTAGGCGGTGTTGTTGTCGGTGTAGACCTTCAGGTCGACGCCGCCGTTGCGCGCCTTGTCCGCGCCGGGGTAGCCGTCCCACCGGCGCAGGGACATCTGCGCGCCCCTGGTGTACGAGCGCACGGTGTACGGGCCGTTGCCGACCGGCTTCCTGACCCACGCGGCGTGGTCGTCGAAGAACGCCCGGGGCAGCGGGGCGAAGGCCACGTAGCCGAGGGTGTCCGGGAACGACGAGAACTTCTGGGTCAGCCGGACGGTGAAGGTGCGGTCGCCGGTGACCTTCAGCCCGGAGAGCGTGCCGGCGCTCTGCCGGGAGCCGTCCTCGGGGTGGACCTTGTCGTAGCCCTCGATGTACCCGAAGAAGTAGGCGTTGCGCTGGTTGTTGCGCAGGCTCGCGCCGTAGTTCCACGCGTCGACGAACGACCTGGCGGTGACGGGCTCGCCGTTGCTGAACCTCCAGCCGTCCTTGACCGTGATGGTGAAGGTCCGTGAGTCCGGGGTCCGGATGCTGTCGGCGAGCATGTCCTTCGCCTCGCCGGTCCTCGGGTCGTACCGCTTGAGGCCGCGGAAGATCATGTCGAGGACCTTGCCGCCCTGCACCTCGTTGGTGTTGGCCGGCTCCAGCGGGTTCTGCGGATCGCCCCACGACGAGCTGAGCACCGCGCTGCCGGCGGCGTCCCCGCCGCTCCCGCAGGCGGTCGCCGCGAGTGCGACGGCCGCCGCGCCGGCTGCGACACCGGCGGCCCGTCCGGCGCGCGTGACTCCACGCATGGGGTGCCTCCTCGGGGCCGCCGATCCGTTACCGGCCAATATCGGCGCAAACACCCCACGGCGCACACGCACCCCACCGTTCGGGGTGACGGGCCATCCGGATGGCCGCCCGCGAAGGGGGAACCACGCGCTCCGGTCCCGCGTCTCATCACAGACCCGGGGGCGGCGGTTCCGGCACTCCCCTTTCAGCCGGCCGCCCTCACGGAACCGGACCTTCACGGCCCATCGACCCGAGCCCACGGACGTCCGGTCCCCCGGGAACACGAAGGCCCGCGCCCTCCACCCGGGCGCGGGCCCTCACGTCACTCACGAGGCACTTCTCCTCGCGGCCGCTCCTGCTCGCGGCCGCTCCTGCTCGCGGCCGCTCCTGCTCGCGGCCGCTCTTCCTCGCGGCTACCGCTCCTCGCGGTTACTTCTCCTCGCGGTCACTTCTCCTCGTCGCCGGTCTCCTCGAGCGCGGCGAGCGCCGGGTCCAGCACGATGTCCTGCTCGCGCGCCTCGATCGTCGGCTCCTCCGGGAAGTGACAGGCCGTGAGGTGCCCGTCGCGATTGCCGGAGAGCCGGACCAGCGGGGGCTCCTCGGTCGCGCACTTGTCCTGCGCCTTCCAGCAGCGGGTGCGGAACCGGCAGCCGGACGGCGGGGAGATGGGGGACGGCACGTCACCGGCCAGCCGGATGCGCTCCCGGCCGCCGCTGTCGTCCGCCTCCTCGGAGAGGCTCACCTCGGGCACGGCGGACAGCAGGGCGTGGGTGTAGGGGTGGCGGGGGCGCGTGTAGATGGAGTCGCGGTCGCCGACCTCGATGATCTTGCCCAGGTACATCACCGCGACGCGCTGCGAGAAGTGCCGTACGACGGCCAGGTCGTGGGCGATGAACAGGAACGCGATGCCGAGTTCCCGCTGCACCTTCTGGAGCAGGTTGACGACCTGCGCCTGGATGGACACGTCGAGCGCGGAGACCGGCTCGTCGGCGACGATCAGCTTGGGCTCCAGGGCGAGGGCCCGTGCCACGCCGATGCGCTGACGCTGGCCGCCGGAGAACTCGTGCGGGAAGCGGTTGTAGTGCTCGGGGTTGAGGCCGACGATCTCCAGCAGCTCGCGCACGCGCTTCTCGCGGCCGCCGTCGGGCTCGATCCCGTTGATCTCCATCGGGCCGGAGATGATCTTTCCGACCGTCTGGCGGGGATTGAGCGACGAGTACGGGTCCTGGAAGATCATCTGGATCTCGGACCGGATGGGCGCGAGCTGCTTGCGGCTGGCGTGGGTGATGTCCTGGCCGCGGTAGGAGATCTTCCCGGCGGTCGGCTCCATCAGGCGCGTGATCAGCCGGCCCGTGGTCGACTTGCCGCAGCCCGACTCCCCCACCAGGCCGAAGCTCTCGCCGACGTGCACGGTCAGGTCGATGCCGTCGACCGCCTGCACGGCGCCGACCGTGCGCCGGACGGGGAAGCCGCCCTTGATCGGGAAGTGCTTGGTCAGCCCTTCCACGACCAGGAGGGGGTCGCCGGCCGCGTCGGTGCCGGTCTCCCGCGGCGCGGGGAGGACGAGGTCCTCTGTCATGGCGTGGTCCTCCTAGCCCAGACGGGGCTTGATCTCTTCGACGAAGATGGTGCGCTTCTGCTCCGCCGTGAGATGGCAGGCGGACGCCCGGTCGGGGCCCAGCAGCGGGAGTTCGGTGACGCAGCGGTTGCCGCCCACCCGGTCCTTGAAGGTGCAGCGCGGGTGGAACCGGCAGCCTGAGGGCGGGGTGAGCAGCGAGGGCGGGGCGCCCGGAATCGGCGTGAGGGGCGCGTCGAGATCCGCGTCCAGCCGCGGCATGGAGTTCAACAGGCCCCAGGTGTAGGGGTGTCGGGGAGACCGGAGCACCTCGTTGGTGGTGCCGCGCTCGACCGCGCCGCCCGCGTACATCACCATGATGTCGTCGGCCATGTCGGCGATGACGCCGAGGTCGTGCGTGATGAAGATGATCGCCGAGCCGAACTCCTGCTGGAGGTCCTTCAGCAGGTCCAGGATCTGCGCCTGGACCGTGACGTCCAGGGCGGTCGTCGGCTCGTCGGCGATCAGCAGGTCCGGGTCGCACACCAGGGACATGGCGATCATCGCGCGCTGGCGCATACCGCCGGAGAACTGGTGCGGGTAGTCCTTCGCCCGTTCCTTGGGGTTGGGGATGCCCACCTTGCCGAGCATCTCCACCGCACGGTCCCAGGCGTCCTTCTTCGAGGCCCCGGTGTGCTTGATGAACGGCTCGGCGATCTGCCGGCCCACCGTGTAGTACGGCGACAGCGCGGTGAGCGGGTCCTGGAAGATCATGGCGACCTTGTTGCCGCGCAGCTTCTCCAGCTCCGACTCCCGGGCGGTGGTCAGCTCCTGTCCCTCCAGGAGGATCTCGCCCTCGACGGTGGTGAACATCGGGTTGTGCAGCCCGAGGATCGTCAGGTTGGTGACGGACTTGCCGGATCCCGACTCGCCGACGATGCCCAGGGTCTTGCCGCGCTCCAGGTCGAAGGAGAGCCCGTTGACGGCCTTCACGACGCCGTCCTCGGTCTTGAAACTGACGTGCAGGTCCCGCACCGAGAGGAAGGCGCCCGCGTCGGCCGGCACGGGTGCTCCGGCTTCCTTGGTCAGAGTGGTCACGACTGTGCTCCTAAAGACGGCCTAGGACAGCCGCACGCGCGGGTCGATGAAGGCGTAGCAGGCGTCGACGAGGATGTTGAACAGCAGGATCATGGCGGCGGAGAAGAGCATCACGCCGAGCAGCAGCGGCAGGTCGCTGAACTGCACGGCCTCCACGGCGAGATGACCGATTCCGGGCAGGCCGAAGGTGTACTCCGTGATGATCGCGCCGCCCAGCAGCGAGCCGAGGTCGATGCCGAAGATGGTGACGATCGGGATCAGCGAACCGCGCCAGGCGTAGCGGAAGAACACGTACTTGCGGGACATGCCCTTGGCGCGGGCGGTGCGGACGTGCTCCTCCTGCAGCTGCTCGATCATCGACGAGCGCGCCATACGCGTGTACTGCGAGGCGAAGATGGTGGACAGCACCACCCAGGGGATGATCAGTCCGGAGAACCAGGTGACCGGGTCCTTGGTGAACTCGTTGTACGCGGGCTTGTCGAAGATGTGCGACTGGTACACCAGCGCCGCGAGCGCGAGCGGGCCGAGGAAGTAGATCTGCATCGAACTCAGCACCATCGACCCGGCGGTGACCGTCTTGTCGAGCATGCTCCCCCGCTTCCAGGCGGCGAGCATGCCGGTGCCCAGGCCGACCGCCAGGAAGACCACGGCGGCCCCGATCGTCAGCGAGACGGTGGTGGGCAGACGGTCCGTCAGGGTGGACCAGACCTGGTCGTTGGTGTGGTACGAGTACCCGAAGCACGGGGCGGGGCAGGGACCCTGGGCGAAGTCGCTGCTGCCCAGGAAGAGGTTGTGCAGGAAGATCCAGTACTGCTCGGGGATCGACTTGTCGAGCCCGAGAACGTGGTGGATGTTCTCGATGTTCGCTTTGGTGCACGTCTTGCCGCACATCAGCAGCGCCGGGTCACGGGGCATCCCGAAGAACAGCACGAATGCCACGATGCTCAACAGGAAGAGGATGACGACGGCACCGAGGGTCCGGCGGACGAGGAAGCGCAGCATGACAGGGGCAGCTCTCTGACGTCGGCGGGCCGGACGGTACCCGGTGCGGTGTCGCCCTCGTGGGGCTCACGCACCGGGTACCGGTCGGACGGTGGTTACTTGATGAACAGACGACGCGGGTCGAGGCCGCCGATCACGTCGTCGTAGACGAGGCCGCCGACCTTGGAGCCGGCGATCTGGGTCTGCTTGTAGTAGGCGGTCGGGACCTCGTTGACCACCTTGGTGAGGAGGTACTTGTCCAGCTTCTCCCACTCGGCCGCGGACTTGACCGGGTCGGTGATCTTGTTGATGCGGTCGATCTCGCTGTTCACGTGCGAGTCGTTGACCTGCGAGTAGTTCTGCGAGCCGTCGGCGATCAGCCTGCCGTCGTACAGCGGCGGGAGGACGGTCGAGGCGGACGGCCAGTCAGCGCCCCACGCGGTGTGGAAGATGTCGTAGCTGTTGTCGACCTTGCTGACCTGGTCGTAGTACGACTCGGCCGGGATCTCCTGGCGCTGGACGTTGAAGCCGGCCTTCTTCAGACCCGCCGCCATGGCCGTCGAGTACTGCTGGCCCTCGGGGGTGTTGATGTAGGCGAAGGTCAGCTTCATGTTGAGCTTGCCGGCCTTCTTCAGCAGCTCCTTGGCCTTGGCCGGGTCGCCCGCGGGCTTCTTCTTCTTGCCGTACGGGTCGAAGGCCGCGTCGTAGCCGCTGACGGTCGGGCTGAGCAGGCCGCCGGCGACCTCCATCGCGTCCGTGCCGCCGTAGGCGCGGACGAACGGCGTGACCGGCAGCGCGTAGGCGATGGCCTTGCGGACGTTGATGTCCTTGAGCTCCGGCTTGCTCATGTTGATGTTCATCTGGCCGACGTACGGCTGGTAGCCGGAGACGATGCGGGACTTCAGCTTCGGGTCGGCGAGCACCTTGGACAGGTTGCCCGCGTCGACCGCGTTGCTGAAGCTGACGCCGGTCTGGTCGGCGCCGGTGTCGGCCAGCAGCGCCTTGGTGGACTGCTCGTACTGCTGGTTGAACTGGATGTCGAACTGGTCCACGTACTGGTGGCGGATCGGGTCCGTCTTCGGGTCCCAGTTGGTGTTCTTGACGAGCACCATCGACTTGCCCGACTTGAACGACTGGATCTTGTACGGGCCGCTCGTCATCGGCTTCTTGTCGTACTTCTCCTTCGTGTCGCTCTTGGCGGAGACGACGGAGTAGCCCGACATGGCGAGCGCGTACGGCAGGTCCGGGTGCGCCGTCTTGAAGTGGAAGACGATCGTCTTGTCGTCCGGCGTCTCCATGATGCTGTCAGGCAGGTGCTTGCCCTTGTACGGGCCGTCCTTCAGCAGCTTGCGGTAGTCGGTGGAGTCGGCCAGCCACTGCTGGATGTAGCTCGGGCCCTGGTTGATGAAGGGCGCGAACAGCCGCTCGAAGGTCTGGCGGACGTCCTTGGACGTGATCGGCGTGCCGTCGGCGAACTTGATGCCGTCCTTGAGCGTGTACTTCCAGGTCTTGCCGCCGTCGGTGGTGGTGCCCGAGTCGGTGGCGAGGTCGCCGACGACCTCGTGCGACTTGCCGTCGTCGCCGGTCGCCTTGTAGCCGGTGAGACCGCGGTGGATCAGCTGCGAGAGCGCCATCTCGTCGGAGACGTAGATCTGGCCCGGGTCCAGGTGGGCGAAGCTGTCACGCTGGAGGACCTCCATCGTGCCGCCAGCCTTGGCGCCCTTCACCTCGGCCGCGGGACCCTGGGAGGCCGCGGCGTCGCCGAACTTGATCGACGACTGCTGCCGCTTGGCGTTCTCCTCGTTCTTCTTGTCGTTGTTGCCGGTGTCGCTTCCGCCCTTGCTGCAACCGGTGAGCACGAGTGCCCCCGCCGCGAGCACGGACAAAGCGGCGTATGCGTGGCGTCCGCCCCTACTCATCACTCAGTTTCCACCCATCTGTGTATCACCAGTGCCGAATTCGGCCGTGCGGTATCCGGGGCGAGGACGCCCACAATCTGTCGGTCAGCGCGCCGTCTTGGGGTCGAAGGCGTCCCTGACCGAGTCCCCGAGCAAGTTGAACGCGACGACGAAGATGATCATCGAGACGCCGGGGAAGAACATGTACGTGATGTCGTTCTGCAGCACGAGCTCGGTCGACGCCTTGGAGAACATCTGGCCCCAGTCGGGCGTGGGCTCGACGATGCCGACGCCGAGGAAGGACAGGCCGGCCTCGATCGTCACGAAGTTCGGCAGCAGGTAGGTCGTCTGCACCAGCAGCGGCGTCACCACGTTGGGCAGCAGCTCCTTGCGGATGATCCGCCACGGAGACGCTCCGCTCACCCGGGCCGCCTCGATGAACTCCCGCTCGCGCAGGGCGAGTGTGGTGCCGCGCAGGATACGGGCGAGGCTCATCCACCCGAGGACCCACTGGACGACGATCAGCGCGACCACGCGCACGTAAGTCGGCGTCTCGTCACGCGGGCTGACGAACAGTGAGACGACGACCGGCATGCTGGCGATGAAGAACAGCTGCGAGGGGAAGGCGAGCAGGAAGTCGATGAGGCGGCCGATCGCGTAGTCGGCCTTGCCGCCGAGGTAACCGGCCGTCACACCGAGCAGGATGCCGGTCAGCACGACCGCGAGCGTCACCGCCACCGAGATCATCAGCGAGGTGCGGATGCCGTAGATCAGCTTGGTGAACACGTCGTAGCCGTTGCCCGGTTCGAGGCCGAACCAGAACTCGCCGCTGATCCCGCCGTTGGGCTGCACCGGGACGCCCGCGCTGTCGAAGAGTTCGGGGCGCTCGTCCGCGTAGATCGTGTACGGGTCCTTGCCGTACAGCTTCGAGATCAGCGGCGCGGCAGCGGCGATGACGAAGAAGAACGCCACGACGCAGGCCGAGATCACCCCCGTGCGGTCGCGCTTGAAGCGGATCCACATCAGCCGGCCGGGGGAACGCCCCTCGAGCTGATCGGCCTCGGCCTTGGCGTGAGGCTGCGGGGTGCCGTCGACGACGACCGACGCCTCGCCGCCTTCAACGTCGATAGGACTGGTCACAGTTGGCCCATTTCACAGGTGTGGGTGTACCGGGTCGCCGACCGCCGCGGGATGTGCGCGGTCACGGACCGGATCATGGGGAAGCCGCAGCCGGACGCGCGTAGCGTAACCACGCGGTGAGCGGCCGGCGCAATCCTCAGAGAGAACTGGAGTATGCGGTGAAGCAGTTGCGGGCGACTGTCGACCTGTCCCACTTGGTGCTCGTGACACCGCGCATGGGGCTCCTCCTCGTGACTGCACATGCTCACCGACGATTGAGGGCCCACGCCTGTCCTCCGTCACCCCTGACGAAGGGTCAGACACCCCCTGGTGCTCTCGTGAGTCACCGCTGTCCCCACAGCGAGACCCATCGACCCGAGCGCTACGCGGCTAACTATCTGCCATGAGCCGACGGCCGAACCACTGTCTTTAAATCTCAATTCAGTCACAGCTCGCGCATACTTCTTCCGAATTCTGGACAAACGGTTCGGGACGAGAAGGCCGCGAAACGGACTTGTTACATGGCTATCGGGCAGTGATCTCCGCATTTCGGACACCTGGCGCGCGAAAACCGGTTGCAAAAAGCCCGGGCGCCCCCAAGATGGGGGCACCCGGGCTCGGAGGGTGCGGCGAGGACGCCGGCCCGGCCGTCGGCTCAGCCGTGCTTGGCGCGGCTCGCGGCGCGGGCACGCTCCCGCTGGTCCAGGTTGACCTTGCGGATGCGAACGGCCTCCGGGGTCACCTCGACGCACTCGTCGTCGCGGCAGAACTCCAGCGACTGCTCCAGCGACAGCTTGCGCGGCGGCACGATCGACTCGGCCACGTCGGCCGTCGAAGACCGCATGTTGGTGAGCTTCTTCTCCTTGGTGATGTTGACGTCCATGTCGTCGGAGCGCGAGTTCTCGCCGACGATCATGCCCTCGTACACCTCGGTGCCGGGCTCCACGAACAGCACGCCGCGCTCCTGGAGATTCGTCATCGCGAACGCGGTGACGGCGCCGGCGCGGTCGGCGACCAGCGAGCCGTTGTTACGGGTCTGCAGGGTGCCGAACCAGGGCTCGAAGCCCTCGTGGATGGAGTGGCCGATGCCCGTGCCGCGGGTGCTGGTGAGGAACTCGGTACGGAAGCCGATCAGACCCCGCGAGGGGACCACGAACTCCATGCGGACCCAGCCCGAGCCGTGGTTGGACATGTTGTCCATCCGGCCCTTGCGCACGCCCATGAGCTGCGTGACCGCGCCCATGTGCTCCTCGGGCACGTCGATCGTCATCCGCTCGACGGGCTCGTACGTCTTGCCGTCGATCTCCTTGGTGACGACCTGGGGCTTGCCGACGGTCAGCTCGTAGCCCTCCCGGCGCATCGTCTCGACCAGGATGGCGAGCGCGAGCTCACCGCGGCCCTGGACCTCCCAGGCGTCGGGACGGTCGGTGTCCAGGACGCGGAGCGAGACGTTGCCGATCAGCTCGCGGTCGAGGCGGTCCTTGACCTGGCGGGCGGTGACCTTGCGGTCCTTGACGGCCGACTTCGCGTCGGCGCCCTTGCCGGTGCCGCCACGGCCGACCAGCGGCGAGGTGTTGGTGCCGATGGTCATCGAGATCGCGGGCTCGTCGACCGTGATCAGCGGGAGCGGGATCGGGTTCTCGGGGTCCGCGAGGGTCTCGCCGATCATGATGTCCGGGATGCCGGCGACGGCGCAGATGTCACCGGGTCCGGCCACTTCGGCGGGCTTGCGGGTGAGCGCCTCGGTCATCATCAGCTCGCTGATGCGGACGTTGCTGATCGAGCCGTCGCGCTTGATCCACGCGACCGTCTGGCCCTTGCGCAGCTCGCCCTGCTCGACGCGCAGCAGCGCGATACGGCCGAGGAAGTTGTCGGCGTCCAGGTTGGTGACGTGGGCCTGGAGCGGGGCGGACTCGTCGTAGGTCGGCGCCGGGATGTGCTGCAGGATCGTCGAGAAGAACGGCTCCAGGCTGGTGGAGTCGCTGGGGACGGTCCCGTCCTCCGGCTTGGTCAGCGACGCGATGCCGTCCCGGCCGCAGGCGTAGACGATCGGGAACTCGATCTGGTCCTCGTCGGCGTCCAGGTCGAGGAAGAGGTCGTAGGTCTCGTTGACGACCTCGTCGATGCGGGCGTCCGGGCGGTCCGTCTTGTTGATGCACAGGATGACGGGCAGGCGGGCCTGCAGCGCCTTGCGCAGCACGAAGCGGGTCTGCGGCAGGGGGCCCTCGGAGGCGTCGACGAGCAGCACGACACCGTCGACCATCGACAGACCGCGCTCGACCTCGCCGCCGAAGTCGGCGTGGCCGGGGGTGTCGATGATGTTGATGGTGATGGGTTCCCCGCCGTCCTTGGGGTGATACTTCACCGCCGTGTTCTTGGCGAGGATCGTGATGCCCTTCTCACGCTCCAGGTCGTTGGAGTCCATCATGCGGTCGTCGACCTGGTCGAGCTGGTGCGCGGCGAAGGCACCCGCCTGCTTGAGCATGGCGTCGACGATGGTCGTCTTCCCGTGGTCGACGTGGGCGACGATGGCGACGTTGCGGATGTCGTGACGTGTTGCGGACACAGCCATTATTGCGGCGTTCTCCCGGAGTGTGAGGACGGCCTGCGCGAACGTCTGTGTTACGCGGGCCCTGCCGGGCTTGACACGCCACGGCCTCACCCCATGGTACGTGGCCCCGCGGCGAAGGCCGCCGCAGGGCCGCGCGGCTCAGCTGTGCGAGGGGCTCGGAGAGACCTTCGCGTCGGTCTTCAGGCCCTCCTTCAGGAAGCCGATGTCCTCGAAGACCGGTGTCTGGAAACCGAAGGCTCCGGCGTTGACCAGTCCCTTGCGGGCGGCCGTCAGCTGCGGGCGCTGGAAGAGCGGGATCGACCCGGCCGCCGCCCAGATGCGGGAGTCGGCCTTGCGCAGCAGACCTCGGCGCTCCTTGTCGTCGAGCGTCGCCACGGCCTCGTCGAACAGCTGGTCGACCTGGTCGGTGCCGACGCGGGTGTAGTTCTGCTCGACGTTCAGGGAGCCGTCGGCGGCCGGCACCGGCTTGGCGTAGATGGGCCGGGCGTCGGTGGCGGGGAAGGCGGAGGCGGGCCAGGACCACAGGGCGAGGTCGAAGTCGCCGGCGGCGATGTGGTCCTTGAAGTAGCTCGCCTCGGAGACCTTGCTGATCTCGGTGCGGATGCCGACCCGGGTCAGCATGCCGCTGATCCGGTCGGCCACCGCGCGCAGGGTCCCGTAGCCGGCCCCCGAGGGGAGCACGAAGCGCAGCACGAGCGGCTTGCCGTTCTTGGCGAGCGCCTTGACCGCGGTGCCCCCCGGAGCGGCGGTGCCCTCGGGGGCGTAGGCGCCGGGCGCGCTGCCCTGCCCGGGGTGCCGGTACTGCCCGCCCTCCTGCGCGAGGCGCCGGGCGGCGTCCCCGGCGGGGTGCTCGTGGTCCTTCGGGTCCTCGGTGCTGCCGGCGGACTTCCCCTCCGCCGGGTCGCTCTCCCGCCCCGCCTTGTCGTCCTCGCCGCCGGTGTCCGCCCCGTCGTCGGCTTTCGCGGACTCGGAGGCGTGCCCGGCCTTCTTCCCGCCGGCACCGGCGCTCCCGCTGTCCTCTTCCTTCTCCGCGCTCTCCGCGCTCTCCCCGCTCTCTTCCTTGTCTTCCTTGTCTTCCTTCTTCTTGGCCTTGACGGGCCCGCCGGGCACCCAGCCGGCGTCCGACAGCAGCGCCTGCGCCTCGGCGGTGTCCTCCTTGCCCAGCGCGCCGCTGTTGTCGGCGTAGGCGGCCTGCCCGGACAGCGCGACATGGCTGCCGACCGGCACCGCGGGCAGCCCGAGCGGCTTCAGCACCGCCTCGGCCAGTGCCTTGCGGTCCAGCGCGCGGGCCACGGCCCGGCGGACGCGCTCGTCGGCGAGCGGGCCCTCGGCGCCGTTGAGGGCGAGCTGGGTGAAGGCGGGCTCCAGCGACTTGCGGACCTCGAAGGCGCGCAGGGCCTTCAGCCGCCGCTCCGCCCTGGTGCCGGCGCGACGGCCGCCGGGGCCGCTGTGCGGCGAGGCGCCCGTGCCCTGGGAGGCGCCCTTGTGCGCGGAGGCGCCGGTGCCCGGGGATGCGCTCGTGCCGGCCGCTCCGGCGGTGATCTGCCCGGCCGCGGAGGGGTCGATCTCGGCCAGGTCGAGCTTCCCGGCGGCCAGCGCGGCGGCGCGCTTGTCACGCGGTACGACCTTCAGGTCGATCTCGGAGAGCTTGGCGGGAGCGCCCCACCACCGCGGGTTGCGGGTGAGGACGATCCGGTCGTTCTTCCGGTCGACCTTCTTCACGGCGAACGGCCCGGCGGTGACCTTGAGCTTGCGGCGGGCCCCGTCGTTGAAGGAGTCCGGGGTGCCCATGACGTCCTTCGGGTACAGCGGCGAGAACAGCGACCGCCAGTCGGCGTACGGCCGGGCGAAGGTGACCTTGACCTCGAGGTTGTTCGCGCCGCGCTCGACCTTCTCGATGCGCTCGTAGCCGGCGTTGCGGGCCGTCCAGTAGGCGTTGTCCTTGCCGGACAGGGCGCGCCACTGGGCGGCGAAGTCGGCTGCGCCGATCTCGCGGCCGTCGCTCCAGACGGCCTGCTGGTTGAGCTTGTACAGCACGACCTGCTTGGGCTCGGTGTCGACGACCTTGGCGGATTCCAGGAAGTCGGCGTCGCGCTGCGGGCGCCCCGCCGCGTCCAGCCGGTACATGGCGGGCAGGACGGCCTGGGCGACGCGGGTGGTGGTGGCGTCGGCGTCCGACTGGAAGGTGTTCAGCGTCTCCGGCAGGTCGTCCACGGCCCAGCGCAGCGTGCCGCCGTCGGCGATCGCGGCGCGGCCGGCGGGCGCGATGTCCTGCCCGGCCAGGGGCTTGCTGACCTCCTCCCCGGAACTGCAGCCGGCGAGCGTGGATACCGCGAGCGTGCCCGCGGTGAGGAAGGCGACCGAGCGCATGACCGCACGCAGTCCGACGCCGTCGTGGGACATCACGTCTACCTCCGGGGGTGGACCGCCGGTTCCGATCACGATTGGCGGTATTTGGAGCTGATCAGATGTATGGCCACTGAAGAGGAAAGGGTTCAGCAGAGCGGGGCGACACGGCGGCGGCGGCGCGCAAGCCCACCCGTGCGGCGCAACGGACGCGTCGCGCGGCCCCGGCGCGGGTGCCGCGCGCCCCGCGCCGTGCGGTCACGACGGCGTGCGGTCACGACGGCGTGCGGTCACGACGGCGTGCGGTCACGTCGCCGTGCGTCACGACGCCGTGCGGTCACGACGCCGCGCGGTCACGACGGCGTGCACCGGCCAATCCGTGCACAGCGCTTCCCACCGACAGGTGTGACGCGCAACACTCGCAGGCGCACGAACGTCACCGCCCAGGCACCGACGCGGCACCACGCCCGCGGAAGTGAGGTCACGTCATGTCCGTGCACGACGAACTTTCGACCCTTCAGCGCTGCCTCGACGACCTGCTGCGCTCGGTCGGTCGGCTGGAGCAGCGGATCGGCGGCGGTGGAATCGACATCCGCCGGGTCCGGGCCGACGCCGACCATCTGCGCGAGAGCGTCGCGCTGCTGCGCGAGGCGGCCACCGCTCCCACCGCCCTCGCCGCGCCCGGGCGCGGCGATCTCGTCACCATCCCCGACACCCCGTACGACAGTTCCCTGTGGACGGACTCGGACGACGAGGGACTGGGCGCGCACCGCAACCGTCATTAGCGCTTCCCCACACCGACCGGAGTCAGAAGTTGGCCACTGGTACGGAACCCCCTCCCAGCCGCGGCGGCGTGCGGAGCCCCGCACGCGCCGCCATCGACGCTCCGCACCTGCGGACCGACCGCTGGTGGCTGGCGCCGGCCGCCACGGCCGCGGGACTGCTGGCCTTCGTCGTGTACTCGACGTGGCGGGCCTTCGGCAACGCGGACTACTACGCGGCGCCGTACGTCTCCCCGTTCTACTCGCCGTGCCTGGCGGAGAACTGCCGGACCATGCGCGCCGGGCCGAACGCCGACCTCTTCGGGAGCTGGTGGGGCGTCTCGCCGGCGATCATCATCCTGGTCTTCCCGCTCGGCTTCCGCCTGACCTGCTACTACTACCGCAAGGCCTACTACCGCGGTTTCTGGGCGTCCCCGCCGGCCTGCGCGGTGGCCGAGCCGCACCGCGGGTACACCGGTGAGACCCGCTTCCCGCTGATCCTGCAGAACGCCCACCGGTACTTCTTCTACGCGGCGGTCCCGGTCGCGGGCATCCTGACGTACGACACCGTGCTGGCCTTCCGGGACGAGCACTACCGCTGGGGGCACATGGGCCTCGGCACCCTGGTGTTCCTGGTCAACATCGGGCTCATCTGGGCGTACACCCTCTCCTGCCACTCCTGCCGGCACATCGTCGGCGGCAAGCTGCGGCACTTCTCCCGGCATCCTGTGCGCTACCGCATGTGGCAGTGGGTGGGGACGCTGAATGCCCGTCACATGTCGCTCGCCTGGTCGTCGTTGGTGAGCGTGGCGGTCGCCGACCTGTACGTGTACCTGGTCGCCTCCGGCGCCTTCGACGATCCGAGGTTCTTCTGATGTCCGTGGTCGACCGCCAGGAGTGGGACGTTGTCGTGGTCGGCGCCGGCGGCGCCGGGCTGCGGGCCGCCATCGAGGCGCGGGAGCGGGGCGCCCGTACGGCGGTGATCTGCAAGTCGCTGTTCGGCAAGGCGCACACGGTGATGGCGGAGGGCGGCATCGCCGCCGCCATGGGCAACGTCAACTCCGGCGACGACTGGCGGGTCCACTTCCGCGACACCATGCGCGGCGGGAAGTTCCTCAACCAGTGGCGGATGGCCGAGCTGCACGCCAAGGAGGCCCCGGACCGGGTGTGGGAGCTGGAGACCTGGGGCGCCCTGTTCGACCGCACCGCGGACGGCCGGATCTCGCAGCGCAACTTCGGCGGCCACGAGTACCCGCGCCTGGCACACGTCGGCGACCGCACCGGCCTGGAGCTCATCCGCACCCTCCAGCAGAAGATCGTCTCCCTGCAGCAGCAGGACAAGAAGGAGACCGGCGGCTACGAGACCCGTCTGAAGGTCCTCCAGGAGTGCACGGTCACCCGCGTGCTGAAGGACGGCGGGAGGGTGTCCGGGGTCTTCGCCTACGAGCGCGAGTCCGGCCGCTTCCTCGTGCTGGAGGCGCCCGCCGTGGTGATCGCGACCGGCGGCATCGGCAAGTCCTTCAAGGTGACGTCGAACTCGTGGGAGTACACCGGCGACGGGCACGCCCTGGCGCTGCTCGCCGGGGCGCCGCTGCTGAACATGGAGTTCGTGCAGTTCCACCCGACCGGCATGGTCTGGCCGCCGTCGGTGAAGGGCATCCTGGTCACCGAGTCGGTGCGCGGCGACGGCGGGGTGCTGCGCAACTCCGAGGGCAAGCGGTTCATGTTCGACTACGTCCCCGACGTCTTCAAGGAGAAGTACGCCGAGTCGGAGGCGGAGGGCGACCGCTGGTACGAGGACCCGGACCACAACCGGCGCCCCCCTGAGCTGCTGCCCCGCGACGAGGTCGCCCGCGCCATCAACGCCGAGGTGAAGGCGGGCCGGGGCTCCCCGCACGGCGGCGTGTTCCTGGACGTCTCGACGCGCATGCCGGCCGAGGTGATCCGGCGCCGGCTGCCGTCGATGTACCACCAGTTCAAGGAGCTGGCGGACGTCGACATCACGGCCGGGCCGATGGAGGTCGGGCCCACCTGCCACTACGTGATGGGCGGCATCGCCGTCGACTCCGACACGGCGGCGGCGCGCGGGGTGCCGGGGCTGTTCGCGGCCGGCGAGGTGGCGGGCGGCATGCACGGCTCCAACCGGCTCGGCGGCAACTCGCTCTCCGACCTGCTGGTGTTCGGGCGCCGGGCGGGGCGGCACGCGGCCGAGTACGCGGCGGCGGGGGCGCGCCCGCGCACGGACGACGCCCAGGTGGACGCTGCGGCGGCCGAGGCGCTGCGGCCGTTCTCCGCACCGGGCCCGGCGCCGGGCGAGGACGACGGACGCCCGCCGGAGAACCCGTACACGCTCCACCAGGAGCTCCAGCAGACGATGAACGACCTCGTCGGCATCATCCGCCGCGGGGCCGAGATGGAGCAGGCCCTCGAGAAGCTGGCGGAGCTGCGGCTGCGGGCGCGGCGGGCCGGCGTGGAGGGACACCGGCAGTTCAACCCGGGCTGGCACCTCGCCCTGGACCTGCGCAACATGCTGCTGGTCAGCGAGTGCGTGGCGCGGGCGGCGCTGGAGCGCACCGAGTCGCGCGGCGGGCACACCCGCGAGGACCACCCGACGATGGACCGCAAGTGGCGCAACATCAACCTGCTGTGCCGGCTGGCCGAACCCACGGGCGAACCTGCGGCCGCCGACCTCACGGGGGAACCTGCGGCGGCCGGCCTCACGGGAGGACCGGCGGCCGCCGCCGACCCCGGGCGCGGCCGGATCGAACTCACCCGCGAGACCACCGACCCCGTCCGCCCCGACCTGCTCGCCCTCTTCGACAAGGAGGAGCTGGTCAAGTACCTCGCCGAAGAGGAGCTGTACGAATGAGCAGCTACGAGGCCCGCTTCGAGGTGTGGCGGGGCGACGCGGAGGGCGGCGGCCTGGCGGACTTCCGGGTGGAGGTCAACGACGGCGAGGTCGTCCTCGACGTCATCCACCGCCTGCAGGCCACCCAGGCCCCGGACCTGGCCGTGCGCTGGAACTGCAAGGCGGGCAAGTGCGGTTCGTGCTCCGCGGAGATCAACGGGCGGCCGCGGCTGATGTGCATGACCCGCATGTCGGTCTTCGGCCGCGAGGAGACCGTCACCGTCACCCCGCTGCGTGCCTTCCCGGTGGTCCGCGACCTGGTGACGGACGTCGGCTTCAACTACCACAAGGCGCGCGAGGTCCCGGCGTTCGTGCCGCCGGAGGGCGTCGGCCCGGGCGAGTACCGCATGTTCCAGCAGGACGTGGACCGCCCGCAGGAGTTCCGCAAGTGCATCGAGTGCTTCCTGTGCCAGGACACCTGCCACGTCGTGCGCGACCACGAGGAGAACAAGCCGGCGTTCGCCGGACCGCGGTTCCTGATGCGGGTGGCGGAACTGGACATGCATCCGCTGGACGCGGCCGCCGAGACCGGCCTGGACCGCAAGCGCGCGGCCCAGGACGAACACGGCCTCGGCTACTGCAACATCACCAAGTGCTGCACGGAGGTGTGCCCCGAGGGCATCAGGATCACGGACAACGCGCTGATCCCGCTGAAGGAGCGGGCCGTGGACCGCAAGTACGACCCGCTGGTGTGGCTGGGCTCGAAGATCAGGAGGAGGTCTTCGTCGTAGCGTCGCCGCCGCGGCGGCCGGGCCGGAGGCTGAGGTTCTGGAGGAACAGACCGCCCATGAATCCGCACCAGCCGATGACCGGCAGCGCGTAGAGGGAGGGGCGTGGCTCCTGCAAGGGGCCCAGGAAGGCGAACAGGGCCATGCCCGCCGCGGCGAGCAGCGAGCCGTACCCCCACAGCTTCGGCCGCAGCACCCTGCGCCCGCCCCACGGCGGCGTCCAGCCCCTGACGACACCCGCGACGCCGATCGCGGCCAGGCCCGTCACGGCCGCCGCCATGGCCACCCGCAGGAAAAGATCCATACGATCATCGTCCCACAAGGTCCAGGGCGCGCAGCAGGTTCCACTCCGCGATCGCCCGCATCGGCGCCCGGTCCGGGAAGTCGCCGTCCAGGAGCCGCAGCGGGCCCGCGACCAGGGACAGATGCATGGCCAGGCGGTAGAGGCGGAGACGGTCCTCGTCCAGGCCGGGCACGCGCAGCGCGTCGTAGTGCGGGCCGAAGCGCAGCCGCAGGAACACGTGCTCCCACTCGACGTCGAAGTACATCAGGCCCTCGACGTCGATCAGTACCGGTTCGCCGTCGGGTGTCACCAGCACGTGGTCCGGGCCGAGTTCGCCGTGCACGAGGGTGTGGCGGGTGCGTGGGCCCACTGCGGCGGCCAAGGTCCTTACGGAGTCCGCGAGTTGGCTGCGTGCCGCCGCGGCCCGCGGCTCCCGCGCGGCGATCTCCTCGATGTCGTGCAGGGCGCGGTCCATGACGACGCGTTCGCACGAACCGCCCGTCGGCAAGCCGCCGTTGTCGACCAGGGCGACCTTGCCGAAGGCCGGCCCCTGCTGGGCGTGCAGCGCGGCCAGTTCGCCGGCCAGCCGCCGGAGCGTCGCGTCCGCCGCGCGCGGGTCGCGCCGCAGCGCCTCCTCCAGGCTGCCGCCCCGCACGTCCTCGACGACGGCCGCGTCCGCCGCGAGGTGCGTGTGCGTGGCGTCGGCGTACAGCAGGCGGGGCGTGCGGACGCCGGCTCGCGCCAGGCGCTCGTGCGCGGCGGTGAGCAGGGCGAGGCCGGTGGAGTGCGAGAAGGGGTCGCACAGGTCGGCGGGACCGGCGTCCCAGTAGTCCTCGTCGGCGGACCAGACGTAGGCGACGGCCGTGGAGTCGTCGTCGAAGAGGAGCCGGTGGACGCCCTTCTTCGTGCCGCCGCGCAGGCGCACCACGTCGACGAGGACCCGGTGCGGGCCCAGCGCGGCGCGGGCGAGAGGGGCGAGGGCGGCGGGGCTGTCGTGCTGTCGGATGCGGCTCACCGCACCCAGTCTTCCCCGCCCGCCGGTCCGCCGGTCCGCCGTTCGCCGGTTCGCCTCCGCCTCCGCCTCCGCGTCCGTCGTCGCCGCCGCCGTCGCCGTCGCCGCCGTCGTGCACCCGGCGTACGGCGCGGCACCGGTGGAGGCACCGGTGGCCCTGGTGGCCCGCCCCCGGTCGCGCGTACACATTCCGGCTCATACGCTCCGAAAGGTGACATCGTCCTTGATCCGGGGCCGGCCGCGGCGCGCGGCCTCCCACATATCCGTGCGGGTGCTGCACACCGTGCTCGGCGGGTTCGCCGGGATGGTGTGGCTGGCGTTGCCGGGGATGACGGCCCACGGCGGCGCGGCGGCGCCGGCCACCCGCGCGGAGCACCGCCCCGCCGCGCCCGCCGCCGCGCGGTCGGCCGACGAGGCGTCGACGACCGACCTGGTGCTGCCGCTCGCCATCGGGGGCGCGGTGGGAGTGCTGGCCGGATACGGCTACGTACGGCACACCCGGCGGGCCCGGACGCGCACGGCGACGGCTCCGGAAGCCGGCGCCGCGCCCGGCGCCGCGCCGCCGCTGCCCGAGCTGGAGGAGCGGGCGGCGGCGCTGCTGGCCGAGGCCGACGACTGCGTACGCGTCTGCCGGGAGGAGCTCGGTTTCGCCGAGGCCCTGTCCGGGGCGGCGGCGGTGGCGCCGTTCGCGCGGGCCGTGCGGGACGCCGAAGCCGAACTGTCGGCCGCCTTCCGGATGCGGCAGCGGTACGACGACGGCGTGCCGGAGGACGAGCCGGCCCGGCGGCACATCCTGGCGGGCATCGTCGGACGGTGCCAGGAGGCGGGGAGACGGCTCGACGCGGAGGCCGACGCCTTCGACCGGCTGCGCGGTCCGGACGGCGGCGTGGGCGGGGCGCTGGGGATCGCCGAGGTCCGTTTCCGGGAGCTGACCGGCCGCGCCACGGCCGCCGAGGCGACGCTCGTGGAGCTCACCGGGCGGTACGCGCCCTCCGCGACCCGCGTCGTCACCGGCCACGCCGAACAGGCCACGGACCGGCTGTTCTTCGCCACGTCGCGGCTCAACCGGGCGCACCAGGCGGCCGACCTCGGCCGCGGCGGACCGGCGGCCCGCGACCTGCGCGCCGCCGAGGGCGCGACGGCGCAGGCCGCCGCCCTGCTGACCGCGGTCGACCAGCGCGCGGCCGCCCTGTCCAGGGCCGAGGACCTGCTGCCGGCCGCCCTGACGGGCGCGGAGGCGGAGCTCGCGGAGGCGCGGGAGGCGGGGGCGGACACCGCGGGGGCCGACGGGGTCCTGGCCGACGTGCGGGAGGAGGTGGCCTCCGGCCGGTACGACCCGCTGGACGCGCTGCGGCGCGTGGTGCGGGCGGTGGTGCCGCTCGGCGCCGGCCGGGCCGGGGTGCTGTCGGCCGCCGCGCTGCTCGTCGCGCGCGACGCCGCCGACACCGCGGCCTGCTTCGTCGCGACCCACCGGGGAGCCGTCGGCGGCACCGCCCGCACCCGGCTGGCGGAGGCGCAGCGGCTGCTCGTCGCGGACGCCCCGGGCCTCCTCACCGCCGAGTCGCTGGCCCGCAGCGCCCTGGAGCTGGCCGAACAGGACGCCCGCGACCGCGCCCGCGACGCGATGCGGCACGCGAACGACCTCACCGACGCCGTCCTCGCCGGCGTCCTCCTCGACACCGGCACACCCCCGGCCTTCGGCGGCCCCAGAACCCGAGCCCGCCACGGCACCCAGCGGCCCCGGTAACCCGCGCCCCGGCTGAATCACGCCCCGGTAGCCCAGCGGCCCCGGCAATCCCTGCCACCCGGCACCCGGCACCCGGCACCCGGCACCCGGTCCGACCGTGCGACCGCCGTGTCGGCTCAGCACCGCCCGATCGCCCTGCCACCGCGGTGCCGGCTCACCGCCGCCGATCCGCTGTCCGCTGTCCGCTGTCCGCTGTCCGCTGTCCGCACCAGCACACACCCGGCGTGCAGCGCCCCCCGGACCCGCGCCCGCCACCGCACCCCACAGCCCCGGTAACCCGCGCCCCGGGCTGAATCACGACACCGGTAGCCCGCGGCCCCGGCAACCCCTGCCGCCTGGCACCCGGCACCCGGCACCCGGCACCCGGTCCGACCGTGCGACCGCCGTGTCGGCTCAGCACCGCCCGATCGCCATGCCACCGCGGTACCGGCTCACCGCCGCCGATCCGCAGGCCGCTGTCCGCTGTCCGCTGTCCGCTGTCCGCTCCAGCACACACCCGGCGTGCAGCGCCCCCCGGACCCGCGCCCGCGACCGCACCCCACAGCCCCGGTAACCCGCGCCCCCGGTGGCCCCTGCCACCCAGCACCCGGCATTCGGCCCTCTGGCCGTACGGCCGTGCTGCCCCGCGTCGGCACAGCGCCGCCGGTCCGCAGGCGGCTGTCCGCACCGGCGCACGCCCGGCGTGTAGGGATCCCGGCCCGCGCACGCCACGGCACACCACGGCCCCGCCAGCCCTTGCCACCCGGCACCCGGCACCCGGCACCCGGCGCAACCGTGCCGCCGCCTGCGCGCCCGACCGCCCGTGTGGCCACCGCGTGGCTCAGCGGTGGGGTTCGTGGGCGGGTTGGGTGACGGTGGGTCAGAAGAGGCTCAGGAGGGCCTCTGCCGGGTCTGTCAGGCCCGTCTCCCCGTCCGGCAGGGGGAGTTCGAACCACACCGTCTTTCCTCTTGGGGTGCGGCGGGATCCCCAGGCGGCGCTGAGGAGACCGACCAGTTGCAGGCCCCGGCCGCCCTCGTCGGTGTCGCGGGCGCGGCGGCGGCGCGGCTGGACCAGGCCGGAGTCCCAGACCTCGCAGACCAGGGTGCGGTCCAGCAGCAGCCTCAGCCTGATCTCGCCCTCGCCGTAGCGCAGCGCGTTCGTCACCAGTTCGCTGACGAGCAGCTCCGTCGTGTCGACGAGCGGTTCCAGGTCCCACGACAGCAGTTGCCCGCGCGCGTACTCGCGGGCCCGGCCCACGCTGCGCGGCTCGCGCGGCAGCGTCCAGTCGCCGACCGACTCCGCGGGCAGGCCCTGGACGCGGGCCATCAGCAGGGCGATGTCGTCCTCGCCGTGATGGGTGTCGAGGGTGTGCAGGACGTGGTCGCAGACGTCCTCCAGCGGGCGGGAGGGGTCGGTGAGGGCCCCGACGAACGCCTGCAGGCCCTCGTCCAGCGGGTGGTCGCGCGATTCGACCAGGCCGTCCGTGTAGAGCGCGAGGAGGGCGCCCTCGGGCAGGTCGACCTCCACCTCCTCGAAGGGCTCGCCGCCGACGCCGAGCGGCATGCCCGGCGGCACGTCGAGCATGAGCGCGGCCTCGCCGGGCTCGACCAGCACGGGAGGCAGGTGGCCGGCGTTGGCGAAGGTGCAGCGGCGGGTGACGGAGTCGTAGACCGCGTACACGCAGGTGGCGAGGTAGACCTCGGACAGGTCGGCCTCACGGGGGCGGCGGGCGGCGCGGGTGGCCTGCTGGACGCCGCCCGGGGCGCCGAGCCCGCGCGCGATCTCGTCCAACGCGCTGAGCACTTCGGCCGGTTCGAGGTCCAGCAGGGCCAGCGTGCGGACCGCGGAGCGGAGTTCACCCATGGCCACGGCGGCCCGCAGGCCGCGTCCCATCACGTCGCCGACGACCAACGCCGTACGGTGACCGGGCAGTTCGATGACGTCGAACCAGTCGCCGCCGACCTCGGTGGGCCGGTCGGAGGATGAGTTGCCGGGCAGGTAGCGACACGCGATGTCCAGGCCCGCGGCCACCGGGTCGCCCGGCGGCAGCAGCGACCGCTGCAGTATCAGAGCGCGTTCGTGCTCGCGCCGGTACAGGCGGGCGTTGTCGATGCAGACGGCGGCCCGCGCGGCCAGCTCGACCGCGAGGTCGCGGTCCCGGTCGCCGAAGGGCTCGCTGCCCTTGGTCCGGGCGAACTGCGCGAGTCCGACGACGGTGTCGTGCGCGACCATCGGCACGGCCAGCGTGGACTGCACGAGCCCGCCCTCCTCGGCGGGGACGAACTTCGTGCGGGCGGTGCGCAGGGCGTCCGCGCAGGGTGAGTTGAACGGGTAGTGGTGGACCGCGCCGACGGCGACGGGCGCCCCGGTGCCGGCGAACGGCGCGTCGGAGACGGCGCTGGCGAAGGCCACCCGGCGCAGCTGGGCGCTGCCGTCGGCGAGGCCGGGCGGGGTCTCGTCGCCCGCCAGCAGGCCCTGGTAGAGGTCGACGGTGGCGAGGTCGCAGAAGCCGGGGACGACGACGTCCAGGAGTTCGCGGGCGGTGGTCTCCAGGTCGAGGGAGTTGCCGATGCGGGCGCCGGCCTCGTTCAGCAGGGCGAGATTGCGCCGCGCGGCGGCGGCCTCGCGGGCGGCGGCGCGCCGGGCGGTGACGTCGATCCCCAGCCAGGCGATGCCGATCGGGCGGCCCGAACCGCTGTGCACGCGGTAGAGGTTGACCGACCAGTGGCGGCGCTCGTCGGAGCCCGGCAGGAAGCCGGTGACATGCATGTCCGTGATGGAGTCGCCGGTTTCCAGGACGCGGCGCAGGGTGGCGGCGACCCGTTCGGCCTCCGAGCGCGGCAGGTAGTCGTGGACGCCCTTGCCCCGGTGTTCGTCGGGTGAGCCGCCGAAGAGGGAGGCGAACCGCTGGTTGGCGCGGCGGACCCGCAGGTCGGTGTCGATCAGCAGGAAGCCGAAGGGAGATTGGCCGAATATCGCCTGCGACGCGGCGAGATCGGTCTCGATGTTCCGCAGGGTGCGGACGTCGACGACGATGCAGACGGCGGCCTTCTCGCCGTCCTCGGTCCGGGTCGGCATGACATAGACCTCGGCGAGGCCCTCCCGCGCTCCCGTTCCCCGGACCGACCCGCGCAGCCGGAAGGGGACCACGCCGGTCCACTCCCGCCCGTCGAGGATCTCCGCCATCTTGCGGTGGCCCCGCTCGCGCAGGTCGGAGTCGACGAACGCCTCGATGGGATCCATGCCCACGGCGCGCTCGACCGGGATGCCGAAGATCTGCTCGGCGCGCAGGCTCCACTGGTCGACCAGCCCGTCGGGGCCGATGGAGAAGGACGCCACCTTGATGTAGTCGTAGATCGAGCCGGGCGGGCTGCTCTGCCACACGGCGTCGCCGGGGGGCGGCACGTCCCCGAGGCCCATGTCGCGGCTCGCGTCACCGAAGGAGGACAGCCCCGGCCCGCCCGTCGTGCGACGGGTCGCGGACGCGCCGGAATCGCCCGCGGTCCTCGCCCTCGCGCCGTCCGACGGGTCCTCCGACTCCGTGGCCTTCGCTGGTATCTCGCTCACGCGAACCGTCCCCTCCAGCTCACCGCCTCCGGCACCGGTCACCGGCGGCGGCTGCCCGCAGTATCCAGCACTACGGCCCCTTACAACACGGTGTTCACGATCACAGCACGGTCCCGACGGTTTTCGGTCCCGGCTCCGAGAACACTTCAAGTCTTCTAACCAGCCGACACGTCCTCGAATCCCACCCGCGGGCGGCGGTCACTGACGCGAACCGGCCGGTGGACAGGGCACGGTGGGCCGTACAGCGTCCGGGGACGCGCTCCGGCCCGTTCCGGCCGGTCGTACGCCCTCAGCCCGGCAGGGCGAGTTCGAACCACACCGTCTTTCCGCTCGCGCAGGGCCGGACGCCCCAGCGGCGCGAGGTCAGTGCGACCAGCATCAGGCCACGGCCGCTCTCGTCCTCGGCCCGCGCCTCGCGCTCCAGGGGCAGGTCGGGGAGCGGGTCGGAGACCTCCACCAGCAGGACGTCGTCCGGGGCGGCGGTGCGCACGAGGCGGACGCCGATGGGGCCGGTGGCGTGGCACAGGGAGTTGGTCACCAACTCGCTGACCAGCAGGGCGGCGAGGTCGCCGAGGGAGTCGAGGCGCCAGGTGCGCAGCCGGCCGCGGACGGCCGCCCGCGCGGCCCGGGCGGCGCCCGGTTCCGCGGCGAAGGTCCATTCGGCGCAGTGGCCCACGGTGTCGAACACACCGATCACTTCCCAGACCCCCGAAACACACCCACACCCTGTTTCATGGGTTTGATGGGGAGATACCCGATATCGGGCATCCGGTAATCCGCCCTTCGCCGACGGCCCGCGGGGACGGGTCCCCCGCGACGGGTCCTCCCCGGCAGGCGCACTGCGGCGTGCCCCGGGAGCCTGTCCCCAGCGCGTCCGCAGCAGCGCCCCGGCAGCGGATCCGCGGGGGCCGGTCCCGGCGGTTGGTGCGCAGGGGCGGGCCCGCAGGGCAAGTCCCCGCGACAGGCCCCGGCGGCGAGCCCGTAGGGCAGATCCCCCGCGACAGGCCCTCAACAGCGGGACCGGAGGGGCAGATCGCCCGCGACGGGCCTCCGCGGCGGCAGCGGGTCCGCGGCGGCGGTGTGCAGCGGGTCCGCGGCGGCGGTGTGCAGCGGGTCCGCGGCGATGGCGGAGAGCGACCGCGACGCGCGGCAGCGGTGTGCGGCGGTGGGTGCGGGTTCGGGGTTATTCGGTGGGTATGTGGGCGGCCGCCTCGCGGACCGCGGGTACGTCCTGGTCGAGCCAGTCCACGTCCCACAGTTCGCCGGGGCCGAGCCAGCGCAGTTCGTCGTGGTCCTGGAGGGGCTCGGGGTCACCGGAGCCGGGGCGCAGCCGGGCGGTCCACACCGCGAGGACGTACGGCGGCCGCAGCGGCCATTCGCCGGGGATGCGCTCCACGGGCTCGGCGTCCACGCCGAGTTCCTCGCGCAGTTCGCGCACGAGGGCCGCTTCGGGGCTCTCGCCGGGCTCCACCTTGCCGCCGGGCAGTTCCCAGCGCCCGGCGAGGTCGGGGGGCGCGCTGCGGCGCGCGGCGAGCAGGCGTCCGCGGTCCAGCAGGGCGGCTCCCACCACCACGATCCGTTCCGTCATGCGCGGGAGCCTACGGCAGGGTCAGCCGTCTGCGCCGGGGGCGGCCGGGGTGATCCGCTCGACCCAGTAGAGCTGCTTGTGTCCGCGGTTGTCGAGGCTGTCGGCGATCTTCTGGGCCTCGGCGCGGGTGGCGTACCGGCCCACGCGGTAGCGATTGCCGTTGTCGTCCTGACGTATGACGAGCCAGGGAAGAGTGATCGTGCCGTCGTTCATCGCGCCCCACCGCTCTTTCCCGCTTCGGCCCGTGCACCGCCGCTCGACGGCTGGCGCCGGACCCCGCCCGCTAAGGAAACCGCAATCCGCATATGCCCGAGCCTACGCCTAACCTTTACGCACCGAACACGGCTTTTCACGATGAGGTACGCAACCGGCCAGCACCAGGGGGGCGCACGATGTCCCGTGCGCCGTCCGGGAAGCATACTGCCTCCGGTCAGCGGCGTGCCGGGCAGCACCGGGACGACCTGCGAAAACGGCCAATTTCGAGCGGCCCGACAAGGGGGCGCGCGAGTGACCGGAACGGGAGCGGCGGGAGGTGGGGGCCGCAGGGGTGTGCGCTATTTCACCGGGAGGTGGTACGCGACCCGGTAGCGATCGGCCGGAACGACCACGTCCGCCGTCTCCACGGCACGGCCCGAGGCGTAGAAGGTGCGCTGGATGACGAGGACGACGTGGCCGGGGACGCCGCCCAGGGCCTGCAGTTCCTCGGCGAGGCCGGGGCGCGCGCCGACCTCCTCGGTGACGTTGTCCACGACGATGTCGATCGCCGCCATGCGCTCGACGACGCCCATGCCGCCGAGCGGGCCCTCCTCGGGGAGCATCACGGGGGTACGGCCGGTGACCTCCAGGGGCTCCCAGGAGGTGGAGAGCATCATCACCTCACCGCCCTCGCGGAAGACGTAGCGCGTGCGCATCACGCGGTCTCCGGGTTCGATACCGAGCCGCTCGGCGACGGCGGCGCACGCCGTGGTCTGCTCGCTGCCGGACTCCCAGGTGCCGTGCGCCTCGCCGGCGGCCTGCTCCTGGCGGAAGGGCGTGGCCCCGCCGTCCGGGCGGAAGCCGGAACGGAAGACGCGCCGGGGGACGGGGCGCTCGCGCACGTACGTCCCCGAGCCGGAGCGGCCCTCGACCAGGCCCTCGGCCATCAGCACCTTGCGGGCCTCCAGGGCGACCGTGTCCGAGACGCCGTACTCCTCGCGGATCCTGGCCTGGGAGGGAAGGCGGGTGTGCGGGGGCAGTGAACCGTCGACGATCTTCTTGCGGAGATCACCCGCGACGCGCAGGTACGCCGGCTGTTCACCGATGCTCACTGGCCGCTCCCGTCAGGTTGTACATACGGCAACAGCCTGGCAACCGAGACTTGGAGCGTGCAAGTGAAGGCCAGACAATCACTCGATGTGATGACTTGTGCGGGCCGGGGGCTTCACGCAGGCACTTTCTCCCCGCTATGGACGTTGTCACACCTCCAGTTCGCCGCCGCCTCCCCCGCCGTCGCCGCCGCGGTCCCCTTCCGCGTCGGCGGGCGGGGTGCTGTCCAGCCCGAGGGCCTTGCGGGCGGTGACCGAGTTGTCGGTGGCGGAGCGGGCCATCGCCCGGCCGTAGTGCTCGTAGAAGGTGTCCGGGTCGGTGGCCCGCGCGGCCCGCGCCCACTCCTTCTGGGCCGCCCGGACGTCCTCGGCCACGTCCGCGACCGGCTGCTTCGCGGCGGCGGGCCACGCGTGGCCGCGCAGCAGCCCGGCCTCCTTGGTGAGCGCGGCGGACAGCCGCCCGGCCCACTCCCGGCTCGCGTCGAGGTCGTCGTCGGGGGTGTCCACGGGCTGTGTGTCCAGGACCTTGTTCTCGACGTTGACGGCGTGCAGGTAGGCGATCTGGTCGGCGTTCAGCCGGGAGCCGTCGTTGCGCAGGGAGCCGGTCAGGCTGCCCCGCTCGTCCGTGTTGCCGAAGACGCAGGTGACCCCCCGGTCGCCGAGGGCCCAGCTCTGCCGGGTCGGCGTCAGGTAGTAGAGGTCCACGTCGTCGGGCACGGCCCAGGTGTCCATCGCGTAGCCGTACCGGAGGGCGTAGCAGCGGGCGTCGGCGACGTCCGTGACCTTGCCGTCGCCGGGGTAGGAGCCGTAGCCCTTCATCGTGAAGGCGGCGAACACCTCGCCGTCGTGCTCGCCCGCGCACGGCACCTCGTCGACGTCGTAGGTCTCGCCCTCCAGGGAGCCGCCGGGCGCGTCGAAGCACTCGCCCGTGCGGAGCGCGTAGGCGCTGCCGTCGCCCCGGGCGGCGTCCTTGAAACCGGCCCAGACGTCGGCCGGGACACCGCCGGCGATCGCCAGCGCCCACAGGGCGAGCCCGGCGCCGGACAGGACCGCGCCGGCCACGGCCATGCCCCTGCCGCGCTCCTGACGCCGCCTGATCTGCCGCAGCGCGATGAGCCCCAGCACCAGCCCGGCGCCCGGGAAGAAGCACATCAGGCCGAGGACCAGCGCGCCGACGGCGACCCCGTTGACCGGGGCCGGCCGGTTGAACGGGCGGTAGCCCTGCGCCCACGGCTGGTACGGGGGTGACCCGTACGGGTTCTGCGGCCCCTGCGGACCCTGCGGGTACGCCGGGCCCTGGGGGGACGCCGGGCCCTGCGGGGACGGCTGATGGGGCGGCTGCCAGGGATCTTGCGGCTGCTGGGGGCCGGGGGGCGGGGGTATGGACACCGGTACCTGCTCCTGGGTCGGGCGGCGGCCGCGCAGGACCGGCGACGGGCCGGCGGCTGGACTGACGTACGGATGGACTGACGTACGGCTGCACTGACGTACGGCTGCGCATGGTAGGCGGGACCGGAAGCAGGGGCGGAACGAGGGTGGAGAAGCCTCCGGGAATCTGGCTCAGAATCCGGCGCCGGCCGCCGGCTCCCACGGCAGTTCACGGCCTTCGCCGGACAGCGCCTGCTCGGCCCAGATGCACTTCCCCGTCGCCGTGTAGCGCGCGCCCCACCGCTGACACAGCGCGGCGACCAACTGCAGACCGCGCCCGCCCTCGTCCATCGCGGAGGCGCGGCGGATGCGGGGTGTCGTCAGGCTCCCGTCGGACACCTCGCAGACCAGCCCGGCCGGCCTCGTGTGGAGGAGCCTGAGCCGCGCCGGACCCCGCGCGTGCCTGACCACGTTCCCGACGAGCTCGCTCACGATGAGTTCGGTCGTCATCACCAGCTCGTCGAGCCCCCAGCGGGGCAGCTGGTCCCGGACGTGCTCCCGCGCCTGTCCCGCCGCCCGCGGGTCGTCGGGCAGCTGCCAGGCGGCCATCCGGTCGCCGGACAGCGTGTGCAGACGGGCGAGGAGGAGGACCGCGTCGTCGGGGGCGGTGGGCTGCTCGTCGGGCAGCAGCTTCGAGGTGACGAGGTCGCAGAGCCGCTCCAGGTCGTCACGGCCGGCCGTCCGCAGCAGTTCGGCGAGGTCGGCCATGCCCTGGCCGATCTCGCGGCCCCCGGACTCCACCAGACCGTCGGTGTACAGCGCGAGCAGAGTGCCGTCCCGCACCTTCAACTCACTTGCCCGGAAGGGCGGTTGCGCCACGCCGAGCGGCGGGTCGGGGGACAGTTCGGGGAAGTGGACCCGGCCGTCCGGCTCGACCACGGCCGGCGGTGGGTGACCGGCCAGCGTCAGGGTGCAGACGCCGGTGGTGGCGTCGTGGACCGCGTAGAGGCAGGTGGCGTACGAGTCCCCGCCGAGGCCGCCGACGATCTGGTTGAGGCGGCCCATCAGCTCGTCCGGGGGAAGCTCCAGGTCGGCCAGGGTGTGCACGGCGGTGCGCAGCCGGCCCATGGTGGCCGCCTCGGACAGGCCGTGCCCCATGACGTCTCCGGCCACCAGCGCGACGCGGCCCCCGGACAGCGGGATCACGTCGTACCAGTCGCCGCCCACGTCCTGCGTGGCGGCCAGGAAACGCGCCGCGACCGTGCACTCCGGCAGTCGGGGAAGCTCCCTGGGGAGCAGGGCGCGTTGCAGCTCCTGGGAACGGGTGTGCTCGGCGTCGTAGAGCCGGGCGCGTTCGAGGGCGTGCGCGACCAGGGCGCTGATGGTGGTCAGCAGGGTCTGCTCGTCGTGGGCGAGGCGGCGCGGCTTGTCGAAGGAGACCACGCAGACGGAGAACGTACGCCCGGAGACGGTCAGCGGCAGGAAGGCCCACGCCTGTTTGCCCGCCACGCCCGGCAGGTGGGCCCTGCGGGGGTAGCGCCTGGCGAACTCCTCGGCCGACGGTATGAACAGCGGGGCACCGGTCAGCAGCGCTTCCCCGGCCGGGTCGTACGGCTCGATCCGGAGACCGTCGAGTGTGTCCAGCATCGGCGCCGGGTAGCCGACGGCTCCGAGGACGTGCCACCGGCCGCCCACGACGGTGATCATGGCCAGCCCGCTCGCTCCGAGCGGCGGGAGCACCCGCTGGGCGACCGCGTCCACGACATCGCTCGACGTCGTCGCCTTCGCGAGCGCGGCGGTCAGCTCGGCGATCCGTGCGGAACGCTCGGCGGCGGCGCGCCGGGCGGCGGCGCGTTCCGCCTCGCGCCGCCGCTTCTCGGTGACGTCCGTGAGGTAGACGGTGAGTCCGGAGGGCCCCGGGACCAGCCGCAGGCGGTGGCACTGGTCGGGGCTCAGCCACACGTCGAAGCTCACGGGCGCCGCCGCCGCGGTGGCCGCCTGCCGGCAGCGGGGCTCCAGGTCGGGGACGCCCTGCACGGCGGGCAGCTCCCACAGCAGGCGCCCCAGGAGTTCCTGCTCCTGGGCGCCGAAGATCCGCTCGGCCTCCAGGTTGACGAAGACGATCCGCCCCGCGTCGTCCAGCAGGACGAAGCCGTCGCTCATCATGCGGAGTGCGCGGGCGAGGGCGTCCCGGGCGCTGCGGGACTCGCTGCTGTCCCAGACCACGCCCACCATCCGCACGGGGTCGCCGTTCTCGTCGCACACCACCGAGCCGCGGGCCTGGTTCCAGCCGTAACTGCCGTCGGGACGCCGCATCCGGTACTCGGTCTCGTACCCGGTGCGGTCACGGATCGCCCGCTCGGCGGCCGCCATCGCCGACGGCAGGTCGTCGGGGTGGGCGGCCCTCATCCAGTTCTCCATGCGGGGCTCGTAGTCCGCCGGGAGGGCCCCGTAGATGGCGACGGCGGCGTCGGCCCACTCCAGGTGGCCGGTGCGCAGGTCCCAGTCCCAGGTGCCGATCGGGACGCCCCTCAGCGCCTGCCGAAGCCGGTCGCCCGCCAGCACCTCCTGGGCCTCCTGGGACTCCTGAGCGGGCTGGGTGCGCGGCGGCGCCTGGCGTATGCGCTGCTCGGTCCACGCGGCGACGGCCCGCAGGTAGTCCCACTCCCGCGCACTCGGCTCTCCCCGGTCGCCGGTGAGCAGCGTGATCGCGCCGACGGCACGGTCCCCGCTGAAGAACGGGACGGAGGCGAGGCCGGTCCCGGGCCAGGGGCTCGCCGGAACCCCGGCGGTGTCGTCGGCCCGCGCCGGAACCCAGGTGCGGCGGCCCTCGCGCACGGCTCCCGCCGGAACGGCCGGCCCGTCCTCCATGACGATGTCCCAGCGTTCGGCCGACGCCGGCGGCAGGCCGGCCGAGCACACCAGACGCAGCGCGGAGGTCGGCCCGCGCATGTGCACCGCGCCCGCCACCGCCCGCAGCTCCGCCGCCGCGTGGTGCAGCGCCAGCCGGAAGATCTGGCTCTCGGCGATGCCGGGCTCGGTCGCCGCCAGGAGGGCCAGCCGCGTGTGCGCGGACCCCTGCACGTCCATACTCCCGAGACTAGCCGCGCGGCGCCCCGGCGACCGCCCGGCCACCCGTCCCGGCGACCGCGCCGGCCACCCGTCCCGGCGACCGCGCCGGCGTCTTGGCTCCGCGGTGATCCGGGTGGAGCGCCGGACGGGCTTCCGGTCAGATGAGTCCCCTGCGGATGGCGTACGACACAGCCTGCACGCGGTTGCGCAGCCCGAAGCGGAGCTGGAGGGTGGAGAGGACGTTCTTGATGGTGCGCTCGGAGTAGTTCAGCTCGACGGCGATCTCCGACAGGGTGAATCCCTCCGAGAGGAGCCGCAGCACGTCGAGCTCCCGGCCGCTGAGCCCGGAGGCGGTCAGGCCCCTGGGTCCCAGGACCTCGCGCTGGACGCGTTCCAACTGGTCCAGCAGCGTGCCCTGGACACCCGGCGGCAGGCACGCCCGCCCTTCCGCCACGTCGCGCACCGCACGGACCAGCGCCGGGGCGTCCACCTCCGCGCGCCACAGCACCGCCCTTATCCGGTGTTCCGCGACGACCGCCAGGTCGGTGTGCCAGCCGCCACTCACCACCAGCACGAAGCGGGCACCCGCCGGTGCGGGCAGACCGCGCAGCACCTCCAGCGCCGGGGAATCGAGCGCCGTGACCGCGACCACCACGGCCTCGGCCTCCTCCATGGCCGTCAGGACGACCCGGGGACTCTCCTGCAACCACGTCAGCAGGCCGATCCTGGTAAGCGCTTCCGCGGCGTGCAGCGCCACACGGACTGGTTTCACGTTCTTCCCCTCAGCAGCCCGGCGGGCGGCGCGACCGCCGCCCGTTCTCCCCGGGGGCCGAGCGGTGTGGTGCGGTCGGCGTCCGGTGATCGCCGTCGCCCGCGGGGCCGGAGCGGTGCCGCCGTCGCGGACGGGCTCCGGCCCGCCGGTGACATGGTCGTTGTGGAGGCGCGGCTCCGGGATGCGTGGCATCCGTACCGCCGGCCGGGCCGTCGCCGCGACGGCCGGGGCCGCGTTGCGCGGCGCGGCGGCCACGGCGGGGCAGCCGTTACCGCTCGCCGCGGGCCGGGTGGCCGTGGTCGCCGAGCCCTGTCGGCATGGTGTCGATGAAGAACACGCCGGGCACCCCCTCAGCCGCAGAATCACCCCGAGGGGCACTGGTCGGGGTGAGGATACCCCCGCCATATGTCATGACAACAGCATGCGCCTGAACATCGGGTTCACCGCCCGCCGTTCAGGGTGCCGGGTCCCGTGGGACGGTGTGCTCCTCGCGCTCACCTCGCGCTCACCTCGCGCTCACCTCGCGCTCACCTCGCGCTCACCTCGTGCTCTCCTCGCGCTCGCCTCGCGCTCGCCTCGTGCTCCTCGGTCTCCGGGCGGGCGTCCGGAATCCCGTGCTCCGTGGCGGCCGGGCAGGCTGCCGTAGGCTGAGCGCCGCGCTGCGGACGGCGCACCGGGCGGTGATCGCGCCAGGCGTTCCAGACGCGTTGCGCCATCTCACAGCGACGGCCCGTGACCCACAGCCCGCGTGCCGGACAGCGCCGCGACGGACGGCACCCGGGCCGGACGGAACCCGGGCCGGACGGGTGCCCGCGACCGGCCGGGCCCTGAGCAGCGGTTCCCAGCGATTCCCAGCGGTTCCCGAGGAGGACGGATGAAGACGGTGCGTGCTGCGGTACAGACGGAGGAGCCGCTCACCGAAACCGCCCTGAAGGCGTGCCTGATCCGGAGTCCGCAGATCACCCTGACGGCCGTCGAGGAGGCCGAGGTCGTGGTGGTCGGGGTCCAACGGGTGGACGCCGCGGCGCTGGAGCTGCTGAGCGGTCTGCCCTCGCCGGCGCGGGCCCGCTTCGTACTGGTCGCGGACGGCGGCTGGTACGCCGAGCCGGCCGCCGTCGTGAGGCACCGGGTGCGGGCGGTGCTGTGGCGTGCCGAGGCCGATGCGGCGAAGCTGGTGCGGGCCGTGCGCGCCGCGGCGCTGGGGCAGGCGTACCTGCCCGGGAACGTCCAGGGCCGGTTGCTGGACCAACTGGAGCACATCCAGCGGGAGGTGCTCGGACCGAGGGGCCTGACCGCCTCCGGGCTCAGCCACCGGGACCTGGAGGTGCTGCGCCTGGCGTCGGCCGGAATGACGCTGCCCGAGATCGCCGCCGAACTGAACTACTCCGAGCGCACCATCAAGAACGTCCTCACCTCCGTCCAGCTCCGCCTCGGCATGCGCAACCGCGTGCACACGGTCGCCCACGCCATACGCGCCGGGCTGATCTGACGCCGGGTCCGGGCGGGGGGGGACCGGCTTCCTGCGGTGTACGAAAAGGCAGCTTCTCAGAGACCGACAGCTCAGAAGTTGCTCAACTGAGAGCGCTCCCAGTCACGTTGGGCCCTAATCTACGTCTCGGTCTCACCCAGCGACTCATCAACCCCAGGAGCAGAGCCATGGCAGGTGGCGGACAGCAGTCGAGTGCACAGTCGACCCGGAACGGTATCCACGCTCTGGAATCCGCTCTCAACGGCATCACGAGGTGCCGTCGGGACGTGGACAGCACCCGGGGCGACCTGGCGCGGGGTTACCAGGGCAGCGACGGAGCGCAGTTCGGGCAGCTGCTGGAGAAATGGGACCAGCAGTGCGGCGTCATCCAGAAGAACCTTCGGGACATGATCGACAAGCTCGGTGTGAGCCTCCAGGAGCACACCAAGACGCAGGCCGCGTCACACGACAAGGTCATGCATGCGACCCACGCGTCCCAGGCGGCCTTCGATGCGCTCTCCGGCGCCTGATCCCGTTCTCCTCACCCCACACCCCGACCAACGAGACGAGAGCGTGATGTCCGAAAACCTGACAGACGGTTACATCCACGTCGACTACACGTACGTGCAGAACGCCGCCGACGACATGGTCCAGCAGACCAAGGCCATCGCCACCACCCTGGCGTCGCTGGAGGCGGAGCTCGGTGAGCTCAAGAAGACGTGGTACGGCTCGGACGCCGACGTCTACCGCGAGAAGCAGGCGGCCTGGGACCGCGCGGTCGCCACGATGGAGCAGCTGCTCACCTCGCACGCCTCCCTGCTGAACGACATCCACGGCAGCTACAAGTACAGCGAGAACTCGCTGTCCCAGATGTGGTCCGAGGTCGGCATCGGCCGCTAGTCCACCCCCGGGCGCGAGCCCCCTCCCCCGTCCGCTCGCGCCGCCGCCCGCCGTCCGTCCCCGTGGGGCTGGACGGCGGGCGAGTATCCAGGAGACAGACAAGTGACCGATCTGACTCATCTCGACGGCCAGCAACTGAAGCGGTTCCGCGAGGAGGACGTGAACGCCTTCCGCACCGCGCTGAAGGCGATCCTCGCGGACAGCGCCACACCCCCGGTGATACGGGCGCTCGGCAGCCTGGTGGCGGGACGTACCACTCCCGACACGCTGAACCAGAACCAGGTGCTGGCCATCGGCAACATGAGCACCGACGACCTGGTGCAGGGCAAGACGCTGGTCGGGCAGGTGACCAGCGCCGCCAAGGGCATCGACGACATCCTCGTGGCGCAGCAGACCCTGTTCGAGGACCTCGATGACAACCTGCAGACGACCATCGAAACCCTGCTGAAGAACCAGGGCGACAGTCTCACCGCCATCGACGGCGAGAAACTGCTCGACGTCTTCTCCGACGTGAACGACGACCTGGGGTCGGCGGGCGGGTCGAACAGCTCCTCCACCAAGTCCTGAGCCCCTCCTCCCCCACCCACGGAGTGCCCCGCTGTGGCTGAAGACACCTCCAACGACGACGACTACTGGGCCAGGGCCGTCGCCCTCTTCACCGGGTACACGATGCCCGACCGCAACACACTGTTCGAGAAGCTCAAGAGCAAGGAAGGCGTCCCCCTCTTCCGGCACGGGATCGAGACCCTGCCGGTGAGGGAGCTGCAGCCGGGCGACATCGGGCGCAACGTACGCGGGGGCGAGGACTACGACATCGTCTTCTACACATCTTCGGGCGGCGACGGCGCGCACGAGGGCGTGAAGATGAAGCGGGTCCGGATCGTGCTGATCGGTGTCCTGACCGACGCAAAGGGCCGGGCGACGTTCTTCCACGAGAACAACGACGATCTGGGCAATGCCTGGAGGGACAACAACGCCTTCACCGGAATCGACGGCTCCGAGTGGGACGCCTCCGCCATGGCCCAGTACGTCTTCGGAGGCCGGCAGGCGCTCGGGGCGCTCCTGACCCAGAGCAGCACCAAGGACTTCTCGTTCGCCGGACAGCGGGTGCCGGACAGTGGCGCCGTCGACCTGCGGTCGTTCGAGCGCACGGCGCAGTCCTTCGACCGGGCGAAGAAGTTCTTCGTCGACCAGGCCGAGGTGCTGGACCAGTGGGAAAAGGCCTTGGGCTCGGAGCAGTCGGCCTGGCGCGGAAAGGCCGCCGGGGTCTTCCGCGGCCTGATCAAACAGCTGCACAGTAACTACGCCGGCTACGCGGAACAGCTCGGGGGCAAGGACTACGCGGCCAAGAACTTCACCGTCGACTACTACTTTCCCACGTCCACCGTCGGTGACCAGCTGGCCGCGGCGCAGCGCGACCTGCAGAAGCAGGTGGATGTGCTGATCGGGGCGTGGAAGAAGTGGGCCGCCACCGGCGTCCACGACCCGCACTACGTGGTGAAGGAGCTGCTGGACGACCTGGCCACGTGGCTGAGCCAGCACAACCACACCAAGGTGCTCAAGAGGAAGCAGAACAGCGGTTACCCCGGAGCCGACTTCACGACCTACGAGACCAAGGCCGACTTCCTGCAGAGCCACCCGGTGTACGGCGACCTCAACAAGGACGAGGCATGGAAGAGGCTCGGCGAGGCGGCGGCCAAGAAGTGGCGGGAACAGGTGGACGCCTACCTCGAGCAGAGCGCCCGCAACGCCGTGTCGGGCCTCGGCAACAGTTGGCAGACGGTCGCGAGCGCGGTCAAAGCTCCGCGGACCAAGGGCGGCACCAGCACCCTCGCCGACATGTACCAGAAGGACGAGGAGCAACTCAGCAAGGAGGAGGCGGAGAAGCAGAAGAAGGAGGCGGAGAAGCAGGGCGACTCGCTGAACAAGGCCATGGAGGAGCTGAACAAGTTCGGCGAGAACATGAACAAGGGCCTGGGCGACTTCACCGGGGACCTGAACAAGGGGCTGGAGAACTTCGGCAAGGACATGTCGAAGGGCATGGAAAACTTCGGCAAGGACGTCACCGAAGGTCTGAACGAGACCGCCAAGGGGATCGGTGAGAATGTCAGCGGCCTGAACGACAACCTGAAGGACTTCGGCGACGGGCTGACCGACAACCTGCGCGACCTCAACGGCGCGGGCGGCACCGACCAGGGCACCTCTCCCTTCGCGCCCTCCACCCTGCCCGTCACCTCGCCGCTGAACGACCTCCCCTCCGACGGGTCTCTCTTCGACCCGGGCAACGGCACGACGGACGGGAAGTCCGCCGACAGCATCAGCAACCCGGACGGCAGCACCACGAAGCTGAACCCGGACGGCTCGCTGACCACCACCTATCCCGACGGCACCGTCTCGGTGCTCAACCCGTCCACCGGGACCCTGACCACGACCTCACCGGACGGCAAGAGCACCACCACCCCCGTCGACCGGGGCAAGGCGGTCACCAACCCCGACGGCAGCACCACCACGCTGAACCCGGACGGCTCACTGACCACCAAGTACCCCGACGGCACCGTACAGACCATCAAGCCGGACGGCACCGTCACCACCGTCAACCCCGACGGGACCGTCGACTCCACGCAGCTGAACCCGGCACAGGACACGGTCACCGGGCCGGACGGCTCCACCACGAAGCTGAACCCGGACGGCACGCTGACCAGGACCTTCCCGGACGGCTCCAAAGAGATCGTCGACCCCTCCAAGGGCACCGTCACCACCACCACACCGGACGGCACGACCCACACCGATCCGCTCGGCTCCGGCACACCCGTCACCAACCCCGACGGCAGCACCACGGTGCTGAACCCGGACGGCTCACTGACCACCAAGTACCCCGACGGCACCGTACAGACCATCGAACCGGACGGAACCGTCACCACCACCAAACCCGACGGCACGGTCACGACCTCCGACCTCAACGGCACCCCGGCCGGCTCCGACGGCTCCGGCGACTCCGGGAAGACCGACACCGCGGGCGGTTCCGGCACGGGCTCCGACACCTCCGGGCTGAACGACGACCTGCCCGAGTGGAGTCCGTCCAGCCTCGACGACCTGGGCTACGGGCTTCCCGATCTCAGCGGCGGCGGGTTCTCGACCACTCCCCTGAACCAGGACCTGGCCGGCCTCGGCGGAACCGGTGACACCGCGGGCGGAGGCGCCGGCGCCGACTCGTGGGAGGAGTACGACAGCACCCCGTACAGCGGCGGCTCGCTCGGCGGCCCCACCAGCGAGCCGGCCGAGGCGACGGGCGGCTCCACCGCCGACCAGCAGAGCTCCGGCGGAGTGCCGCTGAACCCGATGGCGTTCGGCGGCATGGGCGGCATGGGTGCCATGGGCATGGGCGGCATGGGTGGCGCGGGCGGCACCGGCGGCTCGAACGGCGAACGCGTCCGCTCGGTGCTCAGCGACGGCGACGGCGCCGCGCTGCGCCGGCGGCCGAGGTCCCGGGCCGCGTCGGCCGACGACGAGGAGGACGTGATCGTCACCAGGGGCGGACGGCCCGTCACGACCTCCACCCCCTATGTCCCGATGGGCATGCCCGGCGGTCAGGGCGGCCGGGCCACCGAGTCCGGCGACCGCGTGCGGTCGAACTGGGAGACCGAGGAGGACGACGACGTGTGGGGCACGGACGAGGGAGGCGCTCCGGCGGTGATCGGACGATGAACGCGGACCGGACGAGGAACGGAGACCGGACGGTGAACGACGGTCGTGGCAACGGCACGCCCCAGGACCCGGTGGCGTCGATCGAGCAGCGGCTGGCCGAGGCGATGGCCGAACTCGAGGCCACCCAGGAGGCCGTGGCCAGGGCGGAGGCGGAACTGCGGGAGGCCTCCTGCACGGTGCGCTCCAGGGACCGGGCGGTCGAGGTCACGGTCGGCCACCAGGGCGAACTGACGGCGCTGCGGTTCCTGGACGGCAAGTACCGGAACATGACCGCCGGTGAACTCGCCGGCAGCGTCCTGGAGGCGGCCGAGCGCGCTCGGACCCAGATGGCCCGGCAGGTGATGGAGACCTTCGAGCCCTTCACCCGGCCGAGCGACGCGGTACCGGAGATGACCGGGGTGGACGTCGACTGGCGGGCGATCTTCGGCCCCTCCGTCCTGGACGACGGGACGGAACGGCCGGGTCACCGGGCGTCCGACCGGCTGCGCGACGAGATCCACGAGGACGCGGAGGACGAGCACGATGTCTGACGTGAGCGGCGGCTACACCGCGAACGCGGAGGAGGTCCGCAGGGCGGCCGAACTCATCAACAAGATCGCCGCCATGTCCGGTTCCATCGTCTCCGACTTCGCCGACGGCGCGGCCAGGACGAGCGGCTGGGAGGGCGACGACGACTACGGCAAGTCGCTGCGCCCGAACCTGGAGGCGGAGCGTACGTCGACGCTGGACACCGGCAGGGCGGTGGCCAAGGCGATCGACGCCGCCTCCCACGGCAGCCTCGAGAACGCCCGGAACATCATGCAGACGCAGGACGCGAACCTCGGCGCGATCCACCAGGCGCAGAACAACACCGTCAACACCTCCACCCGGCACTAGCGGAAAGAACTGATCCAGCGTGGCGATCCAGGCCTCCAAGCCGGTCAACAACCTGCTCTTCGTCCTCATCGGCGAGAAGCTGATCCAGGCGAACGAGGATCTGGCGCGGGGGAGCCACGCCCCTTACCGCAAGCTGGCCAGGAACCTGGAGGAACTGTCCGACCTGATCGAGAAGTCGATCGGCAGCGCCGCCCGGGCGCTGCCGCCCCAGGCCGGGCAGAACTACGTGCGCGCGATGCGCATGTTCGTGGACGAGGGCGGGACCGCTCATCTCAAGCATTTCTCCAAGCAGTTGGACGACATCGCCGACGGCCGGGTCCGGACCTCGTACCAGATCATGGAGACCAAGTGGCAGATCATCGCCGAGGTGATCCGCCTCATGGCCGAACTGCTCGTGGTCTTCGCCCTGTCGGTGTTCAGCGGCGGGGCCGCGGCCGGCCGTGCGGCCGTGGCCAAGGCCCGCAGCCGTGTCGTGATCCTCACGCTCATGGAGACCCTCCTGCGGCGCACCCATGTGATGCCCGTCCTCAGTGAGGCGCTGGAGGAGGCGTTCCAGTCGTTCGCGGTCCGGCTGGGCATGATCGCGCTGACCTCCGGCGAGTTCAGCCCAAAGGGCTTCGACTGGACGGCGATCGCCGCGGACGGTGTCATCGGCGGTATCGCGGGCGCCTTCATGGCCCCGATCGCCAAGGGGGGCCAGAAGGCCTTCGACGCGATGAAGAAGAGCTTCAAGGGAAGCACGCCGGTCAAGAACGTCGCCGACGACGTCCTGCCCAAGGTCGGCACGAAGACGCCCCCCACAACGGTCAACCACCTGCCGGACCGGAAGAAGGGCACCGGGGCCGGGGTGCCGACGCCTCCGCCGGGACAGCACCTTTCCGGCGGAAGCCAGGCCCTCGGCGAGGCCGGCGCGGAGACCGTGGCCGAGTTCCTGGGCGGCGGCCTCATGTACGGCAACTGGTCCACGTCCTGGTCGTCGTTCGTGGGCGCGGGCCTGAGCAACAGGTCCGAGCACGTGCTGCACACCGGTGCCGTGGGCTCGGGTACGTGGATCAACAGCAAGTTCTCCACCTCCCAGCCCGTCGGGCCGGTCAACGGGCCCGATGCCGGGTTCGGCGCCGGGCTCGACGCCGGGGGCGAGGACGAGCAGGGCGCCGTCCCGGGATCCCCGGTGAGCGGTGCGCCCGCACGCACCGGCGACGGCGGCGACGGATTCGGCTCCGGCTCCGACCCGGCGTCGGCCGTGCCCACCGTCGGCGCCGACTTCACGGACCCGGGTCACATCGACCCGGCGGTCCCCTCCGTCCACGTCGGGGGCACCGAGACACCTCGCGCCGCATCGGGCTCGGGCGGCGCCGGGCCCGCCACGCCCGGTACGCCGTCCTCGCGGCCCGCCACGACCGCCGAGACCCGCACGCCGGCCACGGGCAGCACGGGCACGCGGCCCGGCACCGGCCCGGACGAGGACACCGAGGGCACGCCGACGCACGTCACCGGGCCCGGCGAGGACGCCGAGGGCACGCCCACACCCGTCACCGGATCCGACGGCGCCGCTCCGGCTGTCCCGGACCCGGCGTCGCCCGGCGGCGCGGTCCCCGGCCCGGATGCCGCGTCCCCCGTCGCCCCGGCCACCACGGGCGCCGTACCGCACACCGCTTCGCCGGCCCCTCGGCCCGCCACGGTGACGGAACCGGCGGCGCCGCGCCCGGTCCGGGGCGCCGCCACGGACCCCGCGGCGGCGGACGACCACCCCACCACCGGGGACGACACGGCCACCGACGACCCGCACACCGTGGGGCAGACCCCGGCCGCCCCCGACGCCACCACCACACCCGAACCCGTCACCACCGAGGCCACGGCCGAGACCACCACTCCGACCGCGCCCATCGACACGCAGGGCCCCTCCGACGTCCCCGCCGCCGTGCCCACGACGGCCCCCGACCGCACCACACCGGCCACCCCGGCGGCCCCGGTCAGCACACCGGCCGCCGCCGGCCCCACCGCCCCACCGCGCCGGACCCCGCCCGTCACCGACCCCACGGCAACCGACCAGCCCACCACCGGGAACGACACCGTCACCGACGGCACACACACCATCGGGCAGCCCCCCGCCGACCCCGACGACACCACCACACCCGCGCCCGCACCCGCCACCACCGAGACCGCCGCGGCCACACCCAGCACACCCACCGAGACACAGGACGCGTCGACCGCGCCCACCGCCCCGGTCAACCTGCCCACAACCGCCGCCCCCGACCGCACCACCGGCACCAACCCGGCCGCCACACCACGCACACAGGCCACCACCGACCCCACGGCCACACCACGCCGCACCCCGGTCACCACCACCGACCCCACGGCAAACGACCAGCCAACCACCGGGGACGACACCGTCACCGACGGCACGCACACCGAACCCGTGCACACCGTCGGACAGACCCCCGCCGACCCCGACAGCACCACCACAACCGCACCCACCACCACCGAGACCGAGGCGGCCGACCGGGTCCGCGGGCCGGTCCCGGGTTCCGGCCGGGTCTCCACCGTCTCCGGCGCCGGGACGCCGGCCGCGAGCGGCTCCGGTTCCGCCGGTGACGTACGAGCGGCGCGGGAGCAGGGCGAGGTCCGCCCGTCCGAGCGCCCCGCCACCGCGTCCGAGGCGTTCCCCGGCACGGCGGAGACCGTCCCCGCCGCGCCCGCGGACGACGTGGCGTCGGCGGAAGACGTTGCGCCGGCGGTGGACTACGCCCTGGTGAGCGGCGACGACTTCGACCTCTTCCCCTACCCGGAGAGCCGCGAGGGCGAGCAGGTCTGGCGGTTCTCGAACCTGCCGCCGGAGCAGGTGTTCCGGGAGGGGTTCCACCCGGACGACACGGCCAACGTCGTGCCCGTCATGGAATGGGTGACCGAGAATCCGCCCGCGCAGTTCGTGGCCACCACCCGCGACCGCGAGCTCTGGTTCGGCGACCGCCGCTACCGCTACCAGATCGACACCACCCGCAACGCGCACGACCCCACCGGCATCGACGTCAACGCGACGATCGGCATGAACCTCGACGAGCAGGAGATCGCGTTCACCGGCCCGATCGCCGCGCAGGCGGTCGTCAGCGTCTTCGACCGCGAACTGCACCGCACCGGCACCTGGAACCCCGCCGCCGAATCGGTCGACTGGACCACCGGTGAACTGCTCGCCTCGGGCGAGGTGGACACCGACCGCTGGATCCCCTTCGGCGGCGACGGGAACCCCGAGGCGTTCACCTTCACCCCCGCCACGCCCGGCACCCGCACGGTGAGCCGCCTCGTCGACGGCGAACTCGTCGAGTTCGACGCGCCGTGGCAGGTGAGCCGCCCGCAGGGATCGGGTGAACGCACACGCGCGGGCTATTCCTGGGCCCACTACCGCGGCGCCACTCCCGCGCAGGACACCATCAACCTCACCCGCCGGGTCCACCTGGCCGCCCAGGACGCATCCCCCGAGCAGATCACCGCCCTGCGAAACGGCCTGCGCACGGCGCTGGAGGACGTGGTCAACCGGCGCGACCACCGCCTGCCGGCCCTGCAGCCCGACCAGGTCACCGGCCCGTCCCTGCCCGGACCGCTGCTGCGCGTCGACGTACGCTTCGTCGACTCCCCCGCCGACGCCGACTCCGTCGTCACCGTCCGCCAGGGCCTGCCCACCCCCGGACAGCCCATGGTCCAGAACACCTGGTACACCGGCGTGCACGCCGCCGCCTACGTCCACGAGATCGTCCACGGCCTCGGCGTCATCGACGACAACCCCGACCCCCGGGTCCTGCTCACCCCCGGCGGCCGCGGCGAACAGCACCTCGCCGACGGCGAATCCAGCCTCATGGGCCCCTTCACCGACCCCGCACAGCAGAACTTCGTCCTCACCACCGACCACCTCCGGCAGATCTCCGACGTCCTCAGCCCGTATCTGCACCGGAGCGTGAACGGGACCGGGGCCGCTCGGGAACTCCCGGTCACCCAGGAGGCGGTCGCTCCGTCCACCGAGCCGGAGGTCATCTCCGAGCCGCAGGAGGGGGAAGCGGCGCAGCACCCGGGCCCCGACGGGCTGCCGGCGGTGAACTACGCCGTGGTCCCGGACCCGCGCCAGTTCGTCGTCGAGGTCCGCGGAGAACGCCTGTTCAGGTTCTCGGGCAAGACGCCGGAAGAGGTGTTCGAGAACGGATTCTCCGCCGAAACCTCCAAAGCCGGCCCGACGCTGATGAGATACGCGCAGCTGAACGGCCCCGCTCCCTTCGTGTCCACCACGCGCAACATCGACCTGTGGTTCAGAGAGCGCCGCTACCGCTACGAGATCGATTCGAGCCGCAACCCGGACCCGGTGGGCATCGACCTCAATGCCACCCTCGACGCGGAGCGCCGGGGCGGTTTCCTCGCGATTCACCAGATGTCACCCTTTTCACACGAAGAGGAAGTCACCTTCACGAACGCGCTCGCACCGATGGCGATCGCGAGCGTCTACGACCGAGAGCACAGGCGCACGGGTTACTGGAACCCGAGCCGCAGGAGCGTCGAGTGGCTGCCGGGCGACCGTCACTCCCCGATCCCGGTGGATCCGTCGCAACTCGACCCGGACGACCGTTCCTACGTGGTCCCCAGCGCCATCGGGGAACGCCTGTGGCGGTTCTCCGACGAGTCGGAGAACCCGGAACTGGTCCTGCGGGACGGTTTCCGGGCCGCCGGCTCCGACGAGACGCCACGGCTCGTGGACTGGGTGAAAGGGGACCGGTCGGCTCACTTCGTCCCGACCACGCGGAATCACGCCCTTCACCGCGGCACACAGCGCTACCGCTACGAGATCGACCCGACCTGGAACTCCGTACCCGTCGGGGTGGATGTCGCCGCCACCATCCGCAGACAGCAGCAGGCGGGAATGGTGCCGGCCGAGTGGACCCACCCCCGCCTCACGGATGAGGTGGTCTTCCCCGGCACCATCGACTCCAGGGCCGTCCTCAGCGTCTACGACACGGTCGAGAACCGCACCGGCCGGTACGACCCGGACACGGACACCGTCGAGTGGACCGACGGGCAGCACCAGCAGGTGGAGAGGGGGCGGGTGCAGCAGCTGCTCGACGGCCTGATGGGTTCTCTGCAGGCCATCTGGGAGACGGTGCGTACCCAGGGCCGCGCCGCCCTCCAGTGGTTCACGGGGCTGCTCGCGGCCGTGCGCGACCATCTCCACGGGCTGACGCGCCCCGTGGACCCGTCGGCGGGCAGCGTCGCCGCGGCCCCGGGCGACGGCACCCTGAGCCCGACGGTCGCGGAGCAGACGGGTCCGGAGACGGTCACGGAGCACACCGGCCCGGAGACGGTCACGGAGCACACCGGCCCGGAGACGGTCACGGAGCACACCGGCCCGGAGACGGTTGCGGAGCACACGGGCCCGGAGACGGCCACCGACGGCCACACCGTGCCCGGCCGGCCGGCGACCACGGAATCCGCTCCCGTTGCGACGGCGGCGGACGACCCCGACGTCGCACCCGCGGTCGACTACCGGGTCGCCGGGGACGGCACGCGAGCGGCGGACGGACAGCGCGGGGACGATACCGATCCCGTGCAGCCGGACGCCGCTGCCGGGTCACTTCCGGACACGGCGGCGCTGTCGCCGGCGGCCGGGACGGCCCTGCGGGCCCAGATCGAGGCACACCAGGCCCTTGAGGAGGCCCAACGCGCCTTCGAGCAGACCGAGTTCTCCTTCCGCTCGGGGACGAACCGCGCCGGCGACCCGGCCGCCGAGGATGTCGTCGCGGCCTGGCAGAACGTCGTCGCCGCCGATCGGCGTGTGGAAGAGGCGGAGCAGAACTGGCAGCGCGTCACCGGATCGCCGGCGCCGGCGGTGGCGGACCATCAGACTCGCTCCTGGTTCGACCGGCTGCGGGACTACGTGGCGCTCGTCCTGCGCAGGCTGGGTCTGCTGCGGTCCACGTCCGCCCGGGTCTCGGACGTCACGCCCGAGGACGTGGCCGCGGTCCTCGCGCTGCGGCCCATGCCGCTGACCCAGGCCGGGGCGGTGACCGGCGCACAGGACGACCCGGAGGCGCCCGGCGTCTCCCAGATGATGGTGCCGAGCGGCCGTGACCTGAACCTCGCACTGCGGCTGATGACCACCGATCCGGCGGTTCCGCAGACCGAGGCGGAGGAGGAGTTCCACGCCGAGCTGCGGCAGCTCCGGGCCGCCGTCGCCCACCATGCGGCGACGGAAGACTCCGTGGCGAACGACGTGTACGGGCGGATCCTGCGGGAACGGCTGGACAACGTCACGGAGGACCTGGAGGTCTTCCGCGCCATGTGGCCGCGCGGCGTCTGGCAGCAGCTCCGACCTCCGCAGATCGCGGCGATGGTGATGGCGGAACGGCGTGCCCTCCAGGTCGCCGATACCGAGCGCCGGGCACTCGTCGACAAGCTGCGCGGCGGGGAGTGGGCGTGGACGGCCGACTACCCGCTGGACGACGGGCAGATCGGGACGCTGATCGACCGCGTGCACGACTTCCTGCGCCACGACATGGTCCTGACGTCCAACAAGAAGCCGGGCCGGGTCCTCGACGACGGGCGCACGTTCCTCGACCTGATCCTGGACGACCCCGCGGTTCTCTTCCGCAACGCGTGGGTGACCAAGCGGAACGACCACCACTACCTCCAGGCGCGCGGCAGGGCCGAGGAGCTGATGGGGTACGCCGCCACGGTCAAGCGGACCAAGGAGGCCGGCGGCAGCTACGAACCCGAGGAAGGGCGCCCGCTGGCCGACGGCGAGGAATTCGTTCCGACGGAGGAGGACCGCAGGGACACCCCGTCGTACGCCTCGCTGATGTCCCCGCTGCGGACCATGGGCCTGCCCACGTACGGGCGGATGCTCTTCCACCTCGATCCCGGGCTGCGCGCCAGAACGACCTACACGCCTCGGGACAGCTTCGCCCCCGGCCTCCAGGGCGCGCGGGGCATCACCTCACCCGACCACCTGCTGCCGCTGCTCGTGCACGGGGACGAGCGGGTGGTGCGGCTCGCCTTCGCCGAGGCGACGGACTTCGCGTACGACGAGGAGTTCCGGACCCGGCGGGACGAAGACAGGCTGGCGATGCCGGGCTACTTCGAGGCCCAGATCCACGGCACCGTCGGCTGGCGGGACGTGAACCGTGTGGTCCTCATCCACCGCCCGCACGAGCACGACGTGTACGCCGCGTACAGGGACCGCCTGGAGGCGTTCGCGAGGCAGCACGGTCTGGACTTCCAGGTCGAGCTCCACCTGCACATCAGCGTGCTCGACCGGTTGACGGCCGCGGCGCCGGATCCGGACCCGGCACACGCACCGGTCTCGCCGTCCGGTCCGGAGGCGGACTCCGACACCACCGTGCCCGGCCGGCCGGCGAGCACGGAATCCGCTCCCGTTGCGACGGCGGCGGACGACCCCGACGTCGCACCCGCGGTCGACTACCGGGTCGCCGGGGACGGCACGCGAGCGGCGGACGCACAGCGCGGGGACGATGCCGTTCCCCAGGACGACGAACGCGACGGTTCCGCACCGGAGGACACCGCTCAGGCCGGGCGGGAGAGCGTCGTCACGACCACACCGCCTGCTGAACTCACCCGCGCGCGGGCCGCGTTCGAGCAGCGCGTCGGCGCCCACCACCACGCCGATCCGGCGGCGCTCGCGGCCGCCCGCTCGGCCGTCGCGCGGCTGCGCGAGGTGCTGCACGCCGCCTATCCGCCACCCGGGCACAGCGCCGAGGTCGTCGACGCGTCGTTCTTCACGACCGATCCGACCAGTGCGGGGCAGACCGTCCTGGCCTCGGCGACCTCCAGCACGGACGCCGTCGACCGCCTGCTCGCCGAGGGGTCGGTGCGCGAGCTGATGACGGCGTTCTTCAACGCCGCCGGGAAGAAGGCACTGTACGAGAGGGACGCGGCGGTTCCCTCGCTGACCGCCCTGCTGCGGTCCGTGCTGAGCCCCGGTGACGTCTCGTCCGCCGCCGACACCGGGATGCCGCTGGCCGACCGGCTGGGTCTCGACCGCGAAGCACTGGCGGCCTATGCCCGGTTCGTGCACGGCGGTGACCGGCGCGAGCTCCAGGAGGCGCTCGCGGCGGATCCCGAACTGCGAGGCCAGGCCTACCTGTTCGACGCGTCGGACCCCTTCGCCCTGGGCAGTCTCGCCGCCCACAGCACGACGGGCGCGGCCAAGGACCCGTGGGAGATGGTCCGCAGCCAGATGTCCCGTGTCGCACGGCCGGCCGGGGAGCAGGAGACCGGCCCGGCGAAGAAGACCCCCCGCGACTACACCTACCTCGGCGCCCGCCTGACGGACGGTGAGCGGACCTTCCTGAGCCGGAACGAGCGGCCGCTGTCCCTGGTCGGCTTCGACATCGAGGAGATCCCGCTCGACACCCTCACCTTCGACGCTGCGGGCGACCCCGACGTCACCGGCATCCTGTCCCGCCCGGACGTCACCGCCGTCGAGGTCCAGCGGCCCGCCGCGCCGGCCGACACGACCGCGGAACACGATCCCGACGTGCCCTCGGCGCGGCCGCGCCCTCCGGTGGAGCGGGTCTTCGCCGTCGTACGGAAACCCGTCACGGTCGAGGCACTCCGCGCCGGCGATCTGAAGGACCCCGACGAGCAAGGACCGGAACTGCCCCTGAGCTGGGTCGAGGGGATCGCCTACTGGACCCTGGACGAGCGGTCCCCGTGGTACCGGCGCTGGCACGACGGGCAGGGGATGCCACTGGTCGCCGGCGTCTCCGGCACGACGCTGCGCATGCTCAGGGCCTTCCAGTGGCTGAACGTCCCGGCCACGAGCGCCGTCGACTTCCGCAAGGCCCTGATGGGCTGGATGCTCCCGGGCCAGGACCACTCGCTGTTCGAGATCGTGCGCGCCTCGCACCTGGCCGACGTCTCCTCGCCGCAGGAGGAGGCGGCGCTGCGCGCGGGCGTCACCGGCCTCTACACGATTCCCGGAGTCGTTCCCGCCGGGCTGGTCCCGCCCGGCGCCGGGACGGCGACCGGGCCCGGCGATGTCCCGCCCGCCGTGAACTACGACATGGTGCACCCGAAGGACCGCCCCCACCTGCGCACCACGGAGGGCGAGCAGGTGTGGCGGTTCTCCGGCGAGGCCCCGGAGACGGTGTTCCGGAACGGCTTCCGCTCCGACGGACCCGACGAGCAAATGCAGTTGTGGATGTGGGCCATGACGACGACAGCGCGTGCGCCGTTCGTGTCGACCACCCGCGACTTCAACCTGTGGTTCAGGAACAAGCGGTACCGCTACGAGATCGACTCCGCACGCAACTCCGACCCCGTCGGCATCAACCTGGAAACGACCATCCTGGTCCAGAAGGCCGTCGGCGTCCTGCCCCGGTCGTGGCGGAACACCTACGCCGAGCAGGAGATCACCTTCACCGGCTCCATCGACGCGGGGGCGGTCGTCAGCGTCTACGACAGCGTGGAGGACCGGACCGGTGTCTGGAACGCCGCCGAGGAGCGGATGGACTGGTACCCGGGGCAGCACCAGGTTTCCCGCAGGCCGCGTGGAATCGCGTACCCGGCCGGGCGGAACGGGAACGGCCACGGGGCCGCGGGGACGGACGGTCCGCTGACGCTGCTGGGATCCGGCCGGGTGGGTACCGACCGCTGGATCCCCTTCGGATCCCCCTCCGGCCGGCGCTCGGCGACCGGATCCTCCGAGCCCGGCTCGGTGCCCGAGGCCTTCGTGCTCACCCCCGGCCAGGACGGCGAGCGGCCCCGCGTGGAGCGGATGACGCAGGTTCCGTCCGGAGAGCGCACGCAGGTCGGCTACACATGGGCCCACTACCGCGGTGCCACCCCCGCGCAGGACACCGTCCGCCTGACCCGCCGGGTCCACCTGGTCACCGAGGACGCCTCCGCCGAGCAGGTCGCCGCCCTGCAGAGCGGCCTGGTGACCGCCACGGACTTCCTGATCAACGAGCGCGACTACCGCCTGCCCCCCTTCCAGCCCGACCGGCGCAGCGGGCAGACGCCGGAAGGCCCCCTGCTCCGGGTCGACGTGCGCTTCGTCGACTCCCCCGCCGACGCCGACTCCGTCGTCACCGTCCGCGACGGCCGGCCCACCGCCGGACAGCCCATGGTCCAGGACACCTGGTACACCGGCGTGCACCCCGCCGCCTACGTCCACGAGATCGTGCACGGCCTCGGCGTCATCGACGACACGGCCGACCCCCGGGTCATGCTCACCCCCGGCGGCCGCGGCGAACAGCACCTCGCCGACGGCGAGTCCAGCCTGATGGACGCCTTCACCGACCCCGCACGGCAGAACTTCGTCCTCACCCCCGACCACCTCCGGCAGATCGCCGACGTCCTCAGCCCCTACCTCCACCACGGCACCACCGCCGACACCGACACCGCAGGGCCCGCTCCGGCAACGGCCACCGCCTCGGATCCCGTCCCCGCCTCCGGCCCGACAGCGGGGCCGCAGGCACCGGAGGCCGGCCTGGCCCCGTCGGACGTGGCGCCCGCGGTGCGCGACGCAGGACAGTGGAACCAGCAGGACGAGGACGACGCGCAGCACCCCGCCGCGCCTTCCAGAGGCATCCTGAAGCTCCTGTGGGCGAAGGAGGCCGAGAACCTGAACGGCTCTGCCGCATGGGAGGCGGTGGCCGACGCAGTCAGCGACGGTGAGGTCAGGGTGAGCGCGGCAACCGTGCGTGCCTGGCGGAACGGCTGGACTTCCCCGGATGAGGCGATGCGCGAGCGGATCGCCGAGCAGGCCGCACGCGTCATCCCCGAGAGACTCCACACCTACCGGACCACCCTGTCCCACCTGACCGACTTGGTCCGCACTTTGAAGACGCAGACAGCCGTGGCCCGGCACCTGGGTGTCCCGCCCGGCACGGTGCGCTCCTGGCTGAAGGGCGGAAGCATTCCGGACACGGACACCACTCGCACGATCGACGAGGTGTACCGCCAGTTGCGGGAAGCCGGTCCGGGCATCGAGACCGTGACCCCGCGACCGGTTTCCGAGATGGGCGCCGGTACCGGAACACTCCCGCAGGTTCGGCAGCAGCAGGACGTTGCAGGCGTCTCGGACGACGCACTGTCCGAAGGATGGCAGGAGGAGCTGGAAACAGCCGCGCTGCACGCGGAGGACTTCGCGCTCCTCGATCTGGGAGACTCGCCCGAGCAGGGCGAGCGATCCCCGCGGGACCTGCGGCCGGTCGAGCCCGGCGAGCCGTCCGGCGATGCCGTCGCGGCCGATGCTCCCCTCCACCAGCCCCCGGCCGACAGGTCCGTCAGCTCGACCGGCGAGGGGGGTGATCGGAGCGCTGCGACCCGGCCGGCCGGTTCCTCCGCAGGACAGCCTCCGGAAAAGCGGCAGCGGCTCAACGACGAGTCCGGTACGCACGAGCCGGACCTGCCGGACTTCGACTGGCTCGGTCAGCCCGTAGGGTTCGACGAACTGCTCGACGATCTCCTCCCGAACGATCCGTCGGACGCCGCTCAGCGACAGGACACCACCGCGCCCTCCAGCAGCATCCTCAAACTCCTGTGGGCGAAAGAGCGGAGCAACCACCAGAGCGCGTGGGCCGCGAAGTGGGCTGTGGCCGCCGCGCTCAGCGACGGTGCTGTCGTGGTGAACCAGGAGATGCTCGATGACTGGCTGGAGGGCAGGTCCGTCCCGGATCAGGCGATGCGCGAGCGGATCACCGCGCACGCCGCACGCGTCATCCCCGAGGAACTCCACACCTACCGGACCACCCTGTCCCACCTGACCGACCTGGTCCGCGATCCGGCCGCATACACGGCCGTGGCCCGGCAACTGAATGTCGACCCCGACACGGTGGGCCACTGGCTGGACGGCACCCACATGCCGGACGCGGCATCCACCGACAAGATCAACGAGCTGTACCACCGGCACTTCCCGGCACCCGAGCCAGACGCCGACCACGAAGAGCCCTTGGACCTGTCCCACCTGGACCAATGGCTCGACCAGTGGGCCGTGGCCGATGAACCGCTCGCACAGCAACTCCCGGGAGACACGACACAGCATCCGGAGGATCCGGAAGCAGCAGCCGAGACCGGCCCCACCCCCTCTGTCCACGCGGTGGAGAGCCGGTACGGCGACGCGGAGGACATCCTCATGGAGGACGCCTCGCCAATGCCGTTCGACGTCATGGACGACTACTCCAGTACCCCCTTCGACGTCATGGACGACTACTCCAGTACCCCCTTCGACGTCATGGACGACTACACCCGGATGCCGTACGAGGATGAGGCGCCGGATACGGATGACGGGCCGACGGAACACCGCTCCACGGAGGCCGACGCCTCCGTGGCAGCGACGATGACGGAGCCCCCCGGCAGAGCGCCCGCGGCCGATCGCCGGACCTCTGGGGATCCCGCGCGGTCCGCGGACGAGAGGGACGAGGGCGATGCCGTTCCCCAGGGGGACCGGCGCCCCGGGGCAGCGGCGCATGACGCAGCTCAGGCCGGACAGGAAGACGAGCACGCGGGGACCGCTTCCGGGCAACCGGGTGCGCCCGGGGAACCGATCGCCGCACGTCTCCCGAGCAAAGCGTCGCGACGGGACACCACCAGCATCCTGAATCTGCTGTACGCGAAGGGGCGGCAGAACCAAAAGAGTTCTTTTCGTGCGCTCGAGGCGCTGGCCACCGCGCTCAGCGGCGATGGTGTCGTGGTGGACCCGGCGACGGTCGACGACTGGCGGAACGGCTGGGCATCCCCGGACCAGGCGATGCGCGAGCGGATCACCGAGCACGCCGCACGCGTCATCCCCGAGGAACTCCACACCTACCGGACCATCCTGTCCCAACTGACCGCCCTGCAACGCGCACTGACGACGCGGACGGCCGTGGCCCGGCACCTGGGTGTCCCACCCGGCACGGTGAACAACTGGATGAACGGCACACACCTTCCGGACCCAGCCTCCACCCTAAAGATCAACGAGCTGTACCACAGGCGGTCTTCGGCACAGCTCGCACAGCCTGACACGGCCGTCGAACTTCCCAGCGGACTCACCACAGACGGCGCTCAGCGGCAGGACACCATCCTGTCCTCCAGCACCGTTCTGAGACTGCTGTACGCGAAGGAGCGGAGGAACCACCAGAGCACGTTTGCCGCGCAGTGGGCTGTGGCCGCCGCGCTCAGCGACGACGCTGTCGTGGTGAGCCAGGCCATGCTCGATGACTGGCAGGAGGGCAGGTCCGTGCCGCGTTGGCCGATGCGCAGGCGGATCGCCACGTACGCCGCACGCGTCATCCCCGAGGAACTCCACACCTACCGGACCGCCCTGTCCCAACTGACCGACCTGCTCCGCGCACTGAAGACGCAGACGGCCGTGGCCCGGCACCTGGGTGTCAACCCGGACCGTGTCGGGCTTTGGGTGAAGGGCAGACAAATCCCGGACACAGCCTCCACCCGCAAGATCAACGACCTGTACCACCGGGCATTTCCGGCACCGCAAACCTCCCTGGCAGGGGCGAGTGCAGAGGTCGACCCCGGCGCGGCGCCCGCGGGGCAGGGCTCCCCTCGTCCGGGACAGCGGTCCGCTCCGTCGTCCCCGAGTGCCTCGTCCGCTCAGGGACCGGCAGGCAGCGGGGGCCTCACGGATACGGCGGACGCCCCCGGCACGGCTCAGGCCGGGGAGGACCCCGCCGGGCAGGAAGCGGCCGGGCAGGAAGCGGCCGGGCAGGAAGCTGAGACGCCGCGGGAGCGGTCGCTGCGCGCCATGGGACCCGTCGGGGACTGGCTGTCCGACACCGCGCAAGCCCAGCCCGGCTCGCAAGCGACGCAAGGCCGGCCCGGCTTCGACACGACACAGGGCTGGCCCGGCCTGGACACGAGCCGGCCCGGCGACGACAGCCCGCGCAGCGGCGATGGCACACCCGGCTTCAACGCGGGACGGATCCGGCGTTCCGGTGCGCGCTCGGCCCCCGTCGAGGGCGCACCGAGCACGGCGGAGGGCGCGGGAGGCGCCGGGGACGCCGGGCCCGGGTTCGCCGGCGGCGTCGAGATCGGCCGTGCTGCGGTCACTCCGCCCCGCGAGCAGACGACGCCCCTGGCCCCCTACATCACGCCCGCCGCGATCAGGCACTTCGAGGCGCGCCGGTACCGGCTGCCCGGCGGGGACTTCGGTACCAGCGCGGTGGTACGCGTGTTCCTCGACGACGCGGACGGCGCGTCCCTCACCGACCAGCAGAGGAACGAGGTCGCCCGGCGGGCGCAGCAGGGCGTCGACGCCCGTTACAACCGCGGCTCCCGTCTACCCAACGGAGACCGGTTCCGGGTGTTCCTCGACTTCGTCAGGACCGCCGAGGAAGCGCACCAGCACATCAGGCTGCACCCCGAGATCAGCCGGGTGAACGCTCTGAACTGGGCGCTCGACACCGACTCCGACGTACTGGCCCACGAGGTGGGGCACCTGCTGGGCCTGCACGACGAGTACCGCGAGGTGGCCGCCGGCCGGCGCCCGGTCTACGCGGACGGGGCGCTGATGGACGGCCCCGCGCGGGTGGACGAGTGGGGGCGCCCCGACCTGGACATGGCGCACCCGCGTGAGGGCACGGCCGCCGGCCGCTGGTGGATTCCACCCCGCCATCTGCGGCAGATCGGAGCGGCCGTGGAGAGGGCCCTCGCGGCCACCGGGGGACACGCCGCCGGCGATCCGTCCCCCGCCACGGAGACCGCGCCGTCCGGAGGGGACGAACTGCCTGAGCGTGCGCACTTCTCCCTCGATGTCCGGCAGACCGTGCTCCACGGAGACCCGCGTCTGGGTACGGGCGGTCATCTCCCGCCCAGCGGCATGTCGGAGCGGCCGGGCCCGGTCGTGGTGGAGGGGACGCTCAACCCGAACGGCACCCACCGCGCGGAGTACCCGGACGCCCCCGGGGCCCGTCCCCGGCCGGCGAGCGACGTCTCGCCGTACCTCGACGTCGCGGACCCGGCCGGCACCCCGCAGCGGCCGGGGGCCGGACAGATGATGTTCCCCGCGCACTGGACGGAGGACGACGCCGTCTACGCCGCCGAGCAGGCGTACCTCGACGCCCGGCGGCACGGCGGGGTCCACAGCGCTCCGGGCCGGCCGGGCAGCCATGTCTGGGTGGGTGAGTACGCCGGAGTGCGTATCGAGGGAGAGCTGCGCCACGGCGTCTTCACCGGGTTCCGCCCCTCGGACAGCCAGCCCGACGGGCCTGCCCCCGGCTACGTACCGCCGCCGGTCTCCGGTTCGAGGAGCGGACCCGCCTTCGGGCAGCGGGTCGAGGACCTGTCCAGGTACGGCGACCGGCGCACCCGGACCGGCGTCCACCACAAGCCCGCACAGGACCTCAGCCTGCACGGTCTCCTGATCGATGACAGCCCACGGCAGGAGAACGGCACCTACCGGGCCACCGTCTGGTTCCTCGACCCCGCCGTGCGGCCCGGCGACCCGCGGGCGGCCGTACCGTCCCGCTGGCGTATGCACTCGGACGGACCCGAGCACGTCATGTTCCCCACCGAGTGGACACCCCGGCAGGTGCTGGACGCCGTGGCCAGGGCGCACGACGCGGCGGTGGCGACGGAGACGCGGAGGGAGCTGGAGGACGGCCGAACCTACCACTGGGTGGGCGAGGCCGACGGAGTCCGCATCGAGGGACTGGTCCGGGACGGCCGGCACGTCGCCTACCGGCCCACGCCCGTGCAGCCCCGCCTGAGCTGGCCCCGGCCCAATCCGGTCGCCGAGACGGCCTCCGTCCCCGCGGTCGTCTCCCGCGACGGGAGGAAGACGCGGTTCTCCGTCCAGCGGGTGCTCTACTCCGACGGTGCCCGCGAACACAACCTGTCCGCACGGCTCCATCTGGCTCCGGATCCCGGTGTTCCGGCGCCCCTGCTCAACGCGCTGTGGACGTACATGGAGAAGGTGGCCGGCAGCTACAACGGCCTGTACGCGAGGATGACGGAGGCACCGGCGGTCCGACTGTCGCTGCTCCGTACGGACACCCCGGAGGGAGCCGATCACGTCCTGCGAGTGACACCCGACGGACTCACGGACTTGCTGAACGGGCTGCCGGGACTCCTGGGCCTGCCCGAAACAGCCGCCGACCTCACCGCCCTGGTCCAGGACCTGGACCGGGCAGCGCCGGCCACGGCGTGGTCGCCGCTCGGCGGCACCGAGCCGGCTCCGGAGCAGCCGGTGGGCGAAACGGCCGCGGTGCCCGTCTCGCTGCCCCACGGCGGACGGACCGTCGACGTCAGCCACGTGCTGTTCGCCAATGGACAGCGCGGCCTCGACCTCACCTTCCGGATCCACCTGGAGCCGGCCCACGGCACCGATCCCGCGGTGGCGGACCAGCTCTGGAACCGCATGCGCAGGGCCGTCGACCGCGCCTACGGCGGCACCCCGCGGGCGGATCAGGCTCCGTTGGTCCGTGTGTCGCTGGCCCGCGTGGACAGCCCGCAGGAGGCGCACCACGTGGTCCCGGTGGGGCCGGACGGGGGCTCGCCGGCCGCGGACGACCTGCCCGGGCTCCTCGGTCTGCCCACGGCACCCCGGGAACTGGCGGGCGTGCTCCGTGCTCTGGACGCGGCCGCGCCGACGTCCGCCGGGTGGCTGCCGTCGGCCGCCGCCGACCCGGCGCGGGCGCGGACCGCGCTCGCGCGAGCCCTGGAACTGGCCGACCCGTTCGGCGGAGAGAGAACGCTACGGGAGGCCGGCACCGCGGCGAACAGCACACCGGGCGCCCGAGTTCCCACGTACAAGCAGACCGAGACCGACGGGCTTCTGGCGAACGTCTTCGCTCCCGGGGCGCCGCTCACCGCGCACGACGAGGCGGGCTTCCCCGCCGGGTGGTCCCGCGAGGACGTGCGCTACGCCGGGTACATGATCTCGAAGACCACGGACCCGCAGGCGGCCGTGCCCGACCCCACGCACCCGGGGCGAACGAGGGTCCGCGGCTCATTCGCCGGGGTGGAGCTCGACGTCCTGTCCGAGAACGGCAGGATCGTCGACGTCCGTCCGGTTCCGGCAGCGGCGGAACCGGCCCCCGCCGACGAAGCCGGGCCGGACGATCAGCAGCCGGAGGAGCAGGAGGCGCCGGGTACGGACGAGGAGACCGCGGCGCCCTCCACGGAGGCCGGCGGCCCGGCCGAGGAGACCACCGCGGGTGCCGATGACGCGTCCGACGGGACGCGGCACGCCACCGATGACACCTCGGACGCCCGGCGTCCGGCGGAGGAGGCACGGGACGGTCGGCCGCTCGACGGTGACGCCGACCCGGCCGTGTGGGACCGCCTGCGGCGACACCTGCGGGGCATCTGGGACATGATCACCGAGCTGCCGGCGAGACTCGGCGCGTGGGCGGGCCGCGTCTGGCAGTCCGTCGTGAACCTGCTCAACCGCAACGCCCACCCGCACACCGAGCCGAGCCCCGCCGCCGAGCCCGACGCGCCGTTCAGCGGCACGCAACCCGAAACACCCGTCCCCGACGCGGAACCCGAAGCACCCTTCCCCGGCGCGGTGGAGACCGACCGTGCCCGGATCCGGCCGCTCAGGCTGCAGCTGGTGCGCACCGACGACGTGGAGCAGGCCCATCACACACTGTTCGTGGCCGGGCGTGACTTGGGCCTCATGACCAGCGGAATCGCCGACTTGCCGCCGAGGAGCGGCGGCGAGCTGCGCGCCTTCGTCGAGCGGCTGGTGAACGACTCGGCACCGTCCGCCGACGCCTGGCGACCGCCCGCCGACGCCGACCAGCAAGACGGACCTCAGGCCCTGAGTCAGACCGCCGAGCGGCTCGCACTGGCCGACCCGTCGGACCCGTCGGACGGCACTCAGGGACAGCACCCCGCCGCGCCCTTCAGCAGCATCCTCAAACTCCTGTGGGCGAAGGAGGAGCAGCACCGGGACCCCTCTGCCGCGTGGACGGCGTTGGCCGACGCGTTCAGCGACGGGGAGGTCAGGGTGAGCCCGGAAACGGTGCGTGACTGGCGGGACGGCAGGTCCTCCCCGGACCAGGCGATGCGCGAGCGGATCGCCGAGCACGCCGAACGCGTCATCCCCGAGGAACTCCACGCCTACCGGACCACCCTGTCCCATCTGACCGAACTGGTCCGCACCCTGGATTCACAGACGGCCGTGGCCGGGCGACTGGGTGTCACCCGCCAAACGGTGAGGTTCTGGCTGGACGGCACGCGCATGCCGGACGCCGCATCCGCCCTCAAGATCAACAACCTGTACCAGCAAGTGCCGGTTCCCGAGGAGGAGGTGTCGTCCGGAGGACGGCAGGAGGAGCCGTCCGGCGGTACCGTCGCGGCCGACGCACCCCTCCAGCCCCCGGCAGACGGGTCCGCGAGCACACCGAACGCCCACCCGGAGGACGACACCGCACCCGAGCCGGAGGACCAGGCCGCGCCCGAGCCGGAGGACGACGAGGAGCGGCCGGGAGCCGGTGAGGAGGCCGGTCAGCCGGAACCGGAGGCTCTCGACGGCGCCGCCCCGCGCGAGCGGACGCCGGCCCCCTCCCGTATCGAGACGCAGCTCGACACGCACCGCCCGCCCCGCGTGGACCGCACGATGCCGGCGCCGTCCGCCGAGGACGGGCCGGTGGTCTTCACCGACGGCAGCCGGCTGCCCGAGTACCTGACGTCCGGATACGGCGACGGGGACGACCGTTCCCACAGCTACGGCCACAGCCGGGTCGCCCTGCGCGGTGCCGACCTGGTGGTGGCGGAGATCGCCGGGCGTCTCGGCGGCCCGAACGCCGAGCCCGGCCTGCGCGAGGCGCTCGCAGACCTGCGCCGGGCCATGGACGCCACGCCGCAGGTCTTCACCGGCGACGGGTACGAGTCACCGGCGTTCGGCGACGGGACGAGGACGGTGCTGCGGGTGGTCACCCGTCCGCACGGCAACTGGGAGCGGTTCACCGACGTCCACGCCACCCCCGTCAAGATCGACGCCGCCCACCGCAGCCAGACCGGCGACGGCCGGACCGGCGTGGGAGGCAACAAGGCGAGGATCGGGCTGGGTCTGACGGTCGGCCCGCCGTCGGGCGTGGCCGGCTTCGGCCGCGTCAACTTCTCGCTGGGCGTCGCCGAGTCCCACGAGCACGCCCTGCAGGACCAGACGCTCAGCCAGGTGGAGAGCCGGGCGGCGGAGAGCTCGCACCTGCACTTGGACGACGTCCGGTACGAGGTCACCGTCGTCGGTGCGGCCGCGGACTCCCCTGCGGCGCGGAACGAGTTCGCCTTCTCGGTGCGCAACGGACTGACCGTGCGGCTCGCGGACAGCGCCACCTCCCCCGCCGAGCCGGGGCGGGTGCCGCAGCGGATGACGCTGGACGAGCACGCCGACTACCGGCTGGTGCACACGGAGGGCTTCGGACCGATCAGGCCGTTGCGGGACCGGCTCGTGGCGGAGATCGGCGCGGAGCCCGGCACCGCGGCCCACGCGTACCTCTCCGCCTTCTTCGGCGCGGAGCACTTCCAGCGGGCCGCCGACCGGCTGGCCAGGGGCGGCGTCGCCACGGAGGTGCTGTTCGACGAGGACGGCGCACCGCTCGGCGCGTTCGTCGTGGACCGGGTCGTGCCCGGGGAGGCCGTGCTGCTCACCGAGAGCCAGGTCTTCGAGATGCGCAACACGCTCCAGCAGACCGCCAGGAACGAACGGACGTTCTCCCGCTCGTCCACCCTGGGCGTCGAGGTCACCGTCGGCCCCAGCGCGAAATTCGCAGTCCTCGGGAAGGTCATGGCCGGAGGCATCGTCGGCCGGGAGCACACGGTCACGGACAGCAGCGCGTTCGGCGGCTCGGGCGCCCTCAAGGTCGTCGGCCGGGCGAAGAACGTGCCCACCGTCCTCTACCACGTCCGCAAGACCGTCTACGTGCGGCGGAGCGGCAGCGCGGAGACCGTCCGGTTCGAGACCTGGAGTCTGGACCGGATGACCCACACCGAGGCCCGCCGGCTGGCCGGCTGGGACGACGGCACCACCCTGCGCACCCGGCACGGCAACGAGCCCCGCCCCCCGGCGTACCTGGCCGACGACCGCCCCGCGCTGCTGGGCATGAGCAGACCCGAGGAGTTCCGCTGGGAGGACGGTGAGATACCGGCAGGCGCGTCGAAGGGCTGGCTGGGGACCTTCACCGACCAGGTGGTCCGGGCGGCCGCGGAGCGGTATCCGGGCGTCCTGGCGCCTCTGGAGGCGTTCACCGACCCGGCCGATGCCCGCTGGCGCGACCGGGAGCACTTCGTCATGGCGCTGCAGAACACCCTGCGGGTGCGCAACGCCCTCTCCCACCACAGCGTCGCCGGCAACCTGGGGGTGATCACCACCACCGGACTGACCATCCCCCTGGACGTTCCGCGCGCCACCTGGACACGCTCGCAGCTCACCCTCCGTATCGGCGGCGAGCTGACGCAGCGGCGCTACGAGGGCACCCAGAACGACCTGATCCTGCGCACCAGCGCCCCGGGCACGGAGCGGCTGGACGGCTCCTCCGCGGTGAACGACACCACGAGCTGGGGCCTGGAGGCGCGGAGCGGTGTCACGGACCACGCCACCGTCTCGGGCCGTGCGATATGGGGGCGCAGCCGGGGCCGCGGCACGCAGTACGGGGCGAGCGTCACCTTCGAGCCGCTGGCCGCCAGCGCCCGCCCGTCCCACCTGCACAGCTACCGGCTGAGCCTGACGGTGGCCGTCGAGGGCTTCGCCCGCTACCGCTCGGTGCCGAGAGCGCTGTCGCTGGGCACCCTCGGCGCGCGGCCCCAGGAGAGCCGGGACCTGATCGGGGGCGAGGCGGGTACGCCGTTCACCGGCCGCGTGGTGCTTGCCGTGCCGGACGAGCACACGCTCCCCGCGCTGGACTCCGTACCGGAGGACCGGGCGGTGGGCGAGCGCCCGCCCGCCACGCACGGACCCGACTCCGACTCCGTCGGCGAGAGCCGGCCGTCGGACGCCGGCACCGAGCCTGCGGCGGACGAGCAGACAGGAACGGACGCTGAGACGGCGGCGGATGAGCAGACAGCAACGGACGCGGAGTCGGCGCCGGGCGCCGAGTCTGAGGAAGACGCGGAGTCCACACCGGACGCCAACTCGGCGCAGGGCGCGGACTCGACACCGAACGCCGAGTCAGCGCCGGCCGCCAACCCGGCACCGAACGCCGAGTCCGCACCGGCCGCCAACCCGGCACCGGACACGGAGTCCGCGCCGGACGCCGAGCCGGTCGTCCCCTTCCAGGTCCTGAGCCAGGCTCGGGCGCGCGCCCTGCTGGACGGCGTACCGGCCGCCCTCGACGAGGAGGCGGCGGGCGAGGCCCGGGATTGGGATGTGTTCCGCGGCCACGCCCATCAGACCGTCAGCGTGGGCTCGCCCCTGGCGCTCGCCGGTGCCGCCCAGGACCTCATGGCAGGGCTGTCCGGCGGTGCGTGGCACTTCACGCGGACCGGGGCCGTCCCGCACGACGCCATGGTGCGGCTCTTCCAGTCGCAGGCCCTCACCAGCGGCTTCGACCAGGCGTCCGGTCCGGCCGGCTCCCGGGCGACGTTCTTCGCCGAGGGCCTGCTGCGGCACCGGGTGGCCGAGCTGGTGCACCAGGTCCGGGTCCAGGACCTGCGCGTGATCTCCAAGCCCGTCAAGATGGGCACCGAGCTCGCCATCGGCAGCGACCTGAACATCGCGGGATCGGTCACCACGGGCAGCAGCTTCGCCCTGGCCCTGACCGCCGGCGGCAGGTACGGCACGCACCCCGGCGGCACCGAACTCATCTCGACGCACGGCCTGCGCTACGGCCGGGGCAGCTCGCGCACCGAGACCACCAGCGTGATCCGTACGGTCACCTCGGACGCCAACGCCGACGACGGCGGCCACAAGGTCCTGGTGGCCGGTGACACCCGGCACGACATCGCGGGTTCCGTCCACCTCGAGGGGCTGCTCCGCCCGGTGCTCACGCCCTTCCACCGCGGCGGTCCGGCCGGCGTCCGGCTCATCCTCCCGGACAGCTACCTCGGCCACCTCGGGGAGAAGACGGCCCACCGGCTCGGACTGCTCCGGGACGGTCTGGGCGAGGTGCCGCTGTACACGTCGCACGAATGGACCACCAGCACGTGGTGGCACGACCACCCGTTCGGCTCCTACCCCGTCAACTCCCTGGACGCCACCCGGGTGCTGGCCGACTTCGACCGGCAGCTTCAGGCCTGGCGGGTCGGGGACGCGGACCGTGAGCGGGTGCGCTCCCTGGTGACCCCCCGCGCCCTGCGGGCCCTGCGGGAGCAGATGACCAGCGGCGGCAGCACGGGGCGTACCCGGGTCGGCCGCTGGATCATGGGAGTCCGCCTCGGCAGCCGCCTGGGCACCCTCCGCGTCGAACTGGTCGCCGAGGAGTCGCGGTTCGACGGCCTCGACCACGGCGTGAACATCGAGGACACCCGCATCGCGACCGTGACGGAGTCGCGCGGCGGCTCGACGGGCAGCTCCAGGGCCTACGGGATCGGCATCAACGAGACCGTGCTGACGGTCCCGTCGAAGCGGGACCCGCGGCCGGGCGAAGTCGCTTCGGTTCCGGCGACGTTCGACGGGTCGGTCGTCACCTCCGAGCAGACGTCGAAGGGCCTCTCCCGCACGCGGACCCGGACGCAGCGGTTCTACGCCCGCGAACCGCACGCCCAGTACCGCACCGGATACCGGCTCCGGCTGACGCTGGACACGGGGCAGGGCACGCCGATCCACGAGGAGAACACGGTCGGGACGCTGCGCGAGTACGTACCGCTCAGCATGACCGCGCCGGGCCGGCGGTCGGCGCCGGCGGACGACCCGCTCGGTCCGCCCGCCGTGGCCCGGCCGCCGCGGACCGTCACCCGGTGGACGCCCGGCGTCACCGAGGGCGAGATCGAAACCTGGCGGTCCACCGGGCTCCCGGACGGCACCCGCGGCCCCTTCCGGCCGCCCGCCGTCGGGTGGATGGTGCGCAGGGTCGTGGGCCTGGACACCCTGCGGCAGGCCGCCACCGTGGCGCTGGGGGAGGCGTACGGGACTTCAGTGGCCCCCGACGGCGACGGTCCGCGCGAGCTCTCCGGGGCGGAACTGGACGCGGCATCGGCGCGTGCCTCCCGTAGCGGGCTCACCCGTCCCGGTACCGCGGCGGCGCTCGCGCTCGACAACGCGACCCGGGACGCGGCGCTGGCGGCCTTCTTCGCGGAAAGCGGCACCGCCGAGGGCTACACGGTCCCCGGCCTGAACGGGGAGGGCAGCGCGCACGGCGACTTCCGTCTCTACTCCAGGCCGGACCTGGGCCGGGCCACCCTGCTGGCGGTGGTGCCGGAGAGCACGATGGAGATCGCGGAGCGGGACACCGGGGCCGCGAGCCAGGCCCGGTCCCGCACGAGCGGATACGACTCCAGCGTCGGCGCGGCAGCGGCGGTGGCCGCCAAGACCGTCGGGTCGGTCGTGCCCTCCGGGAACCTCACGGGACCCAACGTCTCCGCCACCGACCGCTGGACGCGGGGCACCGCGGACGGCGCCCAGCTCACCGAGAAGCCGGCCGGCCGGAGTTTCGTGTTCGCGGTGCCGACCGACTGGCTCGGCGTCGCCGAGGTGGAGCGCTCCCGTCACTTGTTCGGCCGGGTCCGCCGCGTCCGGGCCGTCGAAGCGCGGACGCAGCTGATCACGGTGGTGCACGAGGACACGGCCCGCGAGCTGGGCCTGATCGACGAGGCGAACTTCCCGGCCCGGGTCGCGGACGCCTGGAACCAGGTCACCAAGGCGTCCAAGGCCTGGATCGCCGCCGACGAGGCCTACTGGAAGAAGCGCCGCACGCTCGCCGACCAGCCGGACACCACGCCGGGACAGGAACAGGCCGGCGACCCGGTGGACGTGGTGAAGCAGCAGCTCCTGCAGCCCCTGCTCGACGAGGCCGAGGCCGCCGCCGCGGAGTTCCACCGGGTCCGGGCCGCGGCGGACCGGCTCACCCGCTGGCACCAGCTGCCCGCGGAGCCGGGACGGTCCGGTGAACCGGAGCGGCGGCAGGGCCTCACCGAGCCCCCGCCGGTGGTGTACCGGGCGCCCCGGCAGGACGGGGCGAGCCCCGGTGCGCCGGCCGCCCGCTTCACCTCACCCGACGGGACGCCGGACCGGCTGGTCTCGCCCGAGGGCGTCTTCTACACGGTCCATGACGTCCCTGCCGACGGCGACGGGTTCTTCCACGCCCTGGCGGAAGGGGTGTACCACGCGTCCCCGGAGGAGTTCGGGCACTGGGCGACCGCGGCGGACCGTCAGGAGATCGTGCGCGACCTGCGGAGCCGGCTCGCCGATGAGCTGGACGACACCCGCGACGACGATCTGCTGCCCTTCACGTCTCCCGACACGAAGGACAGGTTCGACGACGCGGAACTGCGGGAGAGCGGCGTGGACTTCGCGCCGGAAACGCCCGAACGCCGCGAGTTCGAGGCCTCGGGGCACATGCCGCTGCACGCCGAGCTGCCGGCCCGACAGCGCGCTGCCCTCGCACGGGCGCAGCTGCTGCGTTCCGGTGACGCGGCGAAGGACGCGGGCTGGGACCACGGCGCGGCCGACCTGCTGCCCGCGCTGGCCGCCCGGCACTTCGGGGCGCGGATCACGGTCGTCGGCGCGGACGGCGCCTTCCAGGACTTCACGCCGCCGCCGTCCGGGGATCAGGACGCGGAGCGGGAGGCTGAGCAGGAGGAACTGCCGCGCGTCGTGCTCCAGTTGAAGGACCGGCACTACCGGCCGGCGCTCCCCGCCGGAGAGGACCGGCGCACGCCCGCGCTGCCCGCGCCGTCGCCCGCGCTGTCGCCCTCGGCGGACAGCGCCCCTGAGTCCGTCGCGCCCCAGTCCGTCCGGCCGCCGCGGCCCGCGCACGGCTCCGTGCCGTGGACGGCGGGCTCCGGCGCCTGGCGCCCCGCCTTCACGCCGGGGCGGGCGCCGTCGCTCACCGGCCCGGACGGCACTGTCCACACCCTCGTCGCGCCCGAGGGCGACGGCAACGGCTTCTGGTCCGCCGTCGCCGACGGCTTGCCGGGGCTCACCGGCGAGGAACGTGCCCTGCTGCCGGCCGGGTCGGCCTCTGCCCGCCCCGAAGGCGACCCGGTTGCGGTCGCCCCCGGGAACGGTGTCTGGGACGACGCCACCGAGCAGGCGGCGGCCCGGTACGCGGCCGACGTGCTCGGCGCCGACGTCACCGTGGTCGGAGAGGACGGCACCGTCCGCACCCGCGCCACCGGCGACCGATCGGACGGGCGCCCGCTGGTCCTGTACCGGAGGGGCGGGGAGTACCTGCTAGCCCGACCGGACCGTGGGACCGGCGACGGTTCCCCGGCCGTGCGACGCGACGGGACCGGTCACGCTGCTTCCGTCGGGTCCGGCAGCGAGGCCGAGGCCGCGCGCGACTCGGCGGACGCCGCTGCGGTGGACGGGGCGGAGGAGGGTTCCGCCGCCACTCGTCCGCAGAGCGACGCCACCGACGCCGGACCGGACGAGCGGACACCGGGCGACACCACCGACGCCACCGACGCCGGAGCCGAAGCCGCCCCCGACGTCATGTCCGCCCCCGAGCCCGCAGGCACCTCCGAGTCCGGCACCGCCCCCGAAGCCATGACCACCTCCGAAGCCATGGAGGTCCCCGAAACCGCAACAACCGCCGAAGCCGCGGAAACCTCCCAGGCCGAGGCAGCCCCCGAGGCAACGGCGGCCCCCGAGCCCCCGCACACCTCGGAGGCCAAAACCGCCCCCCGAGTCACCGCGACCGCCGAAGCCATGGAGGTGCCCGAGGCCACGGACACCTCCCAAGCCGACCCCGCCCCCGCCGCCACTCCCACCCTCACAGCGGCCCCCGAGCCCGCACTCACGTCCGAAGCCGAGAGCGGCCCCGAAACCACCACTCCCGAAGCCGTGGAGGTCCCCGAAACCGCCGAGGTCTCCCCGACCGTCCCCGGCTCCGAAGCCGCGGACGTCCACCAGGGCGCGGACCTCGACCGAGCCGAGAGCGGCTCCGGTGGAAGCTCCTCCGTGCCGGAGTCCGATGCCGAGCAGGATGTCGCCGCCGAGCTCCGTACGCTGCTCGACTCCCCGGAACTGCTGGCCACACCCGTGGCGCAGCACGACGTCGAGGGGCTGGCGTACGGTTCCAAGGCCGCAGCCTTCTGGCAACTGTCCCCGGGACAGCAGCGACTTGACGAGCTCGGGCTCAGTGCGGAAGATCGCGAACGCCTGCTGCGCCGGAACCTGGCGCTCTTCGCACCTGAAGTACAGGCCGCCTTCAACCGGTTGCCCATCCGTCGACTGCCCGGCGCGTCCCACCGGGACGGGGCGGCGGACCCGGCCGACCGCGCTGCCGCGGCGTCAGCCAATGCCGCAGAGTCAACCCGGGAGTCCGCCGGCGCACCTCCGCCGGCGGGGACCTGACGGCGCCTCGGCCGCAGGATCGCCACACCCTCCACACCGTCCCTGTCCTACCCGAGAAGGAAACATGACCCCTTCGCAGCCCCAGGAACCGCAGAGAACCCCTGACCGGCCCGGCACCCCGGCGCAGGGACCGGACGCCGCCGCGGCCGGGACCGCCGAGGCCGGTGGGCCGGCCGGGGCCGCGTCGCCCTCGTCGGCCCCGGCCGCTCCGGCCACCCCGGAGGAGCCGGCGGAACTGCCGGAGCCGGCCACCGCCGCCCTCCCCGGTCCCGAGCCCGCGGCACACGGCGCGTCCGGTCCGGCCCGGCGCCCGGAGGCCACCGGCGAGGCCGCGGGCGAGGCCGCGCAGGAGCCGGAGACGGCCGGTGCCGGCGCCGCTCCCGAGGCCGGCGCCGCGGAAGCGGGGACCGCCGCCGCGGCCGGCGATGAGGAGCCGGAGGAGGCCGAGGCGGCCCCCGCGGGGATGCCCGAGCCGACGCCCGCTGCCCCCGCGGGACGGCCGCACAAGAGCCTGCTGGCCGGAGCCGCCATGGTGGGGGCGCTGCTGCTGGCCGTACCGTTCCTGGTGGGCGGCGATGACGACGGCAGCCGCGCCCAGGCGGCCGGAGCGACCCCCGGTACCGTCCTCGGCGGCCCCGGCGAGGACGGTTACGGTGCCATCGGGTCGGCGTCCCCGACCGCCGGAGCCGGATCTGCGGCGCGCGGCCCGTCCGGCAAGGACTCCGGGGCGCACGACGCCGGGCTCCCGGACACGCACACCCAGGCCGACAAGGTCACGTCCACCGGCGGAAAGGGCTCGCAGGGCGGCAGCAGCGGCGACGGCGGCAAGCACACGAGCGCCGGGAAGTCCACCGGCCACACCACGGGCGGCCAGGCCGGCGGATCCACGTCCGGGAAGTCGGACACCACCAAGACCACCTCGGACAAGACCTCGTCCGGCACGAGCGACAAGACGTCGTCCGGCGGCGGTTCCGCGACGCCCCCGGGCGTCTCCATCCGGAGTTACGCCTCCGGCCGCTGCATCGACGTCACGGGCTCCGGGGGCGACGGCACACCGCTGCAGATCTGGGACTGCAACGGCGCCTCGCAGCAGACCTGGCGGTTCATGGCGGACGGCACGGTCCGGGCCCTCGGCCTGTGCATGGACGTCGCCTGGGGCTCGACCGGCAACGGCGCGGTGATCCAACTGGCCAGGTGCAGCGGCAACCCCGCCCAGCAGTTCCGGCTCAACGCCGCGCACGACCTGGTCAACCCGCAGGCGGACAAGTGCGTCGACGTGAAGGACCGCGGCACCGGCAACGGCACCCGGCTCCAGCTGTGGGACTGCAACGGCGGAAGCAACCAGAAGTGGAGCGCGGGCTGACCGGCCGCACACCCCCCGATCGTCCCCACGGCACCACCCCGGCAAAGGAATCCGACATGACCGCGTCACAGCTCCGGGAACTCGTCGAGTTCGCCCGCCGCAACTCCCCTTACTACCGGGACCTCTACGCGCAGGTGAAGACGGACGGGATCCTGCGCCTGGAGGACCTCCCCGTCATCGACCACTCCGGCTTCTGGGCGGCCAACACCACCGAGAACAACCGGGTGCTGACCAGCCGCCAGCTGGAGGGCGTCGTGTTCCGGACGGGCGGGACCACCAGCCGTCCCAAGCTCACCGTCTTCACCCGTGCCGAACTGCACGCCATGGCACGGCTGTGGGCGGACGGATGCACGGCGGCCGGCCTGCGTCCCGGCGACCGCGTCGCCAACCTCTTCTACGCCGGCGAGCTCTACGCCAGTTTCCTGTTCAACACGCTCGCCCTCCAGGAAGCCTCCGTCCCCGCCGTCCACCTGCCGATCGCGGGCAGCCCCTCACCCGAGGTCGTGGCGGAGACGATGGCGGAACAGCAGGCGACCGTCGTGCTGGCCACACCGACGACCCTCGCCCGCGTCGCGGCACACTTCGTCGCCCGAGGAGAGTCGCTGGCGTCCGTCCGCCTCTTCCTGTTCAGCGGTGAGGCCTTCCACGAGGATCAGCGGCCGTTGATCACGAAGGCGTTCCCCCGCGCGGACATCCGCTCGCTGGGGTACGCGTCCGTGGACGCCGGTGTCCTCGCCGCCCCGGTCGAGGGCGAGCCGGACACGCGGGTGCACCGCGTGCACCGGCTGCACAAACTGGTGGAGATCGTCGACGAGCACACCGGTGAACCGATCCGTGAGCCGGGCCGGCCGGGACTGGTGCTGGCGACCGATCTGGTCCGGCGTCTGATGCCGGTCATCCGCTATCCCGTGGGCGACGTGGCGGAGTGGGTGGACCACGAGGACGGGCGTTTCCGCCTGCTGGGTCGCTCCGAAACCGGCGCGAGGGTCGGACCGATGACCGTCTACCTGGAGGATCTGCGGGCCGTGGTCGACGAGGTGTCGGGCGAGCAGCTGATCTCGGGTATGCAGGCGGTGCAGCGGCGCCGCGACTCCAAGGACGAGCTGGTCCTGCGGATCGCCGGCGAGATCCAGGACCCCGAGCGGTTCGCCGCCCGGGTCGTCGCCCGCTTCGGCGAACTCCGCCCGGCCTTCGGTGAGCACGTCGAAGCGGGAATGATCCACCCGCTGACGGTCGAGCACGTTCCGCTGGAACAGCTCGCCGTCAACCCGCGCAGCGGCAAGCTCGTCCGACTGCTCGACCAGCGTTCCGGCTGAGCGTGCCACGTCGGCCTCCCGGCGTCACCGCGGTGACGCCGGGAGGTACGGCCGTCTCCGGCGCCGCGAGCCGAGCGCTCCACCGAGCGTTCCGCCGGGCCACCGTGCGGCCCAACGGCCGGTCAACGGCCGGTCAGCGGCCGGGGCGGGCGGGGCCGGGGTCCAGGGCCGGGTCCATCGGGGCGCACAGCACTGTCACCTCCTCCAACTGCCGGAAGGAGATGTTCAGCGCGTGCAGAAGGGCGAGGGTCTGGAGGAAATTCCCCGGCCACTCATTCTTTTCCTCGGCCCTCGCGTAGTCGTGGACCGGCATTCCGATGTCCCGGGCCAGCCTCGCCACGGTGAATTGCCGGGCGAGTCGCAGCTCCGCCAGGGTGCGGGGCTGCGCTATTCCCATCAATTCGATGGTCCGGCACCACAGCACGTCCGCCAGAGCGAACAGTTCGCCCTCGGTGGGGCGGTGAGTTCCGCTCTCCCAGGCGGCGACCGTGTCGGTGTCGACGGGAGCGCCGACCAATTTCATCTGCCGCGCCACCTCGAGCGTCGAAATACCTAAGCACTGCCGCGCGGAGACGGCGGCTGCCGGACGGAAGGGAGGCCGATCCATTACTCGGTCTTTCCTTAGTGTGCGGGGGGGTGGGGGGTTGTGCTCGGGGTTGCGCCGAGGGTTGTGCTCACGGGTGTCGCGTGGTTGCCGGACCCCTGGGCGCACCGTCGACCACGACGTCGTCCGCGCTCAGTGAACCGCCGGGGGGAGGAACCTGCACGAGAGTAGGGCCCAACCGGCATGAGAACGCTCTCAATTGAGGGACATCTGAGCTATTGGTCCTACAGACTCTGCACGTTTGTACACCCCGGTGCCGTCCCCGGCGCGCGTGCCGCCGCGGGCCGCTCACCGGGCTCCGGCGTCAGGCGCCTTCCCGCAGGCGGGAGGAGTGGTCCCGGTCCGCTCGCCGGCCGCCGCGGCCCGGGTGTCCAGGTCCGGTCCCGACGGCAGCATGGACAGCAGCGGAGAGGGCAGCGTGACCGCGTCCCCGTCCGCGTACCCCAGCGCCTTCAGCGCGTCACTGGAGGTCACCCGGTACTTCACGCCGTCCTCGGCCACCAAGTACGTGGTGCCGCCCACCGCCGTGCCGCCCGCGCCCAGCGTGCGCACCAGGGCCGCGTGGCCCGGCCGGACCACCACGGCGTCCACCGGCAGGCACGCCGCCGCCGACTCGCCCGGCGCCGACTGGGCCGCGGGGGCCAGCCCGTCCCGGCTCACCAGGACGGTGCTGACGCGCACCACCCCGTCCACGGCCTGCACCTGGGCGCAGGCCGTGAGACCGTCCGGCACGCCGGCCACCCGGGGCGGGGAGTCCGGGAGCCCCGCGGCGTCGGCGGACCCGGACGACCGGACGCCGGGGGCGAGGTGGTCCCGGAGCACGTCCGCGCCCAGCGGCTCGGCCTTCGGAGAGCGGCCGCCGTAGGCCTTCTCCCGGGTCGCCGGATCCCCGAGGACCAGCGCCGCCCCGGTGGCCGTGAGCGGGGTCAGGCCGTCCTTCCGCAGCAGGTAGTACTTGGCCTCCGAGCCGGGCACCCGCACCACGTACACCCGTCCCACCGTGCCGCGTGCGCCGCCCAGCGACGGCCCGGCCTCGCCCCGGCCCGGCACGGCGGGCGGGGCGAGGTCGGGGCCGGGGACCATCGCGTCCAGGAACGCGGCGGACACCGGGCGCGGTGTGACGGAGCCGTAGCCCAGGGAGACGGCCGCGCCGGAGGCCCGGTCCAGCCGGAGCCGGCTGCCCCGCCAGACCAGGTAGGCCGTCTTGTCCGGACCGCTCACCAGGAGCGCCTGGTCGTCGGCCATCGGCCGGCTCGGCACGGGGGCGCCGGCGACGAGGGTGGTCACCGTGGCGGAGCCGGAGCCGGAGCCGGAGCCGGCGGACCGGGGGGCCGAGCAGACGTGCCAGGCGCCGCCGTCCAGGTCCTTCGCGCTCGGCACGGAGTCCGGGGCCCCCGGTATGCCGACCGGGGTTCCGACGGGCGTGCCGCGCAGCGAGGCGCCGCGCACGTCGGTGGTCTTCAGGTCGCCCGCGCCGATCAGCAGGGCGGAGGCGTAGTTCCGCACCGGCCGGAGACGGCCGTCGAGGTACAGGTAGCGGCCGCCGGTGTCGCGGTTGACGATCAGGGTGTCCGAGGCCCGCCACGAGTCGTCGCCGCCGGGCGAGATCAGCCCGTACACCACCGCGCCGGCCCCGACGAGCGCGGCGACGAGGACGCCGACGGCCGCGCCCCGCGTGGTACGGGCCAGCGGGCTCTCCGGGGCGTCCGGATCGGCGAGCAGCATTCCGGAGGTGAGCCTGCCGATGGCGAAGGCATGGGCCTGGACCTGGTCGCGCTTGGACTGCATGGGATGGAGTGCCCTTTCCGTTCTCTGTGCGGTTCGGCCGTCTTCGACGAGGGGGACGAGGGGGCGAGGGAGACGAGGCAGCGGACGCCGCCTTCGGCGTCGTACCGGGTGGTGGCGGCCGCGTGCACGGCCGGGCGTACGACGGTCTCGGCGACCGCGCCGTCCGCGGGAGTCGCGCCGTCCGCGGGGCCGCGACGTCCGCGGGGGCCGCGCCGTCCGCGGCGGCCGTCGCGCGGCGAACCGGTCCTCGGCCGTCCTCGGCGGGTTCTCCGCCCCGCGGGCGTCGTCGGTGGTGACCGGCAGCGGCAGCGTCAGCGGGATCCCGCCGTACGGCGGCAGGGCCCCGGCCGCCCTGGGACGGTCCGGCGAGGCCGCCCGCCGGGCGTGTGCGCGGCGGTCAGCCGCCCAGGGCCCGGAGGTCGCCGAAGACCCCGAGCACCCACAGCGTCAGCGGCAGCAGGGCGATCGCCAGCAGCGACTGCAGCAGCTCCGCCGCGCGGCCCCAGTACGGCAGCATCCGCCGGCCCGGCACCGTCCAGGAGGCGACCGCCAGCACCGCGGCCAGCGCCAGCAGCCCCGCCACGAACCCCGGGCGGTCGGCCGGGGAGAGCCGCGCCGCGGTGGCGACGGCCAGCAGGAACCCTCCCCACAGGCCCGGGACCACCAGCGCCAGCCGCTGCCACACGTTGACCATGCCGCGTCCGTGCAGCAACAGCAGCAGCGACAGCACGCCCGCGGTCAGCCCCGCGGGAAGGCCGGGCTGCCGGGCGAGGGCGGCCAGGCAGCCGGCGCAGACGGCGCCGGTCGCCGCGTACAGGGCGGTCATCCAGGCGCCGGCGAGTTCGGTCCGGGTGGCGACGTCGCCGCCGTCGTAGGGGTCGATGCCCTCCTGCAACTGCTGGGGGCTGGTGGGCAGCGGGGGCATCCGAAGGCCGGCGAGCCGGAACGACAGGGCGGGGACGAAGGCCCCCAGGAGCACGGCCACGGCGGCCATCGCGGCGCCCGCGCCGTCCACCGGCACATCGGCGACGCTCACCAGGGCCCCCGCGCAGGCGGAGGCGACCGCCACCACGGCCGTGGCCATGAAGAGCGGGGTGTACACGGCCGTCGCGGCCACCGCCAGCGTCGCCGCGCCGGCGGCCGTCGCGCCCGCGGCCAGCAGCCGCGCGCCGAGGACGTGGTGCGCGTGCGGGCCGGAGAGGTCACCGCCGGGCAGCAGCCAGCCGGCCAGTGCCAGGGAGGGCACCGCCAGCAGGCCGAGGGTCGCGCCCGCCGCCGCGTCCCCCACCGCCCGGCCGGCCGAGGCCGCCCCGGCCAGCAGCAGCAGACCGGCTACAGCGGCAGTGACCGCACGGGCGACGACCGGGCCGCCGGGCCAGGCCAGCACCCCCAGCGCGGTCAGCACACAGACCGCGACGGCCGCGCGGAACAGCCGGCGGCCGGCCTCCGGGCCCCAGCCGTGCAGCCGTTCGCGCGTGACCTCGGCGATCCCGTCGACGAGGTCGTCCAGCCGTACCTCGGGCAGCGCGTCGGCGTGCGGACGCAGGTGGAGCACCTCGCCGTCCTTGAGGTCGAGGGACTCCAGGGTGGCCTCGTCGTCCAGCGGTGCCTCGCCCAGCCGTTGCAGCACCCAGCCTCCGTGTTCCAGGCCGTTCTCCTCCAGTTCCTCGCCGGAGTAGCGCAGTACGGCGGGCAGCAGGTCGGCGACGGGAACGTCGGCGGGGACGGCCAGGTCGATGGTCCTGGCCGGGGCACGGACGGTGAGGTGGCACAGCGACGCCACCGGGCTGTCAGTCATTGGAGGGCCACGCTTTCCAGGAATGTCATCGACGCACTTGGTATTGGCAGTTGAACGGATGCAGACTACTGACACCCCGAAGCATTCGTGAACGCCCCGGGGATTTCGCACTCTTGGCCCGGTCCATGAGTAGCGCGCCACGGTTAGGAGCCCGTTCTTGAGCGTCGTCCTATTCCGCCGCCCTGCCCGCAGGCGCGGGCCGGAAATGCCCGAGGGTGAATTGGCCCTCCAGGAGCCGCCGACCCTGCCGGAAACGGTTCCGGACAATTCGGCGGTCTGGACCTACCTGCCGATGGGCATGATGTCCGCCTCCATGATGCTGGCGTTCCTGCGGCCCGGCGGAAGCGGAGGCGCGCTGACGTACGTGGCGCTGGGCGTCATGGTCCTCGGCTCCGCCCTGATGGTGGTCGGCCAGGTGATGCGCAGGAGCGGCGAGCGCAAACAGCGGCTGCGCGGCGAGCGCCGGGACTACCTGCGCTACCTGTCGCAGACCCGGCGCAAGGTCCACCGGGCGGTCGTGGAGCAGCAGTTGGCACTCGCCTGGCGTCATCCCGAGCCCAGGACCCTGCGTTCCATGGTGCGGACCACGCGGCTGTGGGAACGGCGCACCCGGGACGAGGACTTCGCCGAGGTGCGGGTGGCCGTCGGGGACCAGCAGCTGGCGATGCGGCTGGCCCCGGTGTCCGCCAAGCCGGTGGAGGACCTCGACCCGATGTGCGCGCACGCGCTGCGCCGGTTCATGCGGGCCTACAGCACGGTGCCCGAGCAGCCCATCGCGCTGTACCTGCGGTCCTGGGCCCGGGTGCTGCTGCGCGGCGACGAGGCGGCGGTACGCGGCCTGGTGCGGGCCGCGCTGTGCCAGCTGGCGGTGTTCCACGCCCCGGAGGACCTGTGGATCGCGCTGTGCGTCAGCGACGAGCGGCGCGCGGAGTGGGACTGGGTCAAGTGGCTGCCGCACAACCTGCACCCGTACGAGCAGGACGGCGCCGGGCCCACGCGCATGGTGGCCGGTGACCTGGGCGGCCTGGAGGACCTGCTCGGCGTGGAGTTCACCGAGCGGCCCGCCTTCGACCCGGAGGCGGTTCCCGGCCGTGACGAGCCGTTCACCGTGCTCGTGGTGGACGGCGGCCGGGTGCCCGCCGGGCACCGGCTCGACGGCGCCGGCCTGCGCAACGTCGTCGTGCTCGACCTGTCGGAGGCGCTGCGGTGGCGGCCGGGACGTACCACGCTGCGGCTGGACGTGCGGCCGGACGGGATGCGGCTGGTGCGCACCGACCGCAGCCGCAAGGAGCAGTCGACGCTGCTGGGCCGCCCCGACGCGGTCGGCCCGGCCGGCGCCCGGGCGCTGGCCGGGATGCTCGCGCCGTACCGGATGGGCCTGACCGCCGAGAGCGCCGAGCCGCTGTCCACGGACACGGAGCTGACCGCCCTGCTCGGCATCTCCGACCTGCGGCGCCACGATCCGGCGGCGTTGTGGCGGCGCAGCACGGGCTCGGCCCGGCTGCGCGTCCCGGTCGCGGTGGGCGCCGACGGGGCCCCGGTCGAACTGGACATCAAGGAGGCGGCGCAGGGCGGCATGGGCCCGCACGGCATGCTGATCGGCGCGACCGGCTCGGGCAAGAGCGAGCTGCTGCGCACCCTGGTGGTGGCGCTCGCGCTGACGAACTCCTCCGAGACGCTGAACTTCGTCCTGGTGGACTTCAAGGGCGGGGCCACCTTCCTCGGCCTGGAGGAGCTGCCGCACACCTCGGCGGTGATCACCAACCTGGCGGACGAGGCGGCCCTGGTGGAGCGGATGCGGGACGCCGTCCACGGCGAGCTGATACGACGTCAGGAGCTGCTGCGGGCGGCCGGCAACTACACCTCCGCACTGGACTACGAGAAGGCCCGCGCCTCGGGAACGCCGCTGGCGCCGCTGCCGAGCCTGTTCATCGTGGTCGACGAGTTCAGCGAACTGCTCGCCGCCCACCGGGACTTCATGGACCTGTTCGTGATGATCGGCCGGCTGGGCCGGTCCCTCGGGGTGCACCTGCTGCTGGCCTCGCAGCGCCTGGACGAGGGACGCATGCACCAGCTGGAGAGCCATCTGTCGTACCGCATCGGCCTGCGCACCTTCTCGGCCATGGAGAGCCGTGGCGTGCTGGGTGTCCCGGACGCCTACCAGCTGCCGTCGCAGCCGGGCGCCGGGTTCCTGAAGAGCGGCGTGGAGGCGCTGACCCGGTTCCGGGCGGCGTACGTGTCGGGGGCGTACCGGTCGCGCGGGGGCGCGGTGGTCCGGGCCCGGGTCGCCAGCCAGGTGGTGCCGTGGACCGCGGACTACGTGGTGCCGCGCTCACCGGCCGCGCTGCCCGAGCCGGAGCCCGAGGCGGCGGAGGAGGACGAGAACGCGCCCTCCCTGCTGTCGGTGGCCGTGGAGCGGCTGCGGGACGCCGGACCGCCGGCGCTTCGGGTGTGGCTGCCGCCGCTGGACCTGCCGCCCACCCTCGACGGACTGCTGCCCGGCCTGTCGGAGGACCCCGAACGCGGACTGGTCTGCGCCGACTGGCCGGGACTCGGCCGGCTGCGGGTGCCGGTGGGTGTGGTGGACAAGCCGTTCGAACAGCGGCGTGACCCGCTGGTGGTGGACCTGTCCGGGAGCGGCGGGCACATCGCGGTGGCGGGCGGTTCGCAGAGCGGCAAGTCGACGGTGCTGCGCACCCTGATCGCCGCCCTCGCGCTCACCCACACCCCCCGCGAGGTGCAGTTCTACTGCCTGGACCTGGGCGGCGGAACGCTGGCCGGGCTGGCCGGGCTGCCGCACGTCGGCGGCGTGGCGAACCGGCTCGACACCGAGCGGGTGGGCCGTACGGTGGCCGAGGTGAACACGCTGCTCAACCAGCGTGAGCAGTTCTTCCTCGACCACAGCATCGACTCGATGGCGACCTACCGCAGGCGTCGCGCGGCCGGCGAGTTCGCGGACGAGCCGCACGGCGACGTCTTCCTGGTGGTGGACGGCTGGGGCACGCTGCGCCAGGACTTCGACGCGCTGCTCCCCACCCTCAACCAGATCGCCGCGCGCGGCCTGAACTTCGGCATCCACCTGGCCGTCGCCACGGCGCGCTGGCTGGAACTGTCCCCCCAGGTGCGCGACCAGGCGGCGACCCGGCTGGAGCTGCGGCTGGGCGACGCCATGGACTCGGTGGTGGACATCCGCAAGGCCGGGACCGTGCCGCGCAGCCCGGGACGCGGCCTGACGACGGACGGCAAGCTGCACTTCCTGGCGGCGCTGCCGCGCATCGACGGCCGGGAGAGCGCCGACGACCTCACCGAGGGGGTGGCCGATCTGGTGGAGCGGGTCGCCGGGTGCTGGCCGGGCCCGGCCGCGCCGCCCGTGCGGACGCTGCCGCACCGGCTGTCCGTCTCCGAGCTGCCGGAGCCGGAGCTGGGCGACGGACTGCGCGTCCCGCTGGGCCTCGACGAGGAGACCCTGTCGCCGGTGTGGCACGACTTCAGCCGTACGCCGCACCTGATCGGCATCGGCGACACGGAGAGCGGGAAGACCAACCTGCTGCGGCTGGTCGCCTCGGCGGTCACCGCCCGCTACAGCCCGAGCGAGGCCCGCATCCTGGTGGTGGACTACCGCCGCACGCTGGTCGAGGCGGTGCCGGAGGAGTACCGCCTCGGGCACGCGGTGTCGATGGACGCCCTGCGGGAACTGGTGGACGGCTCGGCCCGGGCCATCGCGACCCGGCTGCCCGGACCGGACATCAGCCCGGGCCGGATGCGCCTCGCGGACTGGTGGACGGGGCCCCGGCTGTTCGTGCTCGTCGACGACTACGACATGGTCGGCGGCGGCTTCTCCGTGGGCCACCCCTTCGACCCGCTGTCCGACCATCTGACCCTGGGGCACGAGGTGGGGCTGCACATGGTGGTGATGCGGTCCGCGACCGGCGCGGGCCGGGGCCTGAACGACCCGCTGCTCAGGCGCCTGGACGAGGTCAACACACCGGGAGTGCTGCTGTCCTGCCCGCCGTCCGAGGGCTACCTGTTCGGCACCGTCAAGCCACGCAACCTGCCGCCCGGCCGGGCCCAGTACATCGCCCGCCGCAAGGGCGTCCTCATCCAGACCGCACTACTGGACGAACCGTCCGGCGAGGCCCCGGCCGGGACCTGACTCCGGGTCGGCTAGGGGCGACCGCGCGGCTGCGCGGCCGCCCCTAGCCTGGCGGCGGCCTGCGGGCCGCCGCTCGCCGAGCCCCGGTCCGCCGCCCGCCGGCCGCCAGTCCGCCGCCCGTCGGCCGCCCGTCGGCCGCCAGTCCGCCGCTGGCGGCCGTCAGTCCGCCGGCCGCCTGTCGTCGGCCGCCTGTCGTCGCCACCGCCCGGATCGACCGGGGGACCACACCCGTGCGGGCCGCGCCACACCCGTGCGGGCCGCGCCGCGGCCGGGCGGCGACACCACGCGCCGTGCCGGACACGGCGCGCCCTGGTGCTCCGTCGCCTCGCCGGCAAGGCCGGCCAGGCAGCAGGGCCCTCGCCGACCTGATCGCAAGCGCCGAGTGAACAGCACGTCTCCCATGGTCCCGTCGCTCAGGGGGCAATCCCGTGCCGACGGCAGGTGCGGGGCGGCGGCCGCCCTCCGGCCGCGGCCGCCCCGCCTGAACACACCAAGGCTCATACCGCGACGGTCTCTCCGATCGGCACGATCGCGAGGGGTACTTCGGTGAGCATCTCCGGGCTCAGGAAACGGGCGGTCGACTGCTGTCCGATCGGGCCGAGCATGACCTCATGGATCTGGATCAGGTTGTTGGGCGCGACCTCTCTGACGTAGTCGGCCGCCTCGCCGAGCTTTGTCCAGGGCCCGCTCGTGGGCAGCAGCAGGGTGTCGACGGGGGCGTCCGGGACGTGGTAGGCGTCTCCGGGGTGGTAGAGGCGGCCGTCGACGAGGTAGCCGACGTTGGCCACGCGCGGGATGTCGCGGTGGATGGAGGCGTGCAGGTCACCGAAGACCGAGACGTCGAAACCAGCGACTGCGACGTCGTCCCCCGCGGCTACGACTGTGACTTGGCCGCGGCGGGCCGACCACCGTTCGACCACCGACGCCGGTCCGTAGACCCGCAGCTCGGGCCTGGTCTCCAGCGACCTTGCGATCAGCTCCTCGTCGAAGTGGTCGAAGTGCTCGTGGGTGATCAACACGGCATCGGCGGCCGCCACCGCCTGCGCGGCGTCGGGGGTGAAAGTGCCCGGATCGATGACGATCTGCGCGCTCTCCTTGGCCACGGTCACGCAGGCATGCGCGTGCTTGGTCAGCTTCATCAGAACTTCCCTTCTGCCACATATACAGCCTGGACTGTACAGTCTCTCCTGCATTCCCGGTAGCATGACCGCATGTCCAAGCAGCCCAAGCAGCCCAAGCAGCCCGAAGAGCCCGAAGGGCCCAAGCAGCCCGAAGAGCCCGTGCCCTCGCCCGACCGCCTCGCGGACGCCTTGAGAACCACGGTCGGCGCCCTCGTCCGCGCCACGCGGTCCTCCGACCGCCTCGCCTCGATCCCGGCGACGGTCCTGGACCTGCTCGACCGGCAAGGACCGATGACCACGGCCGACCTCGCGGCCAGCCGAGGAGTGCGCCACCAGACGATGGCCGCCACCGTGAAGGAGCTCACCGAGGCCGGTTTCCTGGCCGTCGGCCCCGACCCGGCCGACGCACGCAAGAGGATCCTCACGTTGACCCCGGAGGGGACGAGCGCGATCGAAGCCGACCGCTCCGACCGCGTCAGCCTGCTCGCCCGGACCATCGCCGACGGCCTGACCGACGACGAGCAGCGCCTCCTGGCCCATGCCCTGCCCGTGCTCGACCGCATCGTGGCGAGGATCGCCCGGAGCAGCCCGACGGACGACCGCGGTCCCGTCACCGGGGCCTGGTGATTCCCACGGATACCCGCGTCGCGCCGGACCTCCGTCCGGGGAAGATCATCGGGGTCGGCCTGAACTATGCCGGCCATGCGGCCCAGGTCGGACGCCCGGCACCCCGAAGGCCCCAGATCTTCCTCAAGGCGCCCAGCGCTGTCATCGGCGACGGCCGGGCCATCGTGCTGCCCGCCGAATCCGCACGGGTCGAGCACGAGGCGGAACTCGCCGTCGTGATCGGTCGGACGATGCGCCGCGTGACCGCCCGCGGCGCGCTCGAAGGAATCGCGGGGTACTGCTGCGCCAACGATGTGACCGCCCGGGACATCCAGCACTCCGACGCATCGCCGGACTACGCCAAGTCCTTCGACACCTTCTGCCCGCTCGGGCCGATCGTCCCCGCATCCTGCGTCGACCCACACGACCTGCGGATCGAATGCCTGGTCAACGGCAGGCTGCGGCAAGGTGCCCGGACCTCGGACATGCTGACGCCGATCGCGGACCTCGTCGCCCACATCTCCGCAGCCATGACGCTGCGACCCGGAGACGTCGTGCTGACCGGCACACCCGCAGGAACCGGACCGCTCAGGGCGGGCGACGCGGTCACCGTGACAATCGATCGCCTCGGCTCGCTCACCAATCCCGTCACAGCCGAGGCCGCAAGTCCATGAAGCCACCACTGTTCGATGCGCGCCCGAGGCGGCCGTCGCCGGGCGCGTCGGTCCGCCCGTACGGCCGCGCCCGGCGCCGTTGCGGCGTGGTCAGCCCGCCGTCGAGGTGTCGTTCCCGGATGGGCGCCAGCGGCGGGCGCGGCCCTTCGGGATGATGACGGCGGCCCAGACGGTCACCAGGATCAGGCCGGCGGCGGCACCGGCCGGCCACAGTGCGCGTCGCGTCGCCCGGGCACCGGCCTCGTCCGTCTGGAGACGCACCGGCCCGGAGCGGTCGGCCGGCGCCGCCGGGCCGGGGGACGCGCCCGGTACGAAGGTGAGCGCACCGTACGGGTCGAGGCGGGGCACGTCCGCCGGGTAGGCCGTCGTGACCAGTCTGCGGGCCGTCTCGGCGGCGGACAGGTCCGGATGCGCGGACCGGACCAGGGCCGCCGCCGCGGCGACGTACCCGGCGGCGAGCGAGGGCCCGGAGCCGATGAAGTGGCCCCGCCCCCGGGGACCGATGCCGAGGACGCCGTCACCCGGGGCGGCGAGGTCGGCGTGGCGTGGTGTGAACGCGCCCTGCGGCCGCTGTCCCCGCACGTCGACGTCGACGACGGACAGTACGCCGTCCGAGGCCGCCGGCCAGTAGTCGGCGGGCGGTGCGGCGGAGGACGCGCCGTCGCGGGAGGCGTCCGGAGCCGCGGCGGCCACGACCAGGGCGTCGTGGGCGGCGGCGTGGGCGAGGGCACGCCGGAGGGCGGCGGAATCGCGGGTGAGAGCCGGGGACACCACGATCACCCGGGCTCCGGCGTCCACCCCCGCCCGGATGCCGTCCGCGACCGTACCGTCCGTCGCCGCGCCCCGCTTGTCGGTGCCCCGCACGGCCACGACGCGGGCCTGCCTGGCCGCCCCCGCGAAGCCGACGCCGTCCACCGGGGCTGCGGCGATCAGCCCGGCCACGAAGGTGCCGTGGCCCACGCAGTCGTCACCGGCCCCGTCCACCGCGGTGACCCGGCCCGCCAGGGCGGGCGCCTCGGCCGAGACCCCGGTGTCGACGACGGCCACCGTCACCCCGGCGCCGGTGCCGAACTGCCGTGTCCTGGACAGCTGGAGGTTCACCTGTTCCCAGGGCACGGCCTCGGCGACCGTGGCGGAGCCGCCGGTGCAGTCGGCGCCGGCCGGAAGCCGGGACGGCATCACGGGCAGCCGTACGGGATCCCCGGACGCGGCGGCGGACACGGGGGCAGCCGCGGTCGCGGTCGTCGGCCCGGCCGCCACCGCCGACGCGGAGAGGAGGGTGACGAGGGTCAGCACCGCCCGACGGAGCCGCGGCCTGCGGAGCCGCGGCCGGCGCATGCCGCCGGAACCGCTGCCGGGACCGCCGCCAAAACCGCTGCCCTTTCCGGGCCGGGGCACGGGGCCGCCGCGCCGTCCCACGGTCCGGGTCATCCGGTCACCGCCCTGCCCGGCGCCACGTCCTCGGGAAGCAGCAGCCGCAGATCCTCCAGCCCGGGGGCGGCCATCGTGCTCAGCCGCCCGGCCTGACGCGTCATCATGCCCTCCAGTACCTGACGGGCGAGCCGCGCGTTGCCGAAGGACCGGTCACGCGGGAGCGACTCGAAGTACGCGCGCAGCACCTGGCCCGTGCCCGGCCCGCACTCGTAGCCGGAGGCGGCGGCGTGCTGCCGCACGATGGTGACCAGTTCGTCCGAGGAGTAGTCGGCGAACTCCACCCGCCGGGAGAAGCGCGAGGACAGGCCCGGGTTGGAGGAGAGGAAGCGTTCCATCTCCTCCGTGTAGCCGGCGACGATGACCACCGCCTGGTCCCGGTGGTCCTCCATGAGCTTGAGCAGGGTGTCCACCGCCTCCTGCCCGAAGTCCGACCCGGAACCCGGCCCGCCGGGGGTCAGCGTGTAGGCCTCGTCGATGAACAGCACCCCGCCCAGGGCGCGTTCGAAGGCCTCCCGGGTCAGCTGCGCGGTGTGGCCGACGTACCGGCCGACGAGGTCGGCGCGGGCCACCTCGACGAGCTGGCCGCGCGGCAGCACGCCCAGCGAGACGAGCAGTTCGCCGTAGAGCCGCGCCACCGTGGTCTTGCCGGTGCCCGGCGGCCCGGTGAAGACCAGGTGGTGGCTGATGCGGGGCGCGGGCAGTCCCGCCGCCTCGCGCTGGCGGGTGACGGACAGCAGGTTGACCAGGTCGGTGACGTCGCGCTTGACGGCTGCCAGGCCCACCAGGTCGCCGAGGCGGGCCAGCGGGTCGCCGTCCGGGCCCCCGCCGGCCTCGTCGGCGGCCGCGCGGGCGGCCTCCTCCCCGATGTCCTCGGGGAGGAGCAGCTGGAGGTCCTGGTCGGTCATGTCGGTGAGCGTGGCGAGGCGGGTGGCCTGGCGGTCCACCATCTCCTCGAACACCTGGCGGGCGGCACGGCCGTTGCCGAAGGCCGCGTCCTTGGGCATGCGTTCGAAGTGCACGGCGAGGGCCTTGCGGGTGGCGTCGTCGAGCACGTACTGGTGCCCGGCGCACATGCTCTCCACGATCGCCACCAGTTCCGGCACCGCGTAGTTCTCGAACTCCACGGTCCGGGAGAAACGCGAGGCCAGGCCCGGGTTGGAGGCGAGGAAGTCCTGCATCTCGGCGGAGTACCCGGCGGCCACGACCACCACGTCGTCGCGGTGGTCCTCCATGAGCTTCAGGAGGGTGTCGACCGCCTCCCTGCCGAAGTCGGCGCCGGAGCCGCGGCCGTCGGAGAGCAGGGTGTAGGCCTCGTCGACGAACAGGACGCCGCCCAGGGCGCGGTTGAACGCCTCGGTGGTCTTGATGGCCGTACCGCCGATGACCTGCGCCACCAGGTCGGCCCGGGAGACCTCGACGAGGTGTCCGGAACGCAGTGCGCCGAGTTCGGCGAGGACCGCCCCGTAGAGCCGGGCCACGGTGGTCTTGCCGGTGCCGGGCGGACCCGCGAAGACGAGGTGCCGGCCCATGGGCGGAGCGGACATGCCGAGTTTGGCGCGGCGCTGGGCCATCCGGGTCAGGTTGACCAGCGTGCGCACCTGCTGCTTGACGTTGTCCAGGCCGATCAGCGCGTCGAGGGCGCCGAGGGGTCCGTCCGCCCGGGTGAGCCGGGCCTCCTCGCCGTCCTGCCCCGCGGTGTGCGGGCCGCCGTCGGTCCCGTCGGCACCCCAGGCGTCCGGCCGGCCGTTGCCGGTGCTGGTCAGTCCCTCGACGGCGAGCCGCTCACCGGGCCTGGACTGTACGAGTCCGCCGCCGCCGTTGTCCCGGACGGTGCAGTTGACCACGGACACCGGTTCCGTGGACTCGACGCACAGACCGTCCTGCGTACTGCCGCTGATCTCACAGGAGTTGAACGAGCCGCGGCCGCCGTCGGCGACCAGGACGCCGTGCCGGCCGCTGCCGGCCACCCGGAGCCGGGTCGCGGTCAGCTCGCCGCCGCCGTCGACGGTGACCCCGGACTCCTCGGCCCCGCTGATCTCCAGGTCCCGCACCGTCATGATGCCGTCGGCTCCGACCGACACGCCGCCGGCGGCGGGCGCGAGGACCGCTCCGCCCCCGACGTAGACGTTGCCGTCGTCCTCGGCCCGGACACCGCAGCGCCCGGCCCGCTCGACCGTGCAGTCCTCCAGCCGGCCCCGGCCGTCCTTCAGGACCTCCACCCCGTGCCCGCGCGGCGCGTTGACGCGGGCCCGCCTGATCAGCGGGTTGGCGCCGGTGCGGATGGAGACGCCGGCGCCCTGGGCGTCGGTGACGTCGAGCCGGTCCAGTTCGGCGGCCGACTCCTCCTCCAGCAGCACCGCGGTGGTCGCGCAGTCCCTGACGGTCAGGCCGATCAGGACGGGAGAGGAGTGCCCGTTCACCCGGAGGGCGGGGGCCTGGGCCGCGTCCAGCCAGCAGTCCTCGTACGTTCCCCGGGACCGGTCGGTGACCAGCAGCCCGTGGCCCTTGGTGCGTGCCGTACGGCAGCGGCGGACCACCGGGTCGCTGCCGCCGCTGACCACGATGCCGGCGCCGGTGGTGCCGGTGACCCGCACGTCCTCGAGTTCCGTCCGGGACTGGCTGACGAGCTGGACCCCGGTGCTGGTGTCGTGCACCACGGTCCGCAGCACCCGCGTGGTGCTGTGTCCCTCCAGGGCGACGGCGGGCTTGTCGGTCGAGGAGATGTCGCAGTCCTCGACCGAGGCGTGCGCCTCTCCGTTGGCGAGGACGCCGTTGCCGCGGGCGTCGCGGACCGTGCAGCCGCGCAGGGTCAGCCGGCCGCTCTCACCGACGACCACGCCGGAGGTGCCGAGGTGCTCGATGGTGCAGGACTCGACGGAACTCTCCACCACGGCGGTGACCACGACCCCGGCGCCGCCGGGATTGCTGACCCGGCAGTCGCGCAGGGCGAGCGAGCCGCCGGCCCGGGCCAGCAGGGCCGTCCAGGCGGAGCCGGTGACCTCGCACCCCTGCATGGCGACCTGTCCGCGCGGCGCGTCGATGACGGGGAGTTCCTCGTCCCGGCCCTGGAACACCAGGTCGGTGAGCATGGCGGCCTCGGCCTTGAGCACCAGCGCGCTGCCCCGGCGCGGCGCTATCCGGACACTGCCGCGGGCCTGCTCCGCCACGATGGTGACCGGGGTGGCGATGGTCAGGTTCTCCGCGTACGTCCCGGGAGCCACGCTGACGACGGCGCCGCTGCGTGCCCTGGCCAGCGCCTCACCGATCGTCCGAAAGCCGTCGGGTCCCTCCGGGCTGACCGTAAGTACCTGGCGTGACAAGCGCGTTCCTCCTTCTCGGCCCCGCACGGCACGAGTCCGCCACGGATTGCCTTTGCATGACCATCATGCCGGGCCTCCGCCCTGCCCACCCGCCCGGATCCCCAGCAAGTTCCCTGGTCCTGAGGGTTACTTGAGCTTCAGGGCGCTTGATCTTGGTCAGCTTCCCGCGACTTGCGCGACATGTGACACACCTCACAGCCCGCACGGCTCGCCCCCGGCTGGCCCCCGGGTGCCCAGCGCGGCGGGCTGCCGCCGCTGCTCCAGGTGCTAGGCGGCGCAGCGCGATGTGCCGCCGCGCGGCTGGGCGGCCGCCTCCAGGGGCTGGCCGCGGCGGAGCGGCACCCCTCACCGGTCGGCGCGTCGCCGACGGGCCGAGCGCCCAGGACGCGTGCGGGGCGGAACGGCGATCACGAATCCGGCGAACCCGGCCGCCGCTGCTCCTCCTCCACGATGCGGCGCGCGAGGGTACGACGGCTACGACGGCTCCCCCGTCAAGCAGGCCGACACCGCGCTGCTCGTCTATCCGCAGGAGAGCCATGCCCGACGGGGCCGCGGCCGCCACACTCGACTACTACGCCGCGCGCACCGATCCGGACGGCCCGGCCATGACCGACTCGGTGCACGCGATCGACGCTGCCGCGATCGGCGAGCCTGGCTGCACCGCGTACACCTATCTGCGGCGCGCCTACCAGCTCTTCGCCCGGGGCCCGTTCGCGGTCTTCTCGGAGGCGCGCGGCGACAAGGCGGGCGCCGCCGACCCGCTCGCGGGCTCCCCGGCCCAGGACTTCCTCACCGGCAAGGGCGGCTTCCTGCAGGTTTTCACCCACGGCCTGACCGGTCTGCGGCTGCGCGCGGACGCCGTGCGCCTCGACCCGACACTCCCGCCCCAGCTCGCGGACGGCGTGCGCCTGTCGGGGCTGCGGTGGCGCGGACGGTCGTACGACATCGAGATCGGGCCCGTGACGACCACGGTCCGGCTGCGCTCGGGGGACCCGATCCCCCTGGAGACACCGCAGGGCCGCTACACGCTCTCCGGCACGGTCGTCCTCAAGACCCGCCGCCCCGACCTCGCCCCCACCCCCGACCTGGCCCGCTGCCGGCCGGCGACGGCCACCTCGGCCGAGCCGGGGCTGTACCCGGAGGCGGCCGTGGACGGCAGCCCGGCCACCGCCTGGTCCCCCGCCGCCGAGCACGCAGCCCTCATCGTCGACCTGGGAGGCGGCATGGGCGTCGGCACGATCCGGCTGACCTGGCGGAAACGGCCGGCGTCGTCGGCCGTCGAGGTCTCGGCGGACGGACGGCGCTGGCATCGGGCGGACGGGAGCGCGGTCCGGTACGTGCGGGTGAGCGTGCGCGGTGCGGCGGCGGCACTGGCCGAACTGGACGTACGGAGGTGACGGGGAGCGGCCTCCTCCCGACAACTTGGTTGAAAGTAAAGCCCGTTGCCCTACCGTGGGCGTATGGCGCTGCATCACCACAGTGAACGTCCGTGGCGTGTGCGAGTGGACGACGAGGAAGGCACGCCCCATGGCGCCGGGGTGCTGCTCGACGACCGGCACGTGCTCACCTGCGCGCATGTGATCCGGTACGCCGGAGCGGCTCCCGGCGGGACCACCTCCCACGTGCGGATCAGCAGTGTGGCGTGCCGCCCGGAGTGGACCCGGACCGCGCACGTGGCCCCGGGCACCTGGGTGCACGACCACGACACGCAGCGCGGTGACGTGGCGCTGCTCGAACTGGACGAGCCGGCCGACTGCGGCACCCGGACCACGTTGTGGAAGGCACCCCTCTCCGGCGGCACCGTCAAGGTGTACGGCTTTCCCGCGAGCTCGCCGTTCGGCATGGGGGTGGAGGCGCGGCTGGCGGGGTCCGGCCACCGGCACGGCGAGTGGGGCCTGCTGAAGCGGATGCAGCAGGGCGACCCGTGGATCGAGCCGGGATACTCGGGCGCCGGGGCGGTGGCGGCGGACGGCGAGTTCGAGGGCCGCGTCATCGGCATCGTGGTGGCCGACTACCTGAGCGGCGACGCGAAAGCGGCCTGGATGCTGCCGACCGAGACGATCCTGACGCACCTGCCCCGGTTGGAGAAGTTCACCGGCGGTGACCGCACTGATGAACTCGGCCCCTCCCGCGGCGAGTTGCCCCGGGACGTGCTGGCCGACCCGCTGCGGCTCGCGCTGACCCAGGAGCTCACCCGGCTGCTCGACGGCGGCTGGTCCGGCACCGTCGTCGTCGGCACCGGCGGCACGACCGCCGTGGGTGACTCCTGGCTCGTCCGTCTGGTGCGTACGGCCGATCCGGCGGCCCGAGCCGGCGTCACGGACGCCGAGCTCACCGGCGCCCCCGGGGACACCGTCCTCGGGCTCGGCACCATCGACGCGGCTTACGACGCGCGCGGCAGGTCGGCCGACGACCTCAGCCGCTACCTCACCGGCCGGTTCGGGCTCTCCGGGGAGACGCCCGCCGAGGTGCGGCAGCAACTGCTGCGCCGCAAACCGCCCGCCTGTCTGGTGGTGGGCGGCGTCGACCGGGCCCAGGACCCGGAGGACCTGGTGCGGGAGCTGCTGGGGCGGATGGCCGCCCGCGCCCGGTCGCGCGGGATCCGCCTCGTCCTCGGCTTCGAGGGCACCCCGCCGGCCGACCTGGCCTACGACGTCCGTCTCGACCCCGAGCCGCTCCACGGAGACGCCACCCGCAACGTGAGCTCCGCCGAGGCCCGGACGGCCGTCGCGGAACTCGCCGCGCAGGAGGCCGCCGCGTCCGCCCTGCACCAGGCCTGGGGCGTAAGGTTCCTGGCCGCACCCCTGATGCCGCCCCTGGCCGCACCCCGGCTGCGGGTCCGGCTGGCCGTGGCCCGGCGGACGGAGCCCAACCCGGAACTCACCGCGATCCACGACCAGGCCCGCGAGGCCCGTGCCGCCCTGGCCCGGTTCGAGCGCGACGTGCGCCGACTGATCACGGTGTACGACGACCTCACCACCTCCCTGGAGCTGCACCGCGTCCGGGCGGCACGGCACTTCGGCGACGAGGACCGGCGGCTCGCCGACCTGCACGCCCCCGCCGCCCGTGCTCTGCGCAGGGAGCCCGTCGACCTCAGGGCGGCCCGCGAGCTGGTCAGGCGCTACATCGACGAGGTCGACCGGCGGATCGAGGAGAAGGGTGACAGTCAGGGATGAGCCCTCAGACGTGCAACCGCCCCGACTGCGGGCGCGGCGTGATCGACGAACAGGGCTTCTGCGAGAGGTGCGACCGACAGCCACTGCCCCAGGACAGCGTGGCGCCGGAGGACCGCACTCCGAAACCGGAACCGCCGGCGGGGGGCGGTGCGGGCATCGGTGTGGCACAGGTGCGCCCGGACCCCTGGTACGGCCTCGGCCTTGTCGACTCCGTGCAGGCCCCGGAGGCCCTGGCCCCGGACGTGCCCACGGGTTCGCCGGAGCCGGTCCCCGAGGCACACCGCTTCTGCCCCGCCCCCTCCTGCGGGCGGCCGGTGGGCCGCGGCCACGCCGGCGAGCCCGGCCTGACCACCGGTTTCTGCCCGCACTGCGGCACCCGTTTCGACTTCACCCAGCCGGGCGGCCTCACCATCGCCGGTCGCTACGACGTCATACGCGTTCTCGGCTCGGGGGCGTACGGCGCCGCCTACCTCGCCCACGACCGCAACCTCGCGACCGAAGTCGTCCTCAAGGCCCTGCACAAGTCGGTCACCAAAACCAAGAAGGAGCGGGACATCCTGGTCGGGCTCCGGCACGACAGCATCGTCCGCATCCTGGGTTACGAGGAGGTAGGGCCACACCTCGTCCTCGAATATGTGCCGGGTGTGCCGCTCTCGGCCCGCGACGGCGACCGGCTCGAAACCCTCCTCGCACACGGTGTCCGCATCCTCCAGGCACTCGACTACCTGCACGCCCGGGACCTGTTGCACTGCGACGTCAAACCGCTGAACATCATCCGCTTCCGGGAGGAGAGCCCGGCCGGCGCGCTGGACCGGGTGCGGCTCATCGACTTCGGCGCGGTGCGCAACCGGACGACGGACACCGGGCCGGTCGTGGCGTACACGAGGGCGTTCGCGCCACCGGAGACCGATCCGGAACATCTGCAACCCACCCCCGGCTTCGACCTCTTCGGACTGGGCATGACCCTGCGCGAGGTCTGCCGCTCCCACGGGACGGACCGCTCCGCACCGGGCGTCGACTCGCTCCATCTGCTGCTGGCCCGGGCCACGCACTCCGAGCCGTTGCGGCGGTTCAGGTCGGCGCGGCAGTTCGCCGAGCAGCTCAGCGGAGTCATCCGGCAGGTCGTGGCAGCGCCGCCGACGGGACGTCAGGTCGCCCGGGTGTCCGCGCTGTTCGGCTCGGCGCCGGAGGCGTTGCACGGCGGGCTGGGCGCGGCCCGGCCCCTCGCCCACTGGGTCGAGGCGCGGCCGGACGAGGAAGCCCTGCTTCAGATGCCCGCGCCGTTCTGCACACCGGAACCCGGCGAGATCGCGGCCGGCCTGCCCGCTCCCCTGTCCGATCCCGACGACCCGGCCGTCACCGACCCGGCCGGCAGCGCGCTGGCCGAGAGCCGGCTCGCCCTGCGCGGAAGGGACGCCACGACGGCGGCGGCGCACCTCCGGGCGGCGGACCTGCCCGACTGGCACTGGCTGACCGACTGGTACTGCGGACTGATCGCCCTGGCCGCCCGGCACCCGAAGCGGGCCGCCGCCGCGTTCGCCACGGTGCGCAGAGCACTCCCCGGTGAACTGTTGCCGCATCTCGCCCTCGGCCTGTGCGCCGAACTCCTCGGGGACCGCGCCGTCGCACGATCGCACTACGACACGGTCTTCGGCACCACCCCCGCGCTCGGGGCAGCCGGATTCGGCCTGGCCCGCATGCTGCTGCTGGCCGGTGAGCGCGCGAAAGCGGTCGAGGTCGCCGAACAGTTGGCCAAGGAGTTCCGATACGAGCGCGAGGCGCGCGTGGCGGCGGTACGCCTGCGCGTCATGGTCCTCACCGGTCCGGACCACCCGGCGCCCACCGAGGACGACGTGGCCCGCGCCAGGGCGGACCTTCCCGGCCTGGACGTGAACGAGGCGGCCGCCGCCGCGCTGCGCGCCGAGATCCAGTACGCGGACTTCCTGCACACCCATGACCGCCTGGAGCTGTCCGAGGCGATCCGCGCTCTCGGCCCGCACGCGCCCACCGAGAGCGAGTACGTCGCACTGGTGGACCTGGCGAACGGGCTCCGTCCGGCGCTGAGATGGAGATGGCCGGTAAAGCATGGCAGATCGGGGCATTCACATTCCGCAGCGATGCCCGGAGAGCTAAGCTCGTGACACGCTCCGTCGGGGCGCGATCACCATGCGTACTGTATCGAGCGGTGACAGATCGGGGGCGCCGGTGGGGGACAGATCACCCTTGGGGCTCGGTTTCGCCCTGGAAGTGAACGCACCCTCGGATCTGGCCTGTGACCAGCGGCGCGCGGACGCCCTGATAACCGTCACGGCACACTCGGCCGCCGGTGCGGCGCCGCGGGCTCCCGGTGCCGAGATCCTCATCATGGACCGCTCGTTGTCCATGTCCGGGCACAAACTCGGCGAGGCGAAACGCGCGATGTGCGCGGCCATCGACACCCTGCGCGACGGCACTCGTCTGGCGATCGTCGCGGGCAACGACGAGGCCGAAGTGATCTTCCCGGCGACGGGTGGGCCGGCCCACGTCGACGCCCGGGCCCGGGAGGAGGCCAAGCTGCGGGTCGCCAGCCAGTTCGCGGCGGGCGGCACGGCCATCGGCCAGTGGCTGGACCGGGCCCGCCGCCTGTTCGCGTCGGTGGAGACCCCCGGCGCGGTGCACCATGCGGTGCTCTACACGGACGGCAAGGACGAACACGAGACACCCGAGCAGCTCGGCGACATCCTCACGTCGTGCGTCGACAGGTTCGTCTGCCACGCGAGGGGGCTGGGCGACGACTGGCACCACACTGAACTCCTCCGCATCACCGAGGCCCTGCACGGCACCGCCGAGGCCGTGGTCACCGCTTCCGACCTTGCGGAGGACTTCACCCGCCTGATGCGCGAGGCTCAGCGGATCGTGGTGCCCCGGGTGTATCTCGGCCTGCATCTCAACAGCCGTTTCCAGCTCGCGTTCGTCCGGCAGACCCGCCCCGTGGAGGCGGAACTGACGGCCCGCCAATTACGTGACGGTGTGACACACGTCCCCTTGGGCTCCTGGTCCCCGGAGACCCGCCAGTACCAGGTCTCCCTCAGCTTCGACCCCGACAGTCTCACCGTCGACGAGATCCTGCGCGCCGCCCGCATCTCGCTGCACGCCGAGTTCCCCGACGGCAGCCGCCGGCCCTGCTCGGAGACCGCGGCCATGACCGTGTGCCGCCGCTCGACGCCCGCCGACGGCATCGCCGTCTCCTCCGACCTCACCCGTGTCGAGAACGAACGAGAACTCGGCATGGCCATGCGCGCCTGCGTCGACGCCCATCTGCGCGGGGACACCGACCGTGCGGACCGCGAACTGCGCCTCGCGATCGGCCTCGCTGAATCCCTCCGCGACACCACGCGGCTGCGGCAACTGCGCGCGGTGGCGGTCGACGGCCCCGACGGCCGACTGCGGGTGCGGCGGGACGTCGCCCGAGGGAAGCTGCTGCAGGTCGGGGTCGACTCGGTCAAGACCGTGAGCCGGCCGACCGAGCCGCGACACCCCCTTCCCGGTGACTCCGGTCCGCCCCGCGTGTGCCAGCGGTGCGGTACGGCGTCGACGTCGCCCGCAGCCAGGTTCTGCGAGAAGTGCGGGCACCGGTTCGGGGACGCTGGTGTGGCCGACGGGGCGGCGGACGCGTGGTGAGCGGCAGACGGCTGCGCGCGCCCCATCCGATCGTGGTGCTGCGGTGGTTGAGGGCGGGCGTACTGGGCGTGGTGGTGGTGACGACGCTGCTGTATCTGGTGGTGGACAACCGGACCGGAGAGCAGAACGCCGCGGCCGACCGCACGAACGCGGCCCTGGGGCACATAAAGGAGGCGTCGAAGGAGGCCAAGGCGGCCAAGGCCGCGCTCGAGGCCGTAGCCCGGACCAGGGCGATGCACCTGACCGGCACCGGCGGCGACTTCGCCAACGCCACCGCCAGCGTGAGTTCCCATCTCACCTCGGCGGCGGAGGGGAACGGAGCCGGGGAACAGGGACTGAGCCACATCCAGTTCGTCCAGGGCCAGTTGGCCACATGTGTACAGATGGCAAACACGGCGGTCCTCGACACGCAACCGGGCCTGACGACGGCGCTCGACGCGCTGGACGACAAGCCGGAGTACGACGGCGAGCACCCGATCGCCTTCACCGGCGGTCTCAGGCGATCGCTCGAGGATCTCGAGAAGCTCGAGGCCACGGCACACCGCCACCAGCTCGACTCGGGCTGGCGCAGCCCCGGCCTGCTGTGGCCCCTGTTCATCGGGCCGACGGCGGTCATGCTGATGCTGGTCTGTGCGAGCGGCTACCTCATCGCCCACCGCTTCCGGCAGTACCCCAGCCCGGCGTTCGCCGTGGCCCTGGCGGCCCAGACGTCGATCAGCATCGCCATGTGCACGCGCAGCTACCAACCCCCCGCGGCGCTCGCGCTGCCGGCGCTCGCCGCCGCCGGTGCGCTCGCGTATCTCGCCTATCGGCCCCGACTTGCCGAGTACAGGTTCCCCCGCTCATGAGAAGACTCACGGCACGAATTCTGCGCAGTGCCCTGGTGATCGGGCTGCTCCTGACGCCGGTCGCGTGCGGCGAACCGGAGAAGGGCAAGGTGACGATCATGGTCCCCTGGTCCGACACCGAGTTCCGGGCTTTCTACACGGTCGTCAAGAACTTCGAGCACGACCACCCCGGCATCGACGTCGAGCCGCAGGTCACCCGCGCCCTGAACCAGCAACTCGACGCCGCGGTGGCCGTCGGCGCGAAACCCGATCTGGCCGTGCTGTCCAGCGTGGGAGCGATCGCCAAGTACCGGAAGTACATGCAGAGACTCGACGTCGACACGAGCGCGTACGTGCAGCCCTTCCGCGGGCTCGGCATGAGCGACGGGCACGTCTACGCGGTCCCCGTCAAGGCCGACGTCAAGAGCCTCATCTGGTACGACGCCAGGTCGACCCCAAAGCCTGCCTCGTCCGTGACCGCTCTCCGGTCCAACTCCGGCCACTGGTGCCTCGGGCTGCTGTCAGGGCCGACCTCCGGCTGGCCGGGCGCCGACTGGATAGCGGACATTCTCCTCGCCGACGCGGGCGTCAAGACCTACACCGATTGGGCCTCGGGGAAAGCGCCGTGGCACGAGGGAGCCGTCAAGGAGGCGTGGACCGCATGGGGGGATCTCATGGGGCATGCCGTCCTCAAGAACGCCCCCTCGCTCGGCTTCCGCGATGTCATCCGCGGCATGCTCAGGAAGAAGTGTTCCCTGAGCCACGGCGCCCTGTCCACGATGGCTTTCCGGTCGGCCGAGGTGAGCGACGACCAGTACACGTACGTAACGCTCTCTTCCGACACCCTGCAGGTCTCGGCGGACTTCGTCGGAAGGTTCACCGAGGGGAACAAGAGCGCCGACGAGTTCATCAGGTACCTGGCGAGTACGGAAGCCCAGCAGACGTGGGTGAAGCAGCCCGGCTTCGCGCTCTCCGCCGACCACAACGTAACGACGTACGACAACACCACCCAGGGCCGGATAGCCGCGATGCTCCGCTCCTCCCGTTACACACGCTGCTTCAGCGCAGCCGACGCGATGAATCCCGACGTGTCCGCCGCCTTCTACCGAGCGGTCCTGGACTACGCGAACGGATTTGAGTCGCCGCCCTCGCTGCTGGCGGCGCTCGACAAGGTCGACGACGAACTCGGATATCCACGCAAGCACCGTCTACCGGCACTGTGCAGCAGCCCGAACTCTCCCTGACTCATCCAGGAGCCTTCATGGCGGACGCCATCCAGTTCACCCTCGACGACGGCACCGTCGTCCTCGTAGCCCCACCCGCCCACGTCGGCAACCGGCCGGTGGGACTGGGAACCCGGCTGGAGGCCGCCGGGGAAAGCCTCCGCCAGGCACTGACACCGATCAGCGCCGCCGCATCCGACGTCATCGGTCAGTTCCGCAGCATCGCCCGACGACCCGACGAGGTCGAGGTCACCTTCGGCGTCACGCTGGACGCCAAGCTCGGCGCGGTCCTGGCGAGCGCCAACTCCAGTGCCCACCTTGACGTCACCCTCCGCTGGAGCGGCACGGAGCCCACCCCGCCCCCGGAAGGGTGACCGCTGCCCGGCGAGACGACGGACCCCACCCTCGCCGGGCACACTGTCTCCGAGGCCGCCGCATCGCGGGCACCGTCATCTTCGCCCCACTCTCGTCAGCCCTGCTCATCAGCCGCGGCAGGTCGACCGCAGCACGTCAGCACGGTCCGTCAAGCGCGGCGCATCACCACCACCGGAAGGACACGGCATGAGCGACAAGCTCGAGATCCGTCCGCACAAGAAGGAGACCACCGGCGAGAGCGGGGGCAACGGCGGCGCCTGATCCGACGCGGATGATCAACCGTTACCTCACGGTCGCGGAGGTCGACGAGTAGGCGCGGCGGCTGGTCTCCCGGTTTCCGGGGGCCTGCCGCCTGCGCCGGATCGGGACGTCCCGCGGCGGCCGTCCGATCGTGATGCTCTCCGTGGGACACGGGCCGCGCCACGTCCTGGTGGTCGCCCGGCCGCACCCCGACGAGCCGGTCGGCGGCACGACCGCGATCGCCCTCGCGGAGCAGGTGGCGCGCGGCGCACGACGGTCCCCGGCAACCGACCCCGCCGTCGTCACCTGGGACATCGTTCTGTGCCTGGACCCGGACGGCGCCGCGCTGACCCGTCGGATCGAAGAGACGACGGCCGGAGCCGCCCCCACCCCGGAGAGCTATTACCGCACCGCCTACCGCCCGGTCGCCGCGGAACAGCCGGAATGGGCGCCGATCGAATCACGGCAGCTTCCTGAGAGCCAGGCACTGTTCCAGGTGATCGACGGACTGCGGCCGTTCCTCCAGTGTTCCCTGCACGGCGTAGAAGCGGGCGGAAGCTGGGTGCAGCTGACCCGTGGTCTGCCCGGGCTGGCCACCCCCTTCCAGACGTCCGCCGCGCAGCTCGGCATTCCGGTCCAGCACGGCACGTTCGACGCCCTGTACTGGGAGAACCCCAGCCCCGGGATCCACGTCCTGCCCCCGCCTCACAGCACCGCCCGACTGGCAGCCGGGTCCGAGAACATCGGGGCGTCCACCTGGTGCGCGCCCGGACGGTACGGCGGCGTCACGGCGATCGTCGAAGTGCCCATGTGGGCGACCGACCTGACCGACGACCTGTCCCCCCACCCCGACGCCGCCTCGCTGTTGCGCGGCCTGTCCTGCCTGATGAGGGACGGCGGACGACAGGTGACCGCCGTCCTCGACAAGGCGCGCGGGTTCCTTCCCACGGCACAGGACAGCCCGCTCGGACGCGTGCTGGAGTGGATGGCCGGCGGTCTGTACGACATGGTCGCCGAGTCCTGGGAACCTCTCATCCGGCAGGCGGCCGACGATCCCCGGCGGATCACCACAGCCCAGGTCAGTGCCCTGGACGTGGTGGCCCGCCGCCAGCCGCTGCGCGCCGCGGGCCTTCTGCTGCGGCTGCTGGAAACGGCGGACGACGACGCCGCCCCCGGGCTGTACCGCGACCTGGACGAACTCTTCACCGGGTGGTGCGGGGACTTCGAGAAGGCCCTGGGCCTGCGTTGGGTGCCCGTGCACCATCAGGTGGAACACCAGACCCGTACGGTCATGGCAGCCGCCGACGCCGCACTGGCGGACTCCTGACGAGGCGGCCGGACCCGCCGGTCAACTTCCCTGGTGGAACGACAGCCCCGCGATGACGGACGTGCCGCGCGTGGGGCGGGGGCGGACGGTCCAGGCGGCGGCCAGGCTGTCGACGAGGATCAGACCCCGGCCGCCCTCGGAGTCCGCGTCCGGGCGGGCCAGTACCGGCTTGCCGGTGCCAGGGTCCGACACGGCGAGCCAGTAGTGCCCGTCGGCCGGCCACAGGACGAGTTCGATCAGGTCGTCGTCCTCCCGGCAGGCGCCGTGACGGATGACGTTGGTGACCAGCTCCGACGTCAACAGGCCCAGGTCGTCGCCGAGATGGGGGCGGAGCACCTGCGGCAGCGATTCGGCGACTGCGTGCCGGGCCCGCCGTACGGAGGCGGGGTGGGCGGGGAAGCGCCAGTGGGCGGGTACGAGGGGGATCTCGGGCATGGCGAACTCCACGGCTGTGTGAGGGGTTGGTCGCCGGTGGCCTACCGCCCTGGCCGCGGACACACCCGTCCCAGGGCAGGCGGGCATGCTCGCGCGGTGCGCTTCCGGCGTTGCGGTGTGTAGCGTGCGCGATACGTACAGTAGGAGAGTAGGGGCCATTTTTGCCATGCGATCCGCAACAATGGCCTCAATGCGGTGAACTTGTGCCAATAGCCCAGACAGCGGGTGCGGCACGGAAGGAACGACATGCCACCAAGGACGATCCTCACCCAACGTCAGAAGCGCCTGGGAGGTGAGTTGCGCAGGATGCGCACCGCAGCCGGCATGTCCGCGGAGTACGCCGCAGGGCTCCTCGGCGTCGACCGAAGCAGGATCTCCAACATGGAGTCCGGACTGCGCGGGATCAGCGCCGAACGGCTGCGCACGCTGGCCTGCAACTGTGACTGCACCGACGAGAAGTACATCGACGCCTTGGCCGAGATGGCGGAGCCGCGCGAAACAGGATGGTGGGAGCGCTACCGGGGTAGCTTGCCTCAAGGCTTGCTGGACATCTCCGAAACCGAGGCCGGCGCGGTACGTCTGCGGGGCGCGAACACCGTGCACGTACCAGGGCTGCTGCAGACAGCGGAGCACGCCATGGCCATCTTCCGTGCCGTCGTCCCCCAGCTTCCCGAGCACGAGGTCGCGCTCCGTCTCGCGCACCGTGCGGAGCGACAGAAGGTGATCACCGGCGACGATCCGACTCCCTATGTGGCCGTGATCCACGAGGCGGCGCTTCGCATGCAGTTCGGCGGACGGGACGTTGCCCGGGCACAGTTGGAGTACCTGCTGGAGGTCTCCGAGTGGGACAACGTCACCGTGCTCGTCCTTCCCTTCAGCCACGGCGCCTTCCCCGGAGCAGGGCACACGGTCGTCTACACCGAGGGACCTGTGCGGCAACTCGATACCGTGCAGGTGGACAACTCTCATGGCCCCGTCTTCCTGCACGCTGACGGTCAACTCGCGAAATACCGTGCACAGCTGGACCTGTTGGAAGACATGGCGCTCCCCCCGGAGCGGTCCCGTGACTTCATCCGCCAGATCGCCCGACAACTATGAGGAGAGGCCAAGATGGCTGACATCACCTGGGAGGCCCCGTACTGCGGCGAGGGCAGCTCCTGCTTCCGGCTCGGCACCGACGCCGACGGCAACGCCTACATAGCCGTCGCAGGCCAGGAGGACCACTACCTCACCGACTCCCTCGACGCCCTGCGCACCCTCATCACCGACATCAAGGCCGGCAAAGCCGACCACCTGCTGTAGGACCTGTCACACACGCCAAGCCAGGCCACTCAGGCTGGCCAAAGAGACGCGGGATCAAGACCGCGACGTCATCGCGTGATCACGCAGAGGAGACGCCAGATGCCTGACATCACCTGGGAGGCCCCCTTCTGCGCCGAGGGCAGCTCCTGCTTCCGGCTCGGCACCGACGCCGACGGCAACGCCTACATAGCCGTCGCAGGCCAGGAGGACCACTACCTCACCGACTCCCTCGACGCCCTCCGCACCCTCATCACCGACATCAAGGCCGGCAAGGCCGACCACCTGCTGTAGGACCCGCATGTGCGTACTCCTCGGCGAGGACCACGAGGAGACCAGCGAGATCGCCGGTCTCCTCGCCCTGAACTGCCGCCTGCGGAAACGCGGTTTGCGTCACTCGGCCCTGATGTTGTCCACGTACACGACGCCCTTGGTCGCCGCGCCGCTTCCGTGGCCGAGGTAGAGGTTGAACGCCGTCACCTTGGCGAGGTGGGCCGCGTCGAGTACGGCTCCGGCGTGGGAGGTGTCCCAGGGGGCGGGCGCGAACGCGCTGAAGGGCGCCTTGATCTCCTTGCCGTTCGTGTCGGACAGCGGGACGTTGTACTCGAAGTAGACGCCGTCGGCGACGATCTGGAGCGTGGCCCCGTTCCCGGAACCGTCGCCCTGCAGCCACAGCGCCATGGCCGTGAAGGCGGACCAGTCGGCGTCGACCGACTTGCCGATGCCGGTGTACCCGGCGCCGGTGAAGTCGTAGGCGTAGGCCAGCCCGTAGGTGCCCGAGGACTTGTGGTCGGCCGACAGGGTGGTGGTGTTGGAGTTGACGTGGCTGTACGCCTCGTTCAGGGAGACGTCGTCCCCGGCGTATCCCTCGAAGTCGTCGACCCACCCCGCGGGCAGGGGGGCGACCTCTCCGAGCAGGACGTGGGCCGAGTCGGTGAACGTCTCGCCGCCCACCCGTGCGCTGACCGTGAGGTCGACCATGCGGTTGTCCAGCCAGGCCGGGTCGATGGACCAGACGCCCGAGTAGAAGCCGTCGGCGTCGAGGTGCAGTCGCCGGGCGGGTGAGCCGTTCACCGAGTAGGTGACCCGGCTCGCCCGCGCGGGCGTGACGCGCACCCGGACGGTGGTCTCGGAGTCCGTCACGCGCTGCCGGTCCGTGGGGGTCACGAGGTGCATGAACGGAGCGTTCCCGACGGCCCTGGTGCGAGCGGAGAACACCCCCTTGAGATCGGCGGCGAAGACGGTGTACGGGTCCTGGTGGTACTCGACGAAGTCCGGCAGCAGGGCGTGGCCCGGGTACGGCACGTACGCGCGGTTGCTGCCACCGAAGTTGGCCCAGGTGAGCATGTACGTCGCCTGCCGGGCCAGCGGGTCCGCCTTGATCGCCGCCAGCAGCCCGGTGAACCAGTTCGGGTCGCGGCCCTCGGTGCCGCTCTCCCCGAACTCGGAGTACGCCGGCACCTTGCCCCGCTCGTTCGCCAGCCGGACCACCATCGCCAGGTCCTTCACCAGGGCGCCCAGCCACGCCTCCGATCCGGCGGAGCCGTCGTAGGCGTCGTAGCCGAGCACGTCGACGAACTCGTCGCCCGGGTAGGTCTTGAGGTAGCCGGTCGGGTCGCCGTCGAAGGCGGAGTTGGGCGAGTAGGCGTAGAGCAGGTTGTGGACGCCCTTGGTGTCGCGCAGGTACTCGACGGTGTAGCGGTACACCTCGATGTACTCGGCGGAGGTGGTGTGCCCCGCCCCCCACCAGAACCAGCCCCCGTTGTTCTCGTGGAAGGGGCGGAAGATCACCGGGATCGGGGTGCCGTCCGCCCGCCGCGCGCCCTTCACCGCGCTCGCGATGCGGTCGAGGAAGGCGTTGAACTCCGCGTGCTTCGAACCGCCGGGGAGGATGTGGCCGACCACGCGCCCCGAGGTGTCGTAGAAGTTCTCGCCGGTCACGAAGTTCGGCATGTGGGCGCTGAGGGTGTTGATCCCGCCGCGGGCGTCGCCCTGTCTGATGGACCGGCTGAGCGCGGCGATGTTCTCGGCGTCGGTCCCGCCGGGCACGCCGGGGCGTTCGTCGCCGTCGAGGATCAGGGTGTCCCAGCCGAAGACCGCGGGATAGTCGCCCACCGCCGCCTTGGTGTCGGACGCCTTGCCGTCGGGAGTGGTGAAGGTGAAGCCGTAGGAGAGGTCGTGCTGGTGACCGAAGAGGATGCCCTTGCCCTGCTGCCGCTTCAGGTAGGCGAACAGCGCGCGGGTCGCGGGGGTCGCCTTGTCGTCGACGATCCGGACCGGCGTCGGCGCGCCGGCGGGCGCCGCGGAGGCCAGTGGTGTCCCGGTGACCGCGGCCAGGGCGACCGTGGTGCCGATGATGAACGCGCGGCGGTTCAGGGGGGAGTTCGGCATGTACGTCTCCTTCGACGTGGCGATTTCTCGTACGAGGACGTGCGGAGGTACGCGGGGACATGCGGAGAGGAGCGGGAACGTGCGGGGACGTGCGGAGAGGTGACTCGCTCGCCGGGGCGGGCAGTCCCCTCGGCGGTGGTGCGGGGTGCCGTCGGGCGCGGGCCGGCGCGGACCGGCGCCCCGGCGCGGCGGTGGCCGGGGCCGGGAAGGGCGGGGCGGGGCAGGGCGGGGACGGGGTGCCGTCCGCCCGTCAGGGCGTGGTCCGGAGCCGTGCACCGGGTCGTGCGGTCGAGCGGGCAGGGCAGTCAGCGGACCGGGCGGTCAGCCGACGGGACCGGAGCAAGGGCAACGGCCGGTGCCGCAGAGGCCACCGCCGGTGTCGCGGGCGGGGCCGGCCGACGCCCTCGGCCGGCCCCGCCCGCCGCTCACAGCGGGCCGAGCGCGGGGCGAACCGCCCCGGATCACTTCGTGGCGCCCCGCGCGAACCCGTTGTAGATGTAGCGCTGGAGGAAGAGGAAGACGACGAGCGTGGGCACGATGACGAGGATCGCGCCGGCCGAGATGTCCTCCCAGTGGGCGCCGAAGGGGCCCTTGAAGCGGAACAGGGCGGTCGACATGGTGCCCAGGTCCTCGGAGGGCATGTAGAGGAACGGGATGTAGAAGTCGTTGTAGACCGTGATGCCCTTGATGATGACGACGGTCGCGATGGCCGGCTTGAGCAGCGGGAAGATGATCCGCCAGTAGATGGTGAGCGCGTTCGCGCCGTCGAGCCGGGCGGCCTCGTCGAGGGAGACCGGGATGGAGCGGATGAACTGCAGGAAGATGTAGATGGACACGATGTCGGTGCCCATGTAGAGCAGGATCGGCGCCCAGCGGGTGTCGAACAGGCCGAAGCTGTTGACCACCTGGAAGGTGGCGACCTGCGTGGTCACGCCCGGCACCAGGGTGGCGACCAGGAACAGCCCCATGACCAGCTTCTTGCCGCGGAAGTGGAAGCGGTCGATGGCGTACGCGGTCATCGAGCCGATGATCACCGTGCCGGTGATGGAGAACAGCAGGATGAACGCGGTGTTCCCGAACGCCGTGAGCATCTGGCCGTCGCGGAAGGCGGTGACGTAGTTGGAGAAGTTCAGCCAGTTGCCGGGGAGCTGGAACGCGCCGCCTCCGTCGGTCGCCTCCTTCGCCGTCTTCAGCGAGGTGAGGAACACGACGGCCAGCGGGATCAGGACCACCAGCGAGGCCACGACCAGGGACAGGTAGATGAGGGCCGAGCCGATGCCCCGGGGGCGACGGCCCTCCACCGCGTTGGCACTCATACAAGATCCACCTTTTCGTCGGGCACGAGGCGGCGCTGGATCCAGGTGATCAGCAGGATGAACAGGAGCAGGACGACGGCGGCGGCGGAGGCCAGGCCCGTCTTGTTGAACTGGAACGCCAGCTTCACCGTCTGGATGACGAACGTGGTGGTGCCGGTGGCGCCGCCGGTCATGATGTAGGGGATCTCGAAGACCGACAGGGAGCCGGACACCGCGAGGATCACGCTCAGGCTGACCACGGGCCGGATGCTCGGCAGGATCAGGTACCGGAACTGGTGCCAGCGCGAGGCGCCGTCGAGTTCGGCCGCCTCGTACAGCTCGCCGGGGATGGACTGGATCGCCCCCAGGAAGAGCACGAAGTTCAGGCCGGTGAAGCGCCAGACGGACACGCCGGCCAGGGAGACGTTCGCGGACGTCGGGGTGCCGAGCCAGGCGTGGTCGGTGCCCGCGCCGAACCAGGACAGCACCGAGTCGAGGGTGCCGCCGTCCTGGAAGAAGTACAGGAAGACGAACCCGATGGCGACGCCGTTGATCAGGTACGGGAAGAACAGGATGCCCTTGAAGAGGTTGCGCAGGCGCAGGTTGAAGCTCAGCACGGTCGCGAAGTACAGGGCGACGACGATCTGCACGGCGGACGCGGCCAGGTAGTAGAAGCTGACGAAGAACACCCGGAACAGCTCGGGCCGGGTGAACAGCTCGACGTAGTTGTCGGTCCCGGTGAGGTGGATCTCCGGGCTGACGCCGTCCCAGTCGGTGAAGCTGTAGTAGATCATGTTCGCCACGGGCACGTAGGTGAACGTGATCAGCAGAACCAGCGGGACCAGCAGGAACAGCCACGGGGTGGCCCTGCGCAGCGCTCCGCGGCCGGGGCGGGAAGTGCGGGAACCGCTCGTCGCCTGGCCGGCGCCGACGGCGGCGCCGGTGCTCTCCTTGTCCACGCGTGCGGTGGACCTGTGGGTGGTGTGGGTCATGTCGGCCTTTCGGTCGTCCGCGGACGCGGTCGGCGGGCCGGGCCCGGTGAGGAGAGGTCCGTCACCGGGCCCGTCGCCCGCGGTCCGTCAGGAGCCCGCGGTCTTCTCCGCCTCGCTCCACTTCTTGTCGAGCTCGGCGAAGTAGTCCTTCAGGCTTCCCTTCTGGACGCCGCGCGCCATGTCGACCAGCTTCTGCCGGTAGTCGGGCTTGGCCAGGCCGATCTCGGCGGCGTTGTCGATGGCGTTGACCTCGCTGCTCTTGGCGTCGGACCGCTCCAGCATCGTGACACCGTTGTCTTCGAAGGGCTTCAGGGTGTCAGGCAGGGCGCCGGACTTGAGAGTGGGGATCGAGCCTTCGTTCTGCGCGAACCCGGACTTGTCGGCGAACCAGTCGACCCACGCCCGCGCGGCGGCCTTGTTCTTGGAGTGGATGCTCACCGCTTCCTGGTAGTCGGAGGAGAGCATGCTGCAGAACTTGCCGTTCGTCTGCGCGGGGAACGGCATGAAGCCGATGTCGTCGGGGTTCTTCCCGGCCGTCTTCGCCGCGTTCTGCATCTGGCTGATGGCCCAGGAGCCGAGCTGCATGGTGGCGATCTGACCGCGGGCGATCATGCCCTTGGAGTTCTCCCAGTTGGTGGTCGTGGGGTCCTTCTCGACGAGCTTGTCGTGGACGACGTCGTAGAGCAGCGTGTCGATGACGTTGAGGTCGGTGCCCGCGGCCCACGGGGCGGTGGAGGTGGCCAGCTTGTCGTTGGCCTCGGCGTCGCAGGTGACCGAGCCGATGCTCGCGGCGCCGGCGGTCAGCGGCCACAGGTCCTTGAAGTTCGTGTAGTACGGCACCGCGCCGGTCTTGGCCTTGATGGCCTTCAGGTCGGCGACGAACTCCTGCGGGCTGGTGGGCCAGTCGGTGATGCCGGCCTTCTTCCAGACGGCCTTGTTGTAGACGAAGCCGTCGGCGTTGCCCACGGTGGCGAGGCCGTAGACCTTGCCGTCGACGTTCGCCTTGTCGGTGAAACGGTACTTCTTGCTCAGTTCACCGGCGCTGCCGAGGGAGGCGAAGAAGGAGGGGTAGTCCTTCTTGGCGATCGCGTTCGGGATCATCAGCACGTCACCGTAGTTGTCGGTGTTCATGCGGATCTTGACTTCACCCTCGTAGTCGGTGATGCCGTCGAACTTCACCGTCACCTTGGGATAGATCTTGTTGAACGCGGCCGCGTACTTCTTCAACGTGCCGTTCTGCACCAGGTCGGTGCGGTGGGTCAGGACCGTGATGGTGCCGGACACCTTCGCCGGGTCGGTCGCCGCGTCGGCGGACTCGCCCTTCGTCGCCGCCGCCCCGGTGCACCCGGTCGCGGTGAGCGCCGTGACGGCGATCAGTGCGGCGACGGCCAGCGTCTTCCTCCCCATATACCCCAGCTCCCTCTGTCTTGCGGCTCAGGCCCGCCTTTGGGCTGTCGGCACTATGGCACCGACCAATTGAACCGGTAAAGCTCACCCTCTCGCCGTGATACCCAATCGTTACGCGAGGGTTTCCGGATGGGGCGGAATTCGACCGGTTAGACCTGCGCAAGAACAGCGGAAAACCTACCAAACAGGCTCGTACCGCACAGGACTATACCGGTTTATGGACATCGCTTACCGGGACAGCTAGGTTGGCGTGCGCCACGACCAGAACGACCTTGCATCAGGTGAGGGGAGCCGCACATGAAGGACGTCACCCTGCTCAGCGACGGGTGGGGGCTGCGCCATGAGGACGCGGTGCTGCCCGCCCGGGTACCGGGCTGCGTGCACAGCGATCTGCTGGCCGCGGGACTCATCCCGGACCCTTTCATCGGCGCCAACGAACACGAGGTGGCCTGGGTCGGCGACCGCGCCTGGACCTACGTCGCCCGGCTCACGGCCGGCACCGCGCACGAGCGCACCGACCTCGTCTTCGACGGTCTGGACACCGCGGCCGAGATCACCCTGGACGGGGAGACGCTCGGCCGGACCCGCAACATGCACCGCTCCTACCGGTTCGACGTCACCGGCCGTACCGGGGAGCTCCAGGTGCGTTTCGCCCCGGCCCGCGAGGAGGCGGAAGCGGTACGGAAGACGGTCGGCGACCGGCCCAACGTCTATCCCGAACCGTCCCAGTACATCCGCAAGATGGCGTGCAGCTTCGGCTGGGACTGGGGCCCGACCGTCGTCACCGCCGGAATGTGGCGGCCCGTCCGCCTGGAGCACTGGTCGACCGCCCGGATCTCCCAGGTCCGGCCCCTGGTCACGGTCAGCGGGAACCGGGGCCGGGTCGAGATCCATCTCACCGTGGAACGCACCGCCGGCGGCAGTGGCCGCCCGCTGACCGCACGGGCGTCGGTGGCCGGGGTGGACACCGAGGTCACCTTCGAGGACGGCCACGCGCTGCTCGAACTGGACGTGCCCGACCCGCGGCTGTGGTGGCCGCGCGGCTACGGCGAACAGCCGCTGTACGACCTGACCCTCACCCTCGCCGACGGCGACGCCGCGCTGGACACCTGGCAGCGCCGGATCGGCTTCCGCACGATCGAGCTCGACCGCAGCGCCGACGAGCACGGCACCGGCTTCACCCTGGTCGTCAACGGCGTACGCCTCTTCGCGCGCGGCGTGAACTGGATCCCCGACGACGTCCTGCCCTCCCGCGTCACCCCGGAGCGCTACCGCCACCGCCTCACCCAGGCCGCGGAGGCGAACATCGACCTCGTCCGCATCTGGGGCGGCGGCATCTACGAGGACGACGCCTTCTACGACGTGTGCGACGAACTCGGGCTCATGGTGTGGCAGGACTTCCTGTTCGCCTGCTCCGCCTACCCCGAGGAGCAGCCGCTGCGCGGCGAGGTGGAGGCCGAGGCGCGGGAGAACGTCGTACGCCTGATGCCGCACCCGTCGCTGGTGCTGTGGAACGGCAACAACGAGAACCTCTGGGGCTTCCGGGACTGGGGCTGGGAGCCCGAACTCGCCGGTGACTCCTGGGGCGAGGGGTACTACCTCGGTCTGCTGCCGCGCGTCGTCGCCGAGTTGGACCCGACCCGGCCGTACACCGCGGGCAGCCCCTGGTCCGGTTCCTGGGACCACCACCCCAACGACCCGGCGCACGGCACCCACCACTCCTGGGAGGTGTGGAACCGCCGGGACTTCGCCGAGTACCGCGACAGCGTGCCCCGGTTCGTCGCCGAGTTCGGCTGGCAGGCGCCGCCCGCCCTGGCCACCCTGCGCCGCGCGCTGCCCGGCGAGGACCTCGCCCCCGACTCGCCCGGCATGCTGCACCACCAGAAGGCCGAGGACGGCAACGGCAAGCTCAACCGCGGTGTCGAGCGCCACTTCGTGCTGCCCGACGGCACCGGGGACGCCTTCGACCGCTGGCACTACCTGACCCAGCTCGTCCAGGCCCGGGCCGTCGCCGCCGGCATCGAGCACTGGCGCTCCCACTGGCCGCGGTGCGCGGGCACCGTCGTATGGCAGCTGAACGACTGCTGGCCGGTCAGCTCCTGGGCGGCCATCGACGGGGACGGCCGGCTCAAGCCGCTCTACCACGAGCTGCGCCGCCTGTACGCCGACCGACTGCTCACCCTCCAGCCCGCCCCCGAGGGCGTCGTGCTCGGCCTGGTCAACCAGTCGGCCGAGCCCTGGCGGGCCGAGGTCACCGTGCGCCGGACGAACTCCGACGGGACGGTGGCGGCCCAGGTGCCGCTCACCGTGGAGGTGGCGGCGCGTGACGCGGTACGCACGCCGCTGCCCGTGGACGCGCTCGGCCTCCCCGGCGACGGGCAGTTCCTGGTCGCCGACGCGGACGGACTGCGCGCCGTGCACTTCCCCGTGCCGGACCGTGAATTCCCGTATCCGCGTCCGGGGTTCGACGTCCGGGTGGAACCGATCGCCGGGGATGCCGATACAGTCGATGTCGTGGTCACAGCGCACACCCTGGTACGAGACCTCTTCCTGCAACCCGACCGCCTCGCCCCCGACGCGGTGGCCGACACCGGTCTCGTCACGCTGCTCCCCGGCGAGGAGACGAGGATCCGGGTCGGCGGCTGGCCCGGCCCCGACGCCGGACGGGCCCGCGCGGCGCTCTTCTGTGTGGAACCGGCGTGAGCGCACCCACCCAGCGCGTCACCATCAAGGACGTCGCGGCCCGGGCCGGCGTGTCGAAGGGGGCGGTGTCGCTCGCCTTCAACGGCAGGCCCGGGGTCTCCGACGCCACCCGGGACCGCATCTTCCAGGCGGCCCGGGAACTGGGCTGGGCCCCCAACGCCCGCGCCCGCTCCCTGTCGACCGGCACCAAGGTGGACACCATCGGCCTCGCGATCTGCCGGCCGGCCCGGCTGCTCGGCCTGGAGCCCTTCTACATGGACTTCATCTCCGGGGTCGAGAGCGTGCTGGCCGAGCGGTCCTGCTCGCTGCTGCTGCACCTGGTGCGGGACGTGGACGAGGAGATCGAACTCCAGCAGCGGTGGTGGCAGGGCCAGCAGACCGGCGGATCGATCCTGGTCGACTTCCGCGAGAACGACCCCCGGGTACCCGCGCTGCGCGCCATCGGGCTCCCCGCGGTGGCGGTCGGCCACCCGTCGCTGACGGGCGGCTTCACCTCGGTGTGGACGGACGACGCCACCGCCGCCACCGAGGCCGTGCGGTATCTGGCGGCCCTCGGCCATCGCCGCATCGCCCGCGTCGGCGGTCCCACCGGGCTCGGCCACAGCGCCATCCGCGCGAAGGCGTTCTCCGAGGCCACGCGGGAACTGGGCATCTCCGACGACCTTCAGATCGCCACCGGTTACGAGGGCGAGGAGGGGGCCCGCGCCACCCGTTCCCTGCTGCTCATGGCCGAGCGGCCGACGGCCATCCTCTACGACAACGACATCATGGCCGTCGCCGGTGCCGCCGTCGCCGCGGAACTGGGCCTCTCGGTGCCGCGCGACCTGTCCCTGCTCGCCTGGGACGACTCCCAGCTGTGCCGGCTGACCCACCCGCCGCTGTCCGCGATGAGCCACGACGTGCACGGCTTCGGCGCCGACGCGGCGCGGACCCTGTTCGCGGTCATCGACGGCGAGGAACCCGCCTCCCACCAGGTCGCGACCCCCTCACTCACCCCACGCGGATCTACGGCGCCACCGCTGAGGTGAGGCCGGGGCCCGCGTCTGCCCCAACACCGGCACCGGCACCGTGGCGGGCGGCGTCCGCCCGGGCCGGGACGCGGCTCGCCGGGGCACCGCTCGCTCGCCGGGGCACCGGCTGCGGCCCGGGGCGGACAGCGCCGCGGGCCGCCGCCGGGTCTTCGGGGCCATGGGCCATGGGCCACGGGTCACGGGTCATGACCCCGGACCGTGGCCGGTCCCCGGGGCCATGCCGTCAGGAGCCGTCGGCCGCCAGACCCCGGGCGTGCAGCCAGGCCAGGTGCTCCCGCGGGGTCGAGCCGTAACCGCCGCCGTGGTCGGCGTACCGCCACACGCGGATGTCCCGCTCGCCGGCGTACCCGTTGTACGCCGCGTAGACCGTGGACGGCGGGCAGATCGGGTCCATCAGGCCCACGCTGAACAACGCCGGCGCGCCGCGCGCTGCCGCAAGTGGACGCCGACCGGATCGTGGTCCAGGGGGGAAGCCAGGGCGGTGGCCTGGCCCTGGCCGTCGCGGGGCTGGCGGGCGACCGGGTGGCGGGGCTGCTCGCGGACGTGCCGTTCCTGTGCCACTACCGGCGGGGTGCGGAGGTCGCCTCCGACGGCCCGTACGTGGAGGTGGTGAAGTACCTGCGCCGACACAAGCCCGATGCCTGGGGGCGCCTTCGCGACGCTGGACTACTTCGACGGGGTGCACTTCGCCGCCCGCGCCACCGGCGGCGTCCACGGCACGGACGCAGTCGGTGATCAGACGCCGGTAGTAGTGATAGCGCGGGTGGTCGATGCCCCGGGTCATGAACCGTTCCTGGGCAGTGAGCAGGGGTGAGTCTGCGTGCTGGTACGCCCCGAACGGTTCTGGGCGTACTGATCCCCGGCGTACTCAACCCCGGGGCGGCGACACGCATCCTGTGCGTGGTCCGGTCCCGGGAGGCCGGTTCCCTCACGACCTGGCCAGGTGGGTACGGCCAGAGGCGACGGGGAGGCTCCGGACCATCTCTCCGGTGGAACGGGGGCCCCGCACGCTGACGCCGTACCCGGCGTCCCAGATCGCACGATCACGTTAGCCCGGTCGGCCCAGGGCGCCGCAAGTCCCGAAGCCGACCGTCACACGATCGAGCTAAACCGACCTCGTACCGGCTCACCGCCGACCAGTTGCCTACCCGTCGACCCACTGGGTGCCTTCCCCCGCGTCCCGGTCCGGGGTGTCGTGTCCCTGGCCCCGGCTGTCGACCACGAGGTTGGCGAAGCCCGCGGAGGCGAAGAGGAGATGGTCGGTGGGCAGGCCCCGGCCACCGCTGTAGCCGATGTACGTGACGACCGTGGGCAGCGGCTGCCCGGCTCCGGCCGGCACGATCAGCCAGGCGGCGACGGGCTCGCCGTTCCAGCCGGCGAAGCGCACGTCGTACACGTCCACCGAGGTGAGCAGCTGTCGTGGACCGGGGTGACGCGAGGAGCGCTGTCCTGGGCGCGGGCCTGCTCCAGGGTGTCCTTCCAGAAGGAGTCGAAGTCCTCCGGGGCGGAGTGCGCGGCGCGGTAGGTGAGCAGGTCGTCGAGCGGTATGTCGGTCAGAGGCATGAGGCTGTTCCGTCGTCCTTCCGGTCTGGCGGGGGCGTCGACCACTATGCCGAGCGCGTGACAACGTTGTCCACACCTGATTCAACACTTCGCGGATCCAGCCCACGGGCGCAGACCCGGTGGACCCGAAGGGGCTCGACTGCGACGCTCAGCTCGCATGCAACCGCACACGGACCCACCGTTGCGGACGTCACGAGCGCAGGCGTGACGGCTCCGTGAGATCCGGCTGTCCGAGGGCACTGTTACCTTCCGCCCATGACCGCATCGGACGTTCTCCTCCGCCGCCTCGAGCAAGACTCGTCGCTGGCTGCCGCACTTGCCTGGCCGGGTGACTTCGACATCGACCGCCGGGACCCCGTCGAGGACCTTGTCCTCCCGTCGGGCCGGCCGCTGCACCCGATAGCCGGATGCGGCGCCGGTGGCACCTATTTCCTCTGCGGGGAGACCGGGGCCGAGCAGCGGGCTGTCCTGTATGCCGATTCCGAGGGCCAGGCCACTCTGATCGGCGCCGATCTCATCGAGGCCATCACCCTCATCGTCGTGCTGCCCTTCTGGCGCGACCTGGCGAAAGGCTGCGCGATCAGCGAACTCGGCTCGGACCTGCGAGCCGACCATCCGGACTTCGACGCCGAGCGCGACCGCCTCCTGCACGCCCTTGGGCTCCCTCCCGTCTCCGAGGAGGAAGCCGCCACGCGACTGCTGGCCGTGGCCGCACGCACGGCCCCGGACTACGTACCACGCGTACCGGACGACGATCACCTGCCGTACGAGCTTCTGTTTCCGAGCGGGCCTGCATAGGGAAGCCAGGGCTCACCCGAGGCGGTGGCGTACTCCGCGAGCAGGCCGACGTATTTGCCGACTCTGAGAACGCGCTTGGCCGGCAATGCCTGCAGCCAGTCCCGCGCCTCGCCCGCAATCCGCCGCTCACAGCGGCCAAGCGGTCAGCAGATCGCCGGGGCCGTACGCGGCATCGAGGCCCGGAGAGTCGACTCCGCTGCGCGAGACCGCCACGACGGGAACGGGTTCGTCGGTGAGGGCGGCCCGGTGCCGATGGAGAGCTGCCAGGTCGTGCCGATCGAAGGGCGACTGCTCCAGCCACTTGATGGAGCCGACGAAGAGCAACTCCTTGGCAATGGGGGCGCGATCCGCCCCGACGATGTCGATCTCGACGTCGTTGGTGCGGGTCCAGTAGCCGCCCACCGCTGGCGCCGCGGGAAGCCGGTCGTCGGGCAGTATCCGGGCGAGCGCCTCGCGGATGAGCGGCTCGATCGCCCGGCCGCGCCAGTTGGTCCAACTGTCCCGGATGCGCGCCAAGGTCAGATCGCCCCGGCCGCGCTCGATCTCCTCCATGGCGGGGCCGAGCAGGTGCAGCCAGAAGCGCAGGTAGGGATCTGCCACCCGGTAGCGCCTGTCCTTCGACGGACGCAGCGACACGGGCAGCTCCGCGGCGACGATCCGCTTGTCCGTGAGCAGTTCCAGGGCCCGCTGCAACGGCGTGGCCCCGATTCCGCCGGCCGCACGGGCGATGTTGGTGAAGGTCCGCTCACCGCTGCCGATGGCCGCCAGCACCGTACGCGCCTGAGCCTGCGGGGGGAATTCGGCGGCCAACGAGCGCTCGGCCGACACCAGCAGGGCCGAGACGGGGTCATTCAGGGCCTCCCCGAGGAAGTCCCACAGCCCCGCGCCGTGCGGCCACTCCGCGCAGATCAGCGGCAACCCGCCGGTGACCAGCGCGGCGTCGAAGGCTTCCGCCGGCTCCAGGCCGAGCATCCTCCCCACCTCGGCGGGGTTCAGGGGCCCCAGCACCATCTCCCGGCCGCGCTGGTGGAAGGGGCGCCCGTAGCGTTCAGAGCCTCCATCATCGACAGATCGGAGCCGATGAGGACCAGCAGCACCGGCTTGGTCTCCAGCACCCGGTCCCAGGCCCGTTGCAGCATCCCCTCGAAGGCACCATCGGCATCCATCAGGTACGGCACCTCGTCGATGACCAGCACGCTCGCCCGGTCGGCGGGCAGTGCCGCGGCCAGCACGTCGAACGCGGCGTCCCAGCTCTCCGGCCGTGCGGCGGCCACGAGCCCCGCCAACGGCAGTGTCGACGCCTGGGCGTCCCGGGCCAGCCGTGCCAGATCGTCCCTGGGGGACGCACCAGTCGCCGCGTAGAACAGGAACGGAGCTCCGGAGCGCTCCGCGAAACGCTCGACCAGTCGTGACTTGCCCACCCGGCGCCGCCCGCGCAGCATCACGCACCGACCGGGCCGCTCACCGCCAACCCCTGCCGCCACCTTCTGCAGCTCTCGCTCCAGCATCGCCAGCTCCTGCCGACGGCCCACGAACTCCACCACGCCTATCGACCTCCACGCACGTCACTAACAAAAATGTTAGTAACATAGACGTTGGCAGAGCGCTCCGCCATGATTGTCCACGGGCCGCGATTTCCCAGCACCGTCCCGGGAGAGGCCAGGGGCCCGACCTCGGAAGGCCGGGCCTCGTTCGACCTGTACGTTTGCCAGATCGACGACGTGGCGACACGTCACCCGCCAGGCGTTGAAGCGGAACATCTGCGGGCTGATCCTGACCTGCGGCGGAGTCCACTTACTGATCGTTTCAGAATGAGTTGAGCTGCGGATCTTGTGCTCGACGATCTTGGTCGGCAAGGTGTCCGGGTGCGTGCTGATCTTGTTCCGGACGACCTGTGGGAGCGAGTGGCCCCGTTGCTGCCCCCCGCTCCCGAACGACGCCACCGGCATCCCGGGCGGTTGCGTGTTCCTGACCGAACAGCACTCGCCGGCGTCCTGTTCGTGCTGCGGACCGGTGTCGCCTGGCGGGACGTCCCGGCGGAGACCGTGGGCTGTTCCGGCGTGACGGCCTGGCGCCGGCTGCGGGACTGGACAGAGGCCGGCGTCTGGCCACGCCTGCACGCCGTCCTGCTGAGCGAGCTGCGCCGCGCCGACCTGCTGGACCTGGACGACTGCTCCGTGGACGGATCACACGTCCGGTCCCTCAAAGGGGGGACCACGTCGGCCCTTCACCCGTCGACCGGGCCCGCCCCGGCTCCAAGCACCACCTGATCGTCGACCGCCACGGAACCCCGCTCGCCGTCAGGCTCACCGGCGGCAACCGGCACGACGTCACCCAGCTCCTGCCCCTGCTCGACGCGGTCCCGCCTATTCGGGGAGTTCGGGGACGCCCCCGCCGCAAGCCCCGGCGTCTGTATGCGGACCGGGGCTACGACTTCGACAAGTACCGCCGCCTGCTGTGGAAACGGGGCATCAAGCCGTTGATCGCCCGACGCGGCGTCGCCCACGGTTCCGGACTGGGCAAAGTGCGCTGGGTCGTCGAGCGCGCCTTCGCCTGGCTGCACCAGTTCAAACGGCTCCGCACCCGCTACGAACGACGCGCCGATCTCCATCAGGGCCTGCTCGAACTGGCCTGCAGCCTCATATGCCTCCGCCGTCTGCGGACATCATCCTGAAGCGATCACCTGGCTACGCTGAACCACCCCGGCCGGACCTCGGCCAGAAGCGGTTGCAGCGACCGCACTGCGGACCGCAGGTCCTCATCCGTGACGTCAACGGGCTCCGGCAGGCTCAGCCCATACCAGCGCAGCCGCCAGAGGTCGAAGACTTCACTCCCGTCAGCTGCGAAGTCCACATCGACCTCAGCGCCGTTGCCGCTGACAAATCGGCATCCCGCCCCATGAACCGTGTAGGAGTAGGTACCGATGTCCCCACTCCGACTGATCCGGCGCGAACGGGCCAGGCCAAGGACATCTGCCAGTCGCTCAAGCGAGGGGATCGCCATCCTCATGGCCTCGTCAATCGCGTTCAGAGCCTGGACGTAACCGAGCACGAGCTCTCGCGCAGCCCCAACCCGTTCCATACGGCGTCACCCCCTGAGCCCGTGGCTGAAGGGATTGTTCCATGGGCCGCCAGCGTCTCCACAGGTCGGCATTCTGAAACGATCAGTTAAGGGCTCTGACGCGTAAATAGATCCAGCTCAGGGTTGGTTTGGGCAGGGCTGGGTGCCCGGTGGTCGTCGAGGCCGCCGGGCACTTGGTCTGTGAGTGGTCAGGCTGCGCCTTCGATCGGGTTGAGGGTGACGGTGTAGCCGAGTTGGTTGAGGGCGGTGATCGCGCGGCGGGTGGCGCGTTCGGGGTCGCGTTGGGTGAAGTAGGTGCCGCCGAGTTCGCGGTAGGGGACGTGGTCGGTGAGCATGTGCCAGATCGCGGTGATGATCGAGTGCTCGACGGCGACCAGTGCTTTCATCGGTCCGCGGCGGGCGGTCAGCCGCTTGTAGCGGGCCTGGAGGTAGGTGTCCTTGGTTCTGGCTGCGCCGAAGCGGCCAGTCCGAGGGCGCCCTTGAGATACGGGTTGCCGGGGCGGACCTTGGTGTTCTTGGTGCGGCCGGCGGACTCGTGGTGGCCGGGGCAGACGCCGGCCCAGGACGCGAGGTGCCCCGGCCGAGGCGAAGGTCATGTCCCCGCCGGTCTCCGCGATGATCACTTCGGCGACAGCCTGGTTGATCCCGGGGACGGTGTCGAGCAGGTCGAGCGCGGGACGAAAGGGGGCCATCGCCTCCTCGATCCGCTCATCCAGCTGTCCGATGGCATCAGTGAGCTGGTCGTAGTGGTCCAGGTGCAGCCGGGTGAGGAAGGCGTGGTGGTCGCGGAAGCGTCCGGTCAGGGCCTCGGTGAGTTCGGGGATCTTGTTGCGGAGTTTGCGTTTGGCCAGGTCCGCGAGCGTCTGCGGGTCGCGTTCACCCGCGATGAGGGCCTCCAGCATGGCCCGGCCCGAGACGCCCATGATGTCGGAGGCGACCGCGGCGAGTTTGATCCCGGTGTCCTCCAGCAGCTTCTCCAGCCGCTGCACGATCTGCCCCCGTTCGCGGGTCATCTGGGTGCGGGTCCGGGTCAGGTCCCGCAGCTCGCGCACCGGTGCGGGTGGCACGAACGAGGGACGGACCAGGCCGTGCGCGCCCAGTTGGGCCAGCCAGGCGGCGTCGGAGACGTCCGTCTTGCGTCCGGGCAGGTTCTTGACCTGCCGGGCGTTGACCAGGATCACGTTCAGGTCTTCGGCCAGCAGGTAGTAGAAGGGCTTCCAGTAGTCCGAGGTCGCCTCGATCACCACCAGCGTCACCTCGGCGGTCAGCAGGTGATCCCGCAGCGCGAGGACCTGGTTCGTCGTCGAACCCCAGGTCGTGGTCTGGGTGGTGAACATTCCCCGTCGCTTTGTGCTCGGGGTGCGGACGCACGCCTTGGCGTCCTTCTTGCTGATGTCGAGGCCGGCGCAGCGTTCGTGCAGCACGTCCACGGCCTTGCTCCCTCCCTCACCGAACGGCCAAGCGGTACGCCGTTCCGGGAGGGCCAGGGTGGAACAGGAATTCTGACGCGCGTGCTCACAGCAACACTCCACGGTTCCCGTGGACGGCCCTCGGCACCATGCTGACCTGCGAGCTCAACGGCATCACAGAGCTATCGGTTTCGGCCGGAACGAACCTCATCAGCGTCCCGTACCGGCATCAGCCCCCGTCAGGGCACACAGGAAGCACCTCGGCGCGCGCCACGGCATTTACCACGCCCCCGGCGCGCACCGAAGGTGCGCTGGGTCGCTGACCAGCCATTCGCCCCGGCTTCCCCGGAGGAACCAATGCGCCCGCCCCACCTGCTCCTCGACATCGACGGCGTCCTCGTACCCTTCCCCAACGCGGACGGCTCGACCCCGGCCACCCACGCCCGCCACGACGTCGTCCCCACCGGCCGGAGCGCCGACAATCCGGTCACCGTCTGGCTCGACCCCAACCATGGTCGCCTGCTCATGGACGTGATCCGTACCGGCCTGGTCACCCCCGTCTGGTGCACCAGCTGGCGGCAGGACGCCACCACCCTCATCGGCCCTTTACTTGGCCTCCCGGACCTGCCGTACGTCGACCTGCCGTGCCCCCAGATCACCACCAGCCACCCCAGCGGCTACCTCTGGAAGCGCGACCACGTCGACGCCTGGCTGGCAGACGCCCCCGCCGTCTGGATCGACGACGACTTCACCAGTCTCGACCACGCCTGGGCGGCGGAGCGCACCGCCAAGGGGACGGCAACTCTCCTCGTACAGCCCGACCCACACATCGGGCTGCAGCCCGAGCACCTGTCCGAGGTCACGAGGTGGGCCTCGCAGTTACCCACAGCCCGCGCCGCCTGACGACTGGTGCCCTCGCTGCCACAAGCAACGAGGGCACCAGGGTGCGCTGTGGGGACCGACTCGCCCAACCCGCTCCGCCGCAGGTCAGACGGTCTTTCGCCGAACGTATTAGACGTTGAACCTGAACGTTTAGCGCAGAGCTCTCACCTGCGGAAACGCCCGTCACGCTGATCATATCCAGCACCGATCCAGCACCGTCGGGACTCATCCAGCACATCCAGCACGTCACGCTGCGGAGGCAGACTCGTTCGGTTCTGTTACCGCCGGGCGCATGGCGTTCTGCATGACGTCTCGACAACGATCGGGTCTGATGCAGGTTCGGGTGACAGGTGTCGCCGTTCCTTGAGCCAGAACCTGAACCGTGACCCCCTATCGGTCGATGAAAAGTGACCCCTTCCGTGATCAAGTGATCAGTCTGGCTCCATGGGAGTCAGGTGGAAGAGGTGATCGGTGCGAACTTCGTGTGGACGGCCGTCGCTTTGACGAACGAGTGCTTGAAAAGCGTCGCGCGTGAGACCGGCTCGGACGTGCTTCGCTGGCGGCAGATCCACTCACGGTGGACTTGCCTACCTCCGGGTGCGCACGACCTCACGGGACTGCTGCGTGCTGTCCCACTCCCGGGATGGTGAAGCACCAGTTGAGGTCAAGCAGACCTGGATGTCCGTGCAACACACAGCCGAAGTCAGGGTCAACGCGGTGGAGCCGGCCGCCCGCCAGGCGGTCACTCGGTCCGCGGCGGCAGGGCGGTCGCCGCGGAGGCGCCCCCGGTCATCCAGTCCGGTGATACCCGGGCCAGGCACAACCGGCCCGGAGCGGAAACGGTCCCTACCCTCGCGGTGGTGAGATCTGTCCGCCCGAGAAGGAAGCCCTCGGTGCTCTCGCCATCAAGGTCCAACTCGACCTCTGACACACGACTTTCCCTAAAGGTGGTCGGCTCACTCCGTCCCCCAGTTCCCGGCGACAGCCGAAATTCCGAAGCACTGGAAGCACTACCGGCGCACTGCACCATGCATGCCATCTGCCGTGCCCCCATACCGGCCAGGCCGTGCCCTTTCCCCGGGGACGAGATGGGGACGTCCTGGGTAGCCTCCACACGGTATGCAGGGACCGTGAAGCTCGAAATCTTGGAGATTTTATGACCCCGGAGATAGACGACGCCTTCGCCGCCATCAGGAGTGAGCACGGACCGGATTCGATCGCCCGGGTCGAGCAGATGCTGGCAGCGGGAAAGGGGGATCGTCATCCGTTGCAGAAGGGGGCCAAGTGGATCTTACCGGGGGTTTCTCAGCAGCCCTGGCACGATCCGTACGGCCACCCTGAGTTGGCACCGGTGGTGCACGCCTTCGAAGCGAACCACGCCACCATCAAGAAGGAGTTGGAGACCGCCTGGGCCGCCCGGCGGAACGCTTTCTCCGATTACGAGCACTACCTCAGGCGTCAGTCGGACTGGCAGGCTCTTTATCTCTTCCGCAAGGGCGGCCTGGTGGACGAGTCAGCCGACACGGTGCCGACCGCCTTCCAGGTCCTGAAGGAGGAGGCGATCGACACCGGGAAGCTGTGCCCCCTGCTGGAGTGCCACTTCTCGACGTTGCTGCCCGGAGCGGCGATCACTCCCCACTGCGACCTGTGGAACTTCAGCATCAACCTGCACCTGGCGGTCGACATCCCCGAGGAGTGCGGCATCACGGTCGCGGGCGAGACGCGGTCGTGGGAGGAGGGTAAGTGCCTGCTCTTCGACTACTCCTTCGAGCACGAGGCGTGGAACCGCGGGACGCGTCCGCGCACGTGCCTGCTCGTCGACCTGTGGCACCCGGAGACCACCGTCCCCGAGCGGAAGGCACTCGTCGCGGCCATCACCGAGATCCGCAAGCTCATGGGCGAGGAGTGAAGTGACAACGAGGAGGAACGCGGCGGCAGCCCCTCCTCGTCATGACTGCGGCGGAACGGTCACCGCCTCCACTGTCACCCGGCCTGAGTTGCGGAACCACAGGTCGAAGCGGACCTTGTCCCCGACCTTCAGCTTCGGCGGATCCAGGACCATCACGTCGACGCCGTACGGGGTCATGTTCACGCGGCTTCGGGCCGGGATCGTGAGGCTGTCCAGCGGCTCCATGCGTCCCGCTCCGTCCTTCGTGACCCGCTGACCCAGCATGGTGACCCCGAGTTCTGGCGAGGAGACGGACTTCAGCACGTCGCCGGCGGCCCCGGTGTTGGTGATGTCGAAGAAGGCGGCCGTGTTCGCGGCGTTGGGCGGTACGAAGATGCGAGCGTTGCTGACGCTGATCCTTGCCGGCGGTTCACCGGCCGCACCCGTTGTCGTATAGGCCGTCAAGAGCATCAAGGCCGTCACGCACGTAACCACGGGTACGAGAGCGGCGCTCAGCGCACCGGCAGTCATACGGCGCCAGGGCGGCGAGGAGCGTTCGGCCGAGTCGGTGGACGGGGCGTAACTCATCGGATCTCCTCCAGGGGCGAGGCGGTGTTGCTGTCCTCCGCGGACGGTGGTGTCGGACCGCCCTTGTCGGCGGAGGCAGACGCCGGGGCGGAGCGGTAGCGGTGTCCGGGTGGCGAATAGGCGCGCAGCCGGAGGCTGTTGGCGACCACTAGGACGGAACTGGCTGACATCGCCACGGCGGCGAACATCGGGTTGAGCCAGCCGGTGGCGGCCAGAGGAACGGTGACGATGTTGTAGCCGAAGGCCCAGGCGAGGTTGGCCCGGATGGTGCTCAGGGTCCGGCGGGTGAGCTGTACGGCCGCCACCACCGCCTGCATGTCCTCGCGCACGAGGGTGATGTCGGCGGCGCCGATCGCCGCGTCGGTGCCGCCGCCCATGGCGATGCCCAGGTCGGCGGAGGCCAGCGCGGCGGCGTCGTTGACTCCGTCGCCGATGACCGCGACCCGGCACCCCTCGTCCCGGAGCCTTGCGACAATGGCGGTCTTGCCCTCTGGGGTGACCTCGGCGTGCACCTCGTCGATGCCGACCTGCTCGGCCACGGCACGGGCGGCGGCCGGGCCGTCGCCCGTCACCAGGATGGGCTCGATGCCCAGCTTGCGCAGGTGTCGTACGGCGGAGTAGCTGGAGGGCCGCAGTGTGTCGCCGACCGCGAGGATGCCGACCGGGCGGCCGTCCCTCTCGACGACCACGGCTGTGCGAGCGGAGGCTTGTGCGTCGTCCAGAGCCTGCTGAAGGGTGTCCGGGAGCGGGCTGTCGGGCCGCGGGCGGCCTACGACGACCTCATGGCCGTCGACCCGGCCGTGGACGCCGACTCCCGGAACGGCACGGAAGTCAGCCACCGGCGGAAGCTGACCACCGTCCGCGGCCTGGCGGGCCGCAGAGACGATCGCTCGACCGATGGGGTGCTCGGAGCCGTACTCGACGGCCCCGGCCAGTCGGAGGATTGCGCTCGCGTCTTCCCCGGCCACCACCGCCGTCGCGTTGAGGGTCATGCGTCCGGTGGTGAGGGTGCCGGTCTTGTCGAAGACCACGGTGTCGATGTGCCGCAGCCGCTCCAGCGCTTCCGGCCCCCGGAGCAGAACGCCGAGTTGGGCGCCGCGGCCGGTGGCAGCCATGAACGCGGTCGGGGTGGCCAGGCCGAGGGCGCAAGGGCACGCGACGACGAGGACGGCGACCGCCGCGGTCACGGCGGCCGAGGCATCCGCCCCGGCGCCGAGCCAGAACCCCAGAACAGTGCACGCCACGGTCACGATCGCGGGTACGAAGACTCCCGCGACGGCGTCGGCCAGCCGCTGGATGCGCGCCTTGCCCGCCTGCGCGTCGCTCACCAGCTGGGTGATCCGGGCGAGCTGCGTGTCGGCGCCGACCGCCGTGGCCCGAACCACCAGCAGCCCGCCGGCGTTGACGGCACCACCCACCACGGCCGATTCCGGCCCGACCTCCACCGGCACGCTCTCGCCGGTCACCAGCGACAGGTCCAGGGCGGAGCTGCCGTCGGTGACCACACCGTCCGTGGCGACCTTCTCACCCGGCCGTACCAGGAACTCCTGGCCGACCCGGAGTGCGGAGACCGGGACCCGTCGACCTTGATCGCCCTCGCGCAACTCGACGTCTTTGGCGCCGAGTTCGGCGAGCGCACGCAGCGCCGATCCGGTTCCCTGCTTGGCGCGTTCCTCCAGGTAGCGACCGGCCAGCACGAACAGCGGCACGCTCACGGCCGCTTCCAGGTACAGATGCGCGCTCCCGCTGCCGGCCTCGGGCACCAGACTGAAGGGCATGCGCATGCCCGGCTGGCCCGCACCTCCGAAGTACAGGGCGTACGTGGACCAGGCGAACGAGGCGAGCACGCCGAGGGAGACCAGCGTGTCCATGGTCGCCGTGGCGTGCCGCAGCCCCTTCCATGCCCGCTCGTGGAACGGCCACGCACTCCAACCCACTACCGGAACGGCCAGGTTGAAGCACAGCCACTGCCAGTAGGTGAACTGCAGGGAGGGCACCATGGAGAGCAGGAGCACGGGCAGCGACAGCCACGCCGTGATCAGCAGCCGGCCCCTGTCACTGATGCCCGCGCCGGCCTTCCGCTGCTCGCGTGCCGCGTCCGCGTGCTGCTCTTCGGCGGGCGGCGGCGGGAGCTCGGCCGTGTAACCGGCACTCTCCACCACGGAGATCAACTGCTCGGCGGTCACCGACGCGGGATGGGAGACGCGGGCCCGCCCGGTGGCCAGGTTGACGGTTGCCGTCACACCTTCGACGCGGCCCAGCTTCTTCTCGACCCGGCCCACGCACGCGGCGCACGTCATGCCCCCGACCAGCAGATCGGTGATCGCGTCGGGCTCGTCGTCCGTCTCACGCTGATCGGCGGTGGTCATCGACTCACCCGTACTTCACGGTCGACCGGACCGAGGCCGTGCATGCCGGGCATACCCGGCTCCTGCGACTCCTCGAACGCCGGCACGGTGCGGTGCATGCCCGGGGCCACCGGACCCGCCATGCGTCCCACGGCGTATGACACCGCCGTCAATGACACGAGCAGGACGACGAACCCCAGTAAGGCCGGGGGGACGAAAAGACCACGCTTCGACTTCTCCATGCATACATACGGTAGGGGGGTACCTGGCCAATGGCCCGACTCAGGCGTGTGACAAAAAACTTCGCTGTCGCCGGGAACCAGACGCCTCCGCGATCCGACTCTCTTTGAATAAGAGTTTCTCCGCCCTTTCGAAATATCGTACTCCGGATCGTCCTGAACGACACCGAAGGCCGGGGCGACGGGATTATCAGGGCGCTAAAATCGGCCATCCATAACGTGCCGAGATTCGACCGAGAAGGCCGGAACCAGCAGACACCGCCAGCCGACTTGTCGAATAGGGAAACCGCCCCTCCGTCATCTGCACACGCGTCCGGACCACCCCTCGGCCGCTAAATCCGCATGCCCACCTGGCATGTTCCGCAGTCGGCTCCGCGAGCAACCGCCTGAGATGTCCGACTTTCAATGAAGAAGTGAACGATTCTCACAACCGACTCGCAAGCCAGTCCGAAAGTGAGGGGAGAGCGCTTGTGGCTGACGCAGGAAGTGAGCCACGATCCCGGGGTGGGCCGCCGTCCTGTTTCAGGTGACGGATTCTTAGGGGGAATCGTTCCGCAATGCCTGCAGTGAATTCGCAATCTGCTCCGTCCCGTCAGCGCCTCGGGTTGCCGCTACTGGTCCTGGCCGCCGCGCAACTGGTCATCTCGCTCGACTACAACATCGTGTACGTCGCCCTCCCCGGCATCGGCAGCGCCCTCGGCTTCTCCGGACAGGACCTGCAGTGGGTGGTCAGCGCCTACGTCGTGACGACCGGCGGATTCCTGCTCCTCGGCGGCCGGGCCACGGATCTGCTGGGCCGGCGCAGGATCTTCGTCGTAGCCGCGTGGCTGTACGCGGTCTCCTCGCTGGTGGGCGGGCTGTCGGAGTCGGCGGGCGTGCTGGTCGCGGTGCGCGCGGTGCAGGGCATCGGCGGTTCGCTGCTGTTCCCCGCTGCTCTCTCCCTCATCAACACCCTTTACGATGAAGGCCCCAGCCGTAACCGGGCGCTGGCCGCGTGGGGCGCCGCAGGGGCTGGCGGGCTGTGCTTCGGGGCACTGTTGGGCGGGGTGCTCGTCGACGCCTTCGGCTGGCCGGCGGTGTTCCTCGTCAACGTCCCGCTGGCCGGGGCCATCGCCTTGGCCGGAACGTTCCTCTTCCCGGCGGACGACCCGCTGCCGCGGCAGCGGGACTTCGACCTCCCGGGCGCCCTTACCGCCACCGCGGGGATCACGCTGCTCGTCTTCGTCCTCATCCATGCGCCGGAGGCCGGCTGGAGCAGCCGCGGCGTCCTTATATGCGCGGCCCTCTCGGTGATCTCGCTGTCCCTGTTCGTCCTGGTCGAGACCCGCAGCCACGCCCCGCTGACGCCGGGGCGCCTGTTCCGCCACCGCAGCCTGCTGGGCGCCATGGCGCTGGCCGCGCTGTTCAGCGCCACGTTCAGCTCGCTTCCCTACTTTCTGACCCTCTACTTCCAGACGGTGCACGGCTACAGCGCGATGGCCACAGGAGCTGCCTTCCTCGTGCCGGCCGTCGTCGTGGCCGCCGGGACGAAGGTCGGCGAGAGGGCCGTCGCCGCGCTGGGCGTGCGCACCATGCTGCTGGGCGGCATGGCGACCGGCGCCGTCGGCGCCCTGCTCCTCGCCCTCGCATTCAGTGCCGACGGCTCCTACGCCCGCCTGCTGCCCGGGATCGTGCTGCTCAGCCTGGGACAGGGCGCCACCTGGACGGGCATGTGGATCGCGGCCGCCACCGGCATCCCAGCCCACGACCAGGGCATCGCGTCGGGCCTGGCCTCCACCACCCTGCAGGTCGGCAGCGCCGTGGGCCTGGCCGTCCTGGTAGCTGTCGCCGACACCGGCAGCCACGACCTGACGGCAGCCGGTCTGCTCGACGGCGTCCGTGCCGCCGCATACGTCATCGCCGCCGGAATCTGTCTCGGCGCCGTGGCCTTGCTGCCCTTTCGGAGGCGTGCGGACGTCTGAGCACGCCCGCGCTCTCCTCTCCCACGACCGTTCCGTGCCCACCCCAGACATCCCCTCACGCATGCCGGGAGACCTAGGAGCCCTTGTGTCCAGCACCCTCGACCGACCGCTCAGCATGTCCACCCCTCGCACCCCACCGCACGATCGTGCTGCCGTCCTGTGCGGGCTGGCAGGCTGGCTCCCGCCGCGTGTCGTGACCAACCAGGAACTCTCCCGACGGCTCGACACCAGCGACACCTGGATCCGGTCCCGTACCGGAATCGATCGCCGCCACTTCGCCGAACCCGGCCAGGCCACCTCCGACCTAGCGGTGGAGGCAGGCCGGCGGGCACTGCGGTCCGCGGGCGTGGAAGACGTGGACGCCGTCGTCGTCGCCACGACGACCCCTGACCGTTCCTGCCCCGCCACCGCCCCTCTCGTGGCCGACCGTCTCGGTCTGGCGGGGGCAGCGGCCTTCGACGTCAGCGCCGTCTGCACCGGATTCGTCTACGGGCTGGCCTCGGCCACAGGTCTCATCGCAGCCGGAGTGGCCGAACGCGTACTGCTGATCGGCGCGGACACCTACTCCACGATCGTCGACCCGGACGACCGGACCAACGCGATCATCTTCGGCGACGGTGCCGGAGCCGTCGTCCTGCGCGCCGGCCACGCCGACGAACCCGGCGCCGTCGGCCACTTCGACCTCGGCAGCGACGGCGCCGGCGAGGAACTGATCATGGTGGCAGCCGGCGGCTCACGGCAGCGCTCGGCCTCCGGCCCGGTCGCCGCGCAGGACCACTACTTCGCCATGCGCGGCAAGGAGGTCTTCCGGCACGCGGTCACCCGGATGACGGCCTCCGCCCAGGCCACGCTCACGCTGGCCGACCGCAAGATCGACGACATCGACCGCATCGTCCCCCACCAGGCCAACTTGCGCATCCTGCGCGCGGTGGCGGAGGACCTCGGACTGCCCCCGGAACGACTGGTGACCAACGTCGAGTCCGTGGGCAACACCGGCGCCGCATCGATCCCGCTCGCCCTGGCCGATGCGGCTGCCCGGCACACCATCCACGCGGGCGAACGCGTGCTGCTCACCGCGTTCGGCGGCGGGCTCACCTGGGGGTCCTGCCTCCTGACATGGCCCGCTCTCGCCCGGACCGATCATCCGCACGACACAGGAGGAACGCAGGAGCCATGAGCACCACCTACGACCAACTGGTCGAGATCGTCACGAAACTGCACGACGCGCCGCGCGACCGGATCAGCCCGGACGTCACCTTCGCCCAGCTGGACGTCGACTCTCTGACGATGGTCGAGATCAGCATGCGCATCGAGCGCGACCTCGGCGTCCACATTGACGACAACGAACTCGAGGAAGACCTCACCCTCGGCGCGACCACCAAGCTCATCGACGCGAAGCTCGCCCAGTAGCCGCTGTCACCACCGCTACCACGGCCTCTACCGAGAGCAGGGACCATGCAGATCAAGGAAGTCACGGGCAAGGAAATCGGCGCCACGGTCGAAGGGTTCGACCACGCCGCCGCTTCCGCGGAGGACATCGACGCCATCAAGGCGGCCGTCTACACAAAGAAGATCGTCGTCCTGAAGGACCAGGATCTGGTGCCCCGTCAGTTCCTGGAGCTTGGCCAGTTGTTCGGCCGCCCGGAGACGTACTACGAGCCGATGTACAAGCACCCCGAGGTCGAGGAGATATTCGTCTCCTCCAACGTGCCCGAGGACGGCAAGCAGATAGGCGTGCCGAAGACCGGGAAGTTCTGGCACGCCGATTACCAGTTCATGCCGGACCCCTTCGGCCTGACGTTCATCTACCCGCAGGTCATCCCGGAGAGGAACCGGGGTACCTACTTCATCGACATGGGCAAGGCGTACGAGCAGCTTCCCGAGGATCTCAAGAAGGAAGTGGCGGGCACCTTCTCCCAGCACTCGGTGCGCAAGTACTTCAAGATCCGGCCCTCGGACGTCTACCGGCCGATCTCGGAGATCATCGAGGAGGTCGACACCAAGACACCGCCTGTGGTCAAGCCCAGCACCTTCATCCACCCCATGACCGGCGAAACGGTCCTCTACATCAGCGAGGGCTTCACCATCGGCATGGAGGACGGGGACGGCAAGCCACTGGAGAGCGACCTGCTCCAGCGCCTCTTCGAGGCCACCGGCCAGCTCGACGACACGTTCACCCACCCCAACATCCACCTGCAGACCTTCGAGAAGGGCGACCTCCTGGTCTGGGACAACCGCAGCCTGATCCACCGCGCCCGGCACACCACCACCCCGGAGCCGACCGTCTCCTTGCGGGTGACCGTGCACGACGAGCGCAAGCTCTACGACGAGGCCGCGTGACCATGCGGACGTCCGTACAGCACAAGCCGCCCGCGCAGGACTACGACAACGACGACGAACTGCTGCCCCAGGTCCTGCGCCCGTACAAGGCGCACTGCAAATACCTGAAGTCCGCGGCGGTCAGCACCCGGTCCAGCCTCGTGTCCGCGCGCTGCGAACTGGCCATCCCGGAGTCCTGCTACATCGACGACACCGGCCATCTCAACGCCGTCGAAGTCAACATCAGCTACAACCAGATGATGTACTACACCGTCGCCAAGGCGGTGAAAGAGGGGCTGCTGGAGGAGTTCGCCGGCTGGACGCTGGACGCCTACTGGCGCCATCAGCTGCCGGACATCCTGATCGCCCGCTTCAGCGGCAGTTTCCGGCGCCCCATCAACGCGCGCTCCTTCTGCGGCGAGATCGAGTTCCTGTCCGTGGAGCGGCGCTCGCCGGGCGGCGAACCACTGCTCGTCGCCGAGACCGCCTACCGGTACTGGGACGACGCCGGCGGGCGCTGCGACGGCACCGTGAAGCTCGCCTTCGTCAACGCCCCGTAGACGCGGCAACCCCACCTCGGCGTGCCGCCGCCGCGTCCGGTGGCGGCGGCACGCCTCCCGGCAGACCGAGAGCAGAACGAGAGGCAGGCCCGCCCATGGCCGAACCGTCCGTGCCCGGGACACCCGGCGAAAGGCTGCACCACCCTCAGCTCAAGACCCTCGTCGACGCGGCACGCTTCCACGCCGCGCACAGCCCGCAGGTCACCGCAGTCGTCTGCGAGGACCGCGGCCTCACCTACGCACAGTTGCACGGCGAGAGCAACCGCATCGCCCACGCCATCCGCGAGGCCGGTGCCGTTCCTGGCGCCCGAGTGGCCTATCTGGGCAAGGAATCCGAGCACTACTACGAGATCCTCTTCGGCTGCGCCAAGAGCGAGACCGTTCTGGTGCCCATCAACTGGCGGCTGACCGCCCCCGAGGTCAGCCACATCCTCCAGGACTCCGGCAGCGAACTGCTGTTCCTGGAGGACGAGTTCGCGCCCGTCCTCGACCGGCTGCCGACCGCCCCGCCGAAGACGGTCGTTCGGCTGGGCACGGCAGAAGGCTTCGCCGCCTGGAAGGCGGACCACCCGGACACCGAACCCTCTTCCTCCCCCACCCCCGACACACCGGTCGCCCAGCTCTACACCAGCGGAACCACCGGCCTGCCCAAGGGAGTTGTCCTCGCCCACCGGAGTTTCTTCGCCATCCGCAACGCCCTGGCGAGCGAGCAACTCGACTGGATCGACTGGCGAGCCGGTGACGTCGCCCTGGTCGGCATCCCCGGATTCCACGTCGGCGGCCTGTGGTGGGCCACCCAGAACTTCAACGCCGGCGTGACCGTGGTCGCGATGCGCGCCTTCGCTCCCCGCGATGCGATCGACCTCATCCGCGACAGGGGCATCACCACCGCCTGCGTGGTCCCCGCCATGCTGCGCATGATGCTGGCCGAACCCGGCGTGAAGCCGGACGACTTCACCACCCTCCGCAAGATCGTCTACGGCGGCTCGCCGATCTCCGAGGCCCTCCTCGAAGAGAGCCTGGCCATGTTCGGCAGCGAGTTCGCCCAGATCTACGGCCTGACCGAAACCGGCAACACCGCCGTATGTCTGCCGCCCGCCGACCACATCCCCGGCCACCCCCGCATGAAGGCCGCCGGACACCCGTACCCGGGGGTGCGCAGCAAAGTCATCGACAGCGACGGCAAGGAACTGCCGCCCGGTACCGTCGGCGAGATCTGCCTGGCCACTCCGGCCCACATGGTCGAGTACTGGGCTCTGCCCGACAAGACCGCCGAAACACTCGTCGACGGCTGGATCCACACCGGCGACGCCGGATACATCGACGAGGACGGCTACATCTTCATCCGGGACCGCATCAAGGACGCGATCCTCGTCGCGGGCGAGAACGTCTACCCCGCCGAGATCGAGAACGTCCTGGAGGGTCACCCCGGGGTGGCCGAGGCGGTGATCGTGGGCGCCCCCGACGAGCGGTGGGGCGAGAAGGTCCACGCCTTCGTCGTACCCGTGGCCGGGCAGGAACCCTCCCCACGGGACCTGCACCGCTTCCTCGTCGACCGCCTGGCCGCCTTCAAGCTGCCCGCAGCCTACGAGTTCATCGAGCACGTCCCGCGCAACCCCAGCGGCAAGATCCTCCGCCGGGAGCTGCGTGACCGCTTCTGGAACGACGCCGACCGCAAGGTCAACTGACCGGCACCCGCCACCCCGTGCAGCTACCAAGAGAGAACACCATGCCTGAGCCCCTGACGCTGGACGCCTTCCGCGCGGATCTGGCGGAGTTCCTGCACCAGCAACCGGACGAAGTCGACCTGGACGAAAACCCCCTGGACGCGGGCCTGGACTCGCTGCGCATCACCACCCTCGCCGAGCGATGGCGGAGCGCCGGTGCGGAGGTGAGCTTCGTCGAGCTCGCCGAGCGCACCTCCTTCGGCGAGTGGTGGCAACTGCTGTCCGAACGCCAGGCAGGAGCGGCTCATGCCGACGCCTGACCCCCACGCCGAGCGCCACCCGCTCCTCGCCGCCCAGGAAGGCATCTGGACCGGCCACCACCTCGATCCGGACAGCCCCGCCTACAACACCGCCGAATACGTGCACATCCACGGCCCCGTGGACCCCACCGTCTTCGAGAAGGCCCTGCGCCACGCCGTGGCGGAGGCAGAGGCCCTGAACGTCCGCTTCGTCACCGACGAGACGGGCCGGCCCTGGGAGGTGAGCGTCCCGGGCATCGAGTGGGGAGCGCACATCGCCGACCTGACCACCGCAGCCGACCCGCACCACGCCGCCCTCGCATGGATGGCCCAGGACATCGCCCGCCCCCTCGACCTGGAACGCGACCCGGTCTTCGGCCATGCCCTGCTGCGTACGGCCCCCGACGAGTTCCTCTGGTACCACCGCGTCCACCACATCGCACTCGACGGATTCGGCCTGTCCCTGGTCGCCCGCCGCGTGGCACAGGTGTACACGGCCCTGGTGGAGGACGCCCCGTTGGGCGAGAGCGGCTTCGGCACCCTGGAGTCGGTCCGGCAGGAGGAGTCCGCCTACCTCGCCTCGGAGCGTTTCACCAAGAACCGCGCCTACTGGACGCAGCGTTTCGCGGACCGCCCGGCGGTCCCCAGTCTCGCCGCCGAACAGGCGCTTCCCGCCCGCACCTTCCTGCGCCGCGTCGTCGACCTGGATCCCGACGAGACAAAGCGGCTGCGCGCCGTCGCCGACGAGTTGTCGGTGACGTGGTCCGATCTCCTGCTCGCCGTCACCGCCGCCTACATCCACCAGGTCAGCGGCGCGCCCGAGGTCGTGCTGAGCCTGCCGGCCATGGGCCGCCTCGGATCGGTGTCCCTGCGCGTGCCCTGCATGGTGCGCAACATCCTGCCCCTGCGCGTCGCGGTGGACGAGCAGGACGGCCTGCGGGACCTGGCCACCAAGGTGGCCGCCGAGCTCCGGGCCAGCCGGCCGCACCAGCGGTACCGCTACGAACAGCTGCGGCGGGACCTGAAGCTGGTCGGCGGCAAGCGACGGCTGTCCGGGCCGGGCGTGAACATCATGCCCTTCGAGTACGACCTCCGCTTCGCAGGCCATCGCAGCACGGTCCACAACGTCTCCGCGGGGCCCGTCGACGACCTCGCGGTCAACGTGTACGACCGCGCCGAGGGCGCGGGTCTGCGCATCGCCATCGATGCCAACCCGAATCTCTATGACGCGGCAGACCTGGCCACACACCAGCAGGGACTGCTGGCCCTGCTGTGCGAGGCCCTGGCCGCACCGGACCGTGCGATCGGCCGGCGCCCGTGCACCGTTCGGGACGGCGGCCCGCTGCCCGGCCCGGCCCGGCCGGTGCTGAGCCTCATCGCCGACCATGCCGCCCGGCGCGGCGGGGCCCCGGCCGTCGAGCACGACGGACGGAGCATCACCTACGCCGAGTTGTTCGGATCCGCACGGCGGCTCGCGCGACGGCTCGCCGCCCGCGATGTGGGCCCCGGCGCGGTCGTGGCCGTCGCCCTGCCGCGTGGCATCGACGCCGTCACCGCCATCCTCGCCGTCCTGCTCTCGGGCGCCGCGTACTGCCCGCTCGATCCCGACGCCCCGGAAACGAGGACGCAAGCGCTCCTGGACAGCGCCCAGCCCTCGCTCATCCTCACCCACAGCGCCCACGCCGCTCGCTTCGCAAATCGGCCCGCCCTTCTGCTCGACGCCCCCGGGGACGACGCCGAGGCACCCCTTGCCCCGGCAGGAACGGCGGACGATCTGGCCTACCTCATCTACACCTCGGGCTCCACCGGCCGGCCCAAGGGCGTGGAGATCAGCCACGGCGCGCTGGCCACCTTCATCGCAGGTGCCGCACACCGCTACGGCCTGCGCCGCGAGGACCGCGTCCTGCAGTTCGCGCCCCTGCACTTCGACGCCAGCGTCGAAGAGGTTTTCCTCACCCTGTGCACGGGCGCCACCCTCGTCGTACGCACCCGCGAGATGACCGAGTCGGTGCCCCAGTTCCTGCGCGCGGTCGACCAGCTGCGGATCAGCGTGCTGGACCTGCCCACGGCCTACTGGCACGAACTGGCCTACACGATCTCCACGGGTACCACCCCTCTGCCCGACGAGGTGCGGACCGTCATCATCGGCGGCGAGGCCGTCCTGCCCGAACGCGTCGACCGCTGGCGGAACACGGTCGGCACATCGGTACACCTGTTCAACACCTACGGCCCGACCGAGGCGACGGTCGTGGCCACAGTCGCCGCACTCCACGAAGCCCCCGCGGAACCCGGCGACGTACCGATCGGCGCCCCGCTGCCCGGCATGCGCACAGCCATCGTCGGCGGTGAGCTCTACCTCCTCGGCGACGCACTGGCCCTGGGCTATCGCGGCGCGGACGCGCCGGACGACGCCCGGTTCGCGCCGCTCCTCCAACTGCCCGGCAGTCCAAGGGCCTTCCGCACCGGCGACCTGGTGCGCCTCGGCGACGACGGACAACTGCGGTTCCTCGGGCGGGCGGACGACGAATTCAAGATCAGCGGACATCGTGTCCATCCCTCCGAGGTCGAGGCCGCTCTTCTCGCCCAGCCGCGTGTCCGCGAAGCCGCCGTCGTCGGGCAGGTTCTGCCCGACGGGACACGGCGGTTGGCCGCTCACATCGTCGCGGAGGATCCCCGGCCCACCGCGGCCGAGGTGCGGGAGGGGCTACGGAAGGTCCTGCCGGCGGCGATGGTCCCGTCGGCCGTGGAATTCACCGACCGGCTGCCCCGCACCAGCACGGGGAAGATCGACAGGAACGCCCTCAGCACGGTCGTAGAAGATCAGGCTGTCCCAGCGGAGGAAGTGGGCGGCCTGGAGGCGACCATCACCCGTATCTGGGCCCAGATCCTGGGCGTTGAGCGAATGACACCCGAGGACGACTTCTTCGACCTCGGCGCCCAGTCACTCCAGGCGATCCAGGTCGCCAACCGGCTCGGCGTCGAGCTGGAGCGGGAGGTCCGCGTCGCCTGGCTCTTCGAGCACCCGACAGCCGCCGACCTCGCACACCGCTTGGAGCAGCGCGAGGACGCTCCGGCTGCCGCGTCCGCTTTGCCCGAGACCGTCTTGGCCGACTCTGTCCTTGCCGACGACATCCGGCCCGGCGCCTCGCCCCGTACGGCGGGAACACCACGCACCATTCTGCTCACCGGTGCCACCGGCTTCGTCGGCCCGCATCTGCTCGCCGACCTGCTCACCGCCACCGACGCCGAGATCGTCTGCCCTGTCCGGGCCGCGACCCCTGCCGAGGCCGCCGACCGCATCCGTCAGGCCCTATCGGCTCAGGAGATCGCGCTCCCGGTGGGCGCAGAACGGATCACCGCCGTCCCCTCCGACCTCAGCCGCCCAGACCTAGGACTCGGCGCGGACAGGCTCGCAGAGTTGGCCGAGACCTGCGACGCCATCGTCCACAACGCGGCGACGGTCAGCATCATGCGCGACTACGGCAGCCTGCGCGCCGCCAACACCGAATCCACCCGTCAGCTGCTCCGCATGGCGTCCGCACGCTCGATCCCTGTTCACCTGGTGTCGACGCTGTCCGTCGCCCCGCCCCGCAGCCTGAGTCCGGAGGTTCCCGAAACGTTCGTCCCACCGCATCCAGGGCTGGTCAGCGGCTACCAGCAGTCCAAGTGGGCGTCCGAACGCCTCCTGGAACAGGCCGCCGAGCGCGGTCTCCCCGTCACCCTGCACCGTCTGGGCCGTGTGACGGGAGCACCGGACACCGGCCAGGTGAACCGGCGGGACTTCCTCTGGAGCGTCCTGGCCTCCGGCATCCCGGCCGGCATCGTGCCCGACCTGTTCGAGGCCGAGGTGTGGACCCCGGCGGACTACGTCGCCCGAGCCGTTGTCCGGCTGTCCCTGACCGCCAACCCCGGCACGGTCTTCAACCACGCCCCCGTCGCCCCCGTACGACTGGCCGACGTGTACGACTGGGTGCAGGAGTACGGGTACGCCGTCAAACAGATCCCTCTGACCCAGTGGCGCAAGGAACTGCCCCGCTCCGCCGACGTGGCGGCCACGACCGGAGCGTTCTTCGATTCCCTCGCGGCCGACGAAGACGCCGAGCCGGAGCTCGCGCTGGGCCGCGTCCGAGCGGACAACGTGCTGCGCGGACTCGAAGGCACCGGCATCACCTGCCCGCAGGCCGATCGGGCACTGGTGTTCCGATATCTGGACTACTGCGTGAAGAACGGAATCCTGCCACCCCCCGGAGGACGGAAGGACTGACCTCCTGGGAACTCAGGCCCACCCCGCACCGACTACCTGAGCGGAGTCCTTCCCGTCCCAAGGAGATCGTGTGCAGACGAAACGGCCCGCTGCCGTGGCCCTGGTCGGCGCCCTGTGTCTGGCCGCCACGGCATGCGGGGCCTCGTCGTCCCCGACGGCCAACGCCGCCGCGGAAGCGAGCGCCCCCGGATACCCGGTCACCCTCAAGAACTGCGGACAGACCACCACCTACACCAAGGCACCCAGCCGCGTGGTCGTCATGAACGGTGCCTCCGTCGCCGAGGTCTCCTCGCTGCTGGCACTGGGGCTCGGCGACCGCATCGTGGCGAACGAGCAGTCCTACGGACGCTCCGAGGTCCCGGGCCGGGCCGCGTCCATCAAGAAGTTGCCCACCGGCGACATCAAGCTCAACGACGCCTACGACGTCCCCCGCGAGGCCATGCTGGGCCTGAGCCCGGACCTCGTACTGTCCACCACGTCGTACGGCTTCGACGCCAAGAACGGCTTCGCGACCCGCGACGACCTCAAGGCGGTCGGCGCCAACTCCTATGTGTCTCCACAGGGTTGTGACCAGGACACCTCCCGCATGACCATCGATGACAGCTATCGACTGCTGCGCGATCTGGGGAAGATCTTCAACGTCAGCGACCGCGCCGAGAAGCTCATCGCGCAGTCGCGCAAGCGGATCAGTGATGTGTCAGCGAAGGTGAAGGGCGAGAAGATGCCCAACGTCATGGTGGTCTTCTCCAACATGAGCATGGGCGGCAATGACTTCAGCTCCATCGCGGCCCACGGCATCTGGAACGACATCCTCGCCAAGGCGGGCGGCAGCAACGCCTTCTCCTCCACGTCCAAGACCGCCTTCGCCGACCTGAGCAAGGAAAAGGTCGCCGCCGAGCAGGTGGATGGCCTCGTGGTGATCAGCTACAACGACCCGAACCCCGAGGCGTACGCCCGCAAACTGCTCAAGGAGTTCCCCCAGTGGCCGGCCGCGAAGAACAAGCGCTCCCTCGTGCTGTCCGACTCGATCTACCTCGGACCGAGCAACGACCTGGCCGTGGAGAAGATCGCCAAGATGCTGCACCCGGACGACTTCTGACGCGACCGGGCCGACCCAAGCGACCACATCCCGTGCTGGTGCTCGTGGTTCTGCTGGCCGTGCTCCTGGGCGCCATGATTGTGGCGATCAGCATCGGTGCCGTGACCGTGCCGGTGGGTGACGTGTGGCGGATCATCTGGCGCCATCTGACCGGCACCGGGGCGGTCACGGACCCCGCCATGGACCAAATCGTCTGGAGCTTCCGTACTCCGCGCGTCGTGCTGGCCGCGCTGGTCGGCGCCGGACTCGCCGTCGCCGGTGTCGTCCTGCAGGCCGTCGTCGCCAACCCACTCGCCGACCCGTACGTGCTGGGCGTCTCGTCCGGGGCGTCGCTGGGCGCCGTGCTCGTCATCACGCTCACCAGCGGCGCGCTCGGCGGACTCGGTGTGTCCTCGGCCGCGTTCCTCGGTGCCGCCGCGGCGGCCGCCCTGGTCTTCCTCCTCGGCCAGAAACAAGGACGCCTCGTACCCACCCGCCTGGTGCTCTCCGGTGTGGCCGTGGGCTACCTGTTCCTGGCGGCCACCAGTTACCTGCAACTGCGGGCGACCCCGACCGAGCTGCGCACGGTGATGTTCTGGATGCTGGGCAGCGTCGCCGGCGCGCAGTGGGGCCAGCTGCCCGTTGTCACGACCGTCGTCCTCACCACCACCGTCGTCCTGACCCTCTTCGGCAGGCGGCTCAACGCGCTGCTCGTCGGCGACGAGTCCGCCACCGCCCTCGGTGTCGACGTACACCGACTGCGCGCGGTCCTGCTGGCACTGTCCTCCCTGGTGACCGGCACAGTCATCGCCGTCGCCGGCGGGATCGGCTTCGTCGGCCTGATGATTCCCCACCTCGTGCGCCTCACCACCGGTGCCGATCACCGCAGACTGCTGCCCCAGGCCGCCCTGGTCGGCGCCGTCTATCTGGTCGTCGTCGACCTGCTCTCCCGCACCGTCAACCGGCCCAACGAACTGCCCCTCGGCATCCTCACCGCCCTGTTCGGGGCACCCTTCTTCCTGTGGCTGCTGCGTCGTAACAAGAGCCTGGACAACGTATGAAGCTCACCGTGGAACAGATCCACGTCGAACTCGGCCATCGCCCGATCCTCCACGACGTGAACCTGGAGGCCCAGCCCGGCGACATCGTCGGCCTCATCGGCCCCAACGGCAGCGGCAAGTCCACGCTGCTGCGTACCGTCTACCGCTCCCTGCGCCCCCACCGTGGCGTGGTGCGGGTGGACGGCGACGACGTATGGGCCCTGACCGCGCGCGGCGCCGCCCGCCGCACAGCCGCCGTCCTCCAGGACGCCAGCAGCAGCCCGACCGGCATGTGCGTCACCGAGGTCGTGGCTCTCGGGCGCACCCCGCACCACGGACTCATCGGCCGCGACAGCACCGAGGACCACCAGGCCGTGGACGAGGCTCTCGACCTGTGCGGAATCCGGCACATGGCCGAACGCGACGTCACCTGCCTGTCCGGCGGCGAACGCCAGCGCGTGCTGCTGGCCCGCGCGCTCGCACAGCGGCCCCGGCTCCTCGTCCTCGACGAGCTCACCAACCACCTGGACATCCGCGCCCGGTTCGAGCTCCTCGACCTCATCCGGGCGACCGGCATCACGACCCTCGCCGTCCTGCACGACCTCGACCTCGCCGCCCGCCTGTGCGACCACCTGGTGGCACTCCACGCAGGCCAGGTGGTGGCCGCAGGCCCGGTCCTGGAGGTGCTGACACCCGGTCTGCTGCGCGAGGTGTTCGGCGTGGCCGCCACCGCGGACCGCCACGCCGACGGCGTCGTACGCATCACCTACGCAGCCCAGCCCCTCGCCCTGGAGCGGCTGTCGGGGGCCAAAGTCAGCTGACGGGACGGTCGTACTGCGTGCCCTGGCGGACCTCAGCCGCCGCCTCCGCGCTGTCGAGCCGCTCCACCAGGTGGAAGGCCATGTCGATGCCGGCGGACACTCCCGCGCTGGTGACGATGTCGCCGTCGTCGACGTACCGTTCGGTGGTGCGGACGTCGGTCGTGTCGTCGATGTCCGCCAGTTTTCCGGCGAAGTCGCGGTGCGTGGTCGCGGGGCGCCCCTTCAGCAGCCCGGCCGCCGCCAGCACGAGCGAGCCGGTGCACACGCTCGCCAGCAGCACCCCTTGATCGTGCAGCTGATTCAGCCAATCCAGGTGTGCACTGTCCTTCTTCAGCACACGCGTGCCGTCACCGCCCGGGTGGATCAGCACGTCGAGTGCGGGGGCCGTGGCAAGGTCGTGATCCACACCCAGGCGAAGTCCCTTGGCGCAGCGCACCCACCCCTCCTCCCGACCGACCGTGACCAGGCGGACGGGAGCTGTGGCGACGTGCGCGGCCCAGAAACCGAGAACCTCCCACGGGCCGACGACATCAAGTTCCTCGGCGTCCTCGAACACGAAGACACCGACGGTCAGAGCAGACCCCATGCCGACGAGCTCACCAACTCTCCCTGCGGGTCGACTAGTTCTGGTCCCACCTTGTCACGAGAACCGGCGCCGGTACTCGAGAGGCGCGACCCGAAGAACCCGAAGGAATGACTTGCGCATAGTGGCCTCGGTGCCGAATCCGGTCTTGCGCGCGATCAGCTCGGCGCTCTGCGGGGTCTCGATCAGCAGGCGGGAGGCGAGGGCCACCCGGGCGCGCTCCACGTACTGCCGTGCCGTCATGCCGATCTCGGCGCGGAACTGGCGGCTGAGATGACGCTCGGACAGGCCGGCGTGAAGGGACAGGGATCGCAGGGTCCAGTCCGCCCCCGGATCCGCCTGGACCTGCCGCTGCGGTTGGCGTAAGGCGAGGCTCCGCGCCTCGCGGACCTGCACGTCGGTGAACGGGGCCTGCCCGCCGGGCTTCCTGAGATGGGTCACGAGGAACTGGGCTATCTGCTGGGCCGTATCACGCCCAAGGTCCTCATCTACCAAGGACAGCGCCATCTCAATGGCGGAAATGCCGCCTCCCGCGGTTGTGACATGGCCGTCCTTCACCACCGTGTCTCGGGAGTCCACAGTGATGTCCGGGAAACAGCGGGCGAGTTCATCGGAAAAGGCCCAGTCCATGGTGGCCCGGCGGCCGTCGAGAACGCCCGCCTCCGCGATCAGGAAGGCACCTGTGCCCACAGACGCGATCCGCTGAGCCCGGTCGGCCAGTGCGCCGAGCGCCCGGGCCGCCTCGGCTTCGAGCGCAGGAATCCCGTCCGCGTTCGGCACGATCAACGTGCCGACATCGCCGATACCCGCGACACCGCAGTCCGGCATCACCGTCAGGCCGCTCGACGTGCGGACCGCGGCGCCGTCGTGCGAGGCCGTCCGGACGTCGTACCGGAGGCTCGCCGAGGTCATCTCGTTGGAGCAGGAGAAGACGTCGGCCGGGCCGGAGAACCCAAGGCTCTGGACCTCATCGAAGAGAAAGATCACTACGGAGCGACGCTCGTTCAAGGTCCTGTCCTCTTGGTGAATTGGGGATCCCAGGTGAGGCTCGGTGCCCACCCCGCCAGGGCATGCACCGAGCCTCCCGGTCAGGCCGCCGCGGCTGCCAGGACGGCGACCGCCGAGTGAGGCGGCCGGATGGCCGGCAGCGGGTCGCCGCTGTCCGTACAGGGCTGCTCCGACTCGGCGAGCAGTTCCAGCAGCGTCGCGCGGGCCCGGGCCACGCGGGAACGGATCGTCCCGACTGGGCAGTCGGTGACATCGGCCGCTTCCGTGTACGACAGGCCGAGCAACTGGGTCAGGATGAACGCCTCGCGGCGCTCGTCCGGCAGCGTGGCCAGCAGGTCGAGGAGCGCGATGCCCTCCTCGAACCCCGGCACGTCGACCGGCTGGGTCTGTTCGGCAGCCAGCCGCCAGTCATGACGATCGGCCAGGCGGGGCCGCGCGGCGGCACGCCGGAAATCATCGATCACAGCCCGACGCGCAATCGACAACAGCCAGGCCCGGGCCGAGGAACGCCCCTCGAACCGGTGCAGACTGCCCAGCGCCCGTATGAACGTCTCCTGCGTCAGGTCGTCCGCCGACTGCGGGTCCGCGCTCAAGTGCGCGACGTAGCGCAGCACGTCGCACTGCAGGGCCCGGATGAACCGCTCGACGGCCTCGGCGTCGCCGCCTCGGGCTTCCAGGGCCCATCCGGTGATCAGTTGGTCGACTTCTTGGGTGTTGTCGTGCTTCTTACGTTTCTTGCGTCGCCCGCGTAATGCGGGCAGGGCAGGAGCAAGCACCTTGTGTCCTTCGCGAATCACGCATGGAACGGCGGCACGCGGACACGCCGGTTCCAGCGACAAGGGGACGGCGACCGTGCGCGGGCACGGCCGCGAACCGAGGCGAGGTGTCGACGACACCCGAAGGCGACCTCGGGAAACCTGCTGTTCTAGACGACAGCGGTCCTCAAAGGCGGTCCTCTGGTGGTGATCGCGTGAACAAGATGAAGACGGTACGGCGCCCAGCGCGAACGGGTCCGCCGCACCAGACGGCGCGGGCGACGCGGCAGCGCGGGCAGGATGCGCACCAGCCGCAACGGCGCGGCCAGCCACCAGGCCACGGCACGCAGCAGACGGTACGCGACGCGCTCGCCGTACCCCAGCCACAGTCCGCACAGCACAGCGGCCACCAGGTGAGCCCCGGACATGCCCAGGGACGGCATACCGCTCACCAGCCAGTGCCCCAGGCCGGCCTCAGCGCCTGCGCCCATGTGAGCCGGGTGGCTCATACCCATATGCATCTGCATGGACATGGAGTGCGCGTGCATGCCACTCATATCCATGGAGCTCATGTCCATGGAGCTCATGTCCATGGAACCCTGGTCGTGCCCCATGGAGCCCATCGGCATCGCGCCCATTCCACCGTCGGCCGAGCCTGAGGCGGTCGGCGCCACCGCCGACTGCGCGAGCGAGAATCCCCAGTGGAGCACTGTCTGGCCCCCGACCACGAGCGTCACGATCAGTGTCAGCCCGCGTTCCCGGTCGGCCAACACCCAGCCGGCACCGCCCGTTGCCACGAACCCGGCCAGCAGCGCCCACCAGGGCACAGCGCAGCCCGACATCATGATGTGTCCCACGGCAGCGAGCAGCACGCACACGGCCGCGAACACTGCGGCCCGTACCGTACGCGCACACCACCCGGTATCCATGACAGGCTTCATCCTCGCACCCGAAGTGCGGTCGTTACGGATCAGTACGCAAATTCACCGGGTGCCCCACTCAAAGAGACCGGTGTGATTCAGCACTTGGCCAGTCCGGGGAACTCAACGCACCTTCGAGCCGACTCTCTTGATGAGATTGCATCTCCTTGGCAGTGCCGCCAAGGTCATGGCACGTCCGAATGACCGAGGCCCCGAGGCACTGCTCGTCCAGGCACACGACCTGCATGCCGCCGCTCACAGATGCCACGGTCTCAAGGCCGAGCAGGTCGCTGCCGAAGAGTCGGTAGCGGACCAGGTCGATCGAGCGCCGGTGCTCGCACACGGCATACACGTCGTAGCGCGTGAAATCGCCGGCGATGCAGATCAGGCGCGGGCCGCTCCACAGGACCTGGGACGCGCCCGTCACCCCGGGCCGGTCGCCGACCAGGTGCTCGAACTCGGCGCGATGGTCCATCAGCCATGCCAGGTAGAACAGGCCCTGGTTGATGACGCCGGCGTCGACGCCGCGCTTGTACTCGACGATGACCGGCGATCCGTTCTCGTCCAGCCCGAGCGAGTCGATCCGGCCCCCGTGAACCGGCCCCGTGCTGTACTCACTCGCCAGGAACCGGTGGGGCCCGACCCCGAAGAGCCAGACCCCAATTGACCTGCACGTTTGCCAGATCAGCGAAGTGGTGTCACATCACCGGCTAGACGTTGAACCTGAACTCCACCACGTCCCCGTCCTGCATGACGTATTCCTTGCCCTCCATGCGTGCCTTGCCCTTGGCGCGGGCCTCGGCGACCGAGCCGGTTTCCACCAGGTCGGCGAAGGAGATGACCTCCGCCTTGATGAAGCCCTTCTGGAAGTCGGTGTGGATGACGCCGGCGGCCTCGGGGGCGGTGGCGCCCTTCTTGATGGTCCAGGCGCGGGTTTCCTTGGGGCCGGCCGTCAGGTAGGTCTGCAGGCCGAGGGTGTCGAAGCCGACGCGGGCGAGGGTGGCGAGGCCGGGCTCGTCCTGGCCGACGGACTGCAGGAGCTCCAGGGCCTCGTCCTCGTCCAGCTCGGCGAGGTCCGCCTCCAGCTTGGCGTTGAGGAAGATCGCCTCGGCGGGGGCCACCAGGGCACGCTGCTCGTTCTTGAAGTCCTCGTCGGTCAGCTCGTCCTCGTCGACGTTGAAGACGTACAGGAACGGCTTGGTCGTCAGCAGGTGCAGGTCGTGCAGGAGCTCGTTGCGCTCGGTGCCCTGGACGATGCCGTGCGCGAAGAGGGTGTCGCCCCGCTCCAGGATCTCCTTGGCCTCCTCGACGGCCTTGACCTTCGGAGCGACGTCCTTCTTGATCCGCGACTCCTTCTGCAGGCGCGGCAGGACCTTCTCGATCGTCTGCAGGTCGGCGAGGATCAGCTCGGTGTTGATCGTCTCGATGTCGTCCTTGGGCGAGACCTTGCCGTCGACGTGGACGACGTTCTCGTCCTTGAAGGCGCGGATGACCTGGCAGATCGCGTCCGACTCGCGGATGTTCGCGAGGAACTTGTTGCCGAGGCCCTCGCCCTCGGAGGCGCCGCGCACGATGCCCGCGATGTCCACGAAGTCGACCGTCGCCGGGAGGATGCGCTGCGAGCCGAAGATTTCGGCCAACTTGGCCAGCCGCGGGTCGGGTACGCCGACCACGCCCACGTTGGGCTCGATCGTGGCGAACGGGTAGTTGGCCGCGAGCACGTCGTTCTTGGTCAGGGCGTTGAACAGGGTCGACTTGCCGACATTCGGCAGACCGACGATTCCGATCGTGAGCGACACGTTGCGACTTCCCGTACGTGAGAGGGGGCTGGGCTGCGGGCCCGGTCCTTCTTCGGTGCGCGGGCGGGCCGATCCCCCAGTCTACGGCGTGCCGGGGGCGGCCCCGGTTCCGCGCCGGTGCCTGGCCGAGCTGTGCCCGTCGGCGTGTCTGAGGGGCTATTCGACACATAAACCGACCTAAGTTGGTCCAGTGGAGCATCACAGGACGCGACCCCCGCACGACGGACCGCGACGCGGCACCCCGCCGCTGCCCTCACAGGCGGCGCGCGGCGGGGTCGGTGGTGCGCGGCCCGGACAGCGCCGCCCGGCCCACCGGCCCCCGCCTCGGCGGGCACCGGTGCGGCAGCCCGGGCCGGCCCCGGCCGAGGCGGCGCGGCGGCTGCCGAACCCGCGGCTGACCGGGCTGGGCGGCGGGCTGTTCAGCTGTGCGGCCATGTTCGCGCTCGGCTGCGTGGACGCGGTGCTGTTCGGGTCGTCCCTGACGGCCTACGGCGTGCTGTTCCTGCCGGTGTGCGTGCTGACCGCGGCGTGGATCAGGCGGGGCGATCTGGTGACCGCGCCCGTCGTCGTGCCGATCGCCTTCACGGTCGGGCTCGCCGTGGTGGCCGACGGCGGAGGCGGGCCGGCCGGCCGGCTGATGGGCCTGGTGACCGCCCTCGCCACGCAGGCGGGCTGGCTGTACGGGGGGACCCTCGTCGCCGGCGCGATCGCCGCCGTGCGCAGGCTGCGTCCGGCCGGCCGGGGGGCCGCCTACCGACGTCCGCCGCCGGTGTGAGCCGGCTGTGAGCCACGGCCGCGAGGGGAGGAGGCCCCGTTCTGCGGCACTGCCCGGCTGCCCCGCTCGGCCGCCTCGTCGCGACGGCCCTACTCGGCCGCCCGCATGGCCGCGCCCACGATCCCCGCGTTGTTCTGCAGCTGCGCCGGGACGATCTCCGCCTTGATGCCCTCGATGAAGTGCAGGAACTTCTGCGACTTGCGGCTGACGCCGCCGCCAATGACGAACAGCTCCGGAGAGAACAGCATCTCGACGTGGGCGAGGTACCTCTGCACCCGGCGCGCCCAGTGCTCCCAGGTCAGGTCCTCGTCGTCCTTGGCCTTGCTGGAGGCGCGCTTCTCCGCGTCGTGGCCGTGCAGTTCCAGATGGCCCAGCTCGGTGTTGGGCACGAGGACGCCGTCGACGAACACCGCGCTGCCGATGCCGGTGCCGAAGGTCAGCAGGATGACGGTGCCCCGGCGGCCCTGGCCGGCGCCGAAGCGCATCTCCGCCACGCCGGCCGCGTCCGCGTCGTTGACCACCGTGGTGGGCAGCCCGCCCAGCCGTTCGGTGAACAACGCGCGCGCGTCGGTGTCTATCCAGCTCTTGTCGACGTTCGCCGCGGTGCGGACGGTCGCCCCGCCCGTGACCACGCCCGGGAAGGTCAGCCCGACCGGGCCGGTCCAGCCGAAGTGGTCGACGACCTGCCGCACGCCGTCCGCCACCCCGTCGGGTGTCGCCGGCTGCGGGGTGAGCACCTTGAAGCGCTCCTCCGCGAGGTCGCCCCTGTCGAGGTCCACAGGGGCGCCCTTGATTCCGGATCCACCGATGTCAACGCCGAAGATCTGCATGGCTCTACGTTACGACGAACGACTGACAGTCACTCCGCCGAGGTGCCGGTGCGCTCCGCGATGAGCGCCGCCGCCTCCTCGCGCAGGTCGCGCCGCAGCTCCTTCGGCAGCGAGAAGATGATGGACTCCTCGGCGGCCTTGACGATCTCGACGTCCTCGAAGCCGCGCCGCGCCAGCCACTCCAGCACCTGCTCGACCAGGATCTCCGGGACGGAGGCGCCGGAGGTCACGCCGACCGTGGACACGCCCTCCAGCCATGCCTCGTCGATCTCGTCGGCGAAGTCCACGAGGTGGGCGTCGCGGGCGCCGGCGAGCTTGGCGACCTCCACCAGCCGCTTGGAGTTGGAGGAGTTGCGGGAGCCGACCACGATCACCAGGTCGGCCTCGGCGCCCATCTGCTTCACCGCGAGCTGGCGGTTCTGGGTGGCGTAGCAGATGTCGTCGCTCGGCGGGGAGATCATCTGCGGGAACTTCTCCTGCAGCGCGTCGACGGTCTCCATGGTCTCGTCGACCGACAGCGTGGTCTGGGAGAGCCAGACCACCTTGGACGGGTCGCGGACCTCGACCTTGGCGACGTCTGCGGGGCCGTCGACGAGCTGGATGTGGTCGGGGGCCTCGCCGGAGGTGCCGATGACCTCCTCGTGGCCCTCGTGGCCGATCAGGAGGATGTCGTAGTCCTCCTTGGCGAAGCGGACGGCTTCCTTGTGGACCTTGGTGACCAGGGGGCAGGTCGCGTCGATGGTGGCGAGCCTGCCGCGCGCGGCCTCCTCGTGCACGACGGGCGCCACGCCGTGGGCGGAGAACATGACGATGTTGCCCGGCGGGACCTCCTCCGTCCGTTCGACGAAGACGGCGCCCTTCTTCTCCAGGGTCTGCACGACGTACTTGTTGTGCACGATCTCGTGGCGCACGTAGATCGGAGCACCGTACTGCTCCAGGGCTTTCTCCACGGCGATCACGGCGCGGTCGACACCCGCGCAGTAGCCCCGGGGAGCGGCGAGCAGGACACGTCGGCCAGACGAAGCAGTCATGGCACCCATCGTAAGGCCGCGTGCGGGGGCCGGAGATCACTCCGGGGCGAGGCCGGGGCGAGGCCGGGCCGAGGGGGCCGCGCTGTCGGTGGCGGCCGTTACCCTCGCGGCATGGCTGTCAACACGTCCGCGGAAGCGCCCCTGCCCGTGGGGGAGGTCTCCCGGCTCATCGGGGGGTGGATCGACCGGCTCGGCGCCGTGTGGGTCGAGGGACAGATCACCCAGCTGTCGCGGCGGCCCGGCGCCGGCGTCGTCTTCCTCACGCTGCGCGACCCGTCGTACGACATCTCCGTGGGCGTGACCTGCTACCGGCAGGTGTTCGACGCCGTCGCCGACGTGGTGAGCGAGGGCGCCCGGGTCGTCGTGCACGCCAAGCCGGAGTGGTACGCCCCGCGCGGGCAGCTGTCGCTGCGGGCCGCGGAGATACGGCCGGTGGGGGTCGGCGAGCTGCTCGCGCGGCTGGAGCAGCTGAAGAAGTCGCTCGCGGCGGAGGGGCTGTTCGCGGCCGGGCGGAAGAAGCCGTTGCCCTTCCTGCCGCAGCTGATCGGGCTGGTGTGCGGGCGGGCGTCGGCCGCCGAGCGGGACGTGCTGGAGAACGCCCGGCACCGCTGGCCCGCCGTCCGCTTCGAGGTGCGCAACGTCGCCGTGCAGGGCGTGCACGCCGTGCCGCAGGTCGTGCAGGCCGTGAAGGAGCTCGACGCGCTCGACGACGTGGACGTGATCATCGTGGCGCGCGGCGGCGGGAGCGTGGAGGACCTGCTGCCCTTCTCCGACGAGCAGCTGGTCCGCGCGGTCGCCTCCTGCCGTACGCCGGTGGTCTCCGCGATCGGGCACGAGCCCGACAACCCGCTGCTGGACTTCGTGGCCGACCTGCGGGCGTCCACCCCGACCGACGCGGCGAAGAAGGTCGTGCCGGACGTGGGCGAGGAGTACGAGCGGGTGCGGCTGCTGCGCGACCGGGCGCGGCGCTGCATGGCGGCCTTCGTGGAGCGGGAGGAGCGCGGGCTGGCGCACGCGCTCGCGCGGCCGGCGATGGAGGACCCGCACCGGATGATCGACGCACGCGCCGCCGACGTGGACGCGCTGCTCGAGCGCGGCCGGCGCTGCTTCGGGCACCAGCTCGACCGCGCCCTGTCGGAGCTGACGCACACGCACGCGCGCGTGGTGGCCCTCTCCCCCGCCGCGACCCTCAAGCGCGGGTACGCGGTGCTGCAGCGGGCGGACGGCCACGTCGTCCGCGCCCCGGACGAGGTCGCGCCCGAGGAGGCGCTGCGGGCGCGGGTGGCCGAGGGCGAGTTCACGGTTCGAGTCGACGCATAGGGTGGGCGGATGACCAGCAAGGCGGATGAGGCGCTCGGGTACGAGCAGGCGCGGGACGAGCTGATCGAGGTCGTACGGCGACTGGAGGCGGGCGGGACGACGCTGGAGGAGTCCCTCGCGCTCTGGGAGCGCGGCGAGGAGCTGGCGAAGGTCTGCCGGCGCTGGCTGGAGGGCGCGCGGGCGCGGCTGGACGCGGCGCTGGCGGAGGAGGAAGCGGCCGAGGGGGGAGCGGCCGAGGGGAAGCGCGACGGAGCGTAGCCGCGCCGCCGACGGCCTCCGGTCGCCCTGATGCCCGGCGGCGCGTCCGGGGCCTCCGGTGCGTCCCTGGTGCGTCCGGGGCGGCATACCGCCGGTACGGCCGGTGCCTCCGGTGCGTCCCCGGCTCGGCATACCGCCGGCGCGCCCGGTGCGGCTACTTCAGCTTCAGCGCGCGCGCCATCTCGGTCAGCTGCCCGAACGAGCCGGTGCCCGCCACCACGGTCGTCGAGCCCTTGCCCGGGAGCACCAGCGCGTCGTACCGGCCACCGCTGTAGCGCCTCCACGTCCGGCCGTCGATCTTCTGGGTGACTTCGGTCGCCCGCGCGCCCTGGCTGGCCTCGTCGATGAAGACGGCCGGCTTCTGAGTCGACTGCTCGATCTGCACGTACTGGTCGTCGGGGGTTTGGAAGCCCAGATGCCAGGAATCGAAGTGGTCGCCCTGGAAGCGCACCGAGGTCGCCTTCCAGGTCTCCGGCAGTCCCTCCGGCGCGGCGACCGGGTACGACGCCGCGCGGCGCGCCGTGAGCAGCTCGACCCGGTAGTCGACCCGCTTGATGTCCGGAGCCGAGTCGTCGTGCGGGATGAAGACGTAGATGACCGCCGCCGCGATCCCGATCAGGCCCAGGGAAAGGATCATGTCCCGGACCGTCTTCTGCTTGCCGTTCGAACCTGCCACGCCCCCTATGGTCGCAGGTGTCCGGCGCGCTCATCCGTGGGGTCCCCTGCTCATTTTGTATGCTCGACGATAGAGTCGGGGGTAACCCTCATCCGGCCGTCGTCGTATCAGAAAGGTGCGCTCCGATGACCGAAAACCATCATCTGCCGTCCGAGCTCGAAGTGCCCAGCGAAGCCCCCGACCGCAACCTCGCCCTGGAACTCGTCCGGGTGACCGAAGCCGCCGCGATGGCCGCCGGCCGCTGGGTCGGGCGCGGCGAGAAGAACGGCGCCGACGGTGCCGCGGTGCGCGCCATGCGGACCCTCGTGTCCACGGTCTCGATGAACGGCGTCGTCGTCATCGGCGAGGGCGAGAAGGACGAAGCCCCGATGCTGTTCAACGGGGAGCGCGTCGGCGACGGGACCGGGCCCGAGTGCGACATCGCCGTCGACCCCATCGACGGCACCACGCTGACCGCCAAGGGCATGCCGAACGCGATCGCCGTGCTGGCCGCGGCCGACCGCGGGTCGATGTTCGACCCGTCCGCCGTGTTCTACATGGACAAGCTGGTCACCGGCCCGGAGGCCGCCGACTTCGTCGACATCGACGCGCCCATTTCGGTGAACATCCGCCGGGTCGCCAAGGCCAAGCGCTCCACCCCCGAGGACGTGACCGTCGTCATCCTGGACCGGCCGCGCCACCAGGGCCTCATCCAGGAGATCCGCGAGGCCGGCGCGCGCATCAAGCTGATCTCCGACGGCGACGTCGCCGGGTCGATCTACGCGCTGCGCGAGGGCACCGGCGTCGACATGCTGCTCGGCATCGGCGGCACGCCCGAGGGCATCATCTCGGCCTGCGCGGTCAAGTGCCTGGGCGGCACGATCCAGGGCAAGCTGTGGCCCAAGGACGACGAGGAGCGGCAGCGGGCGGTGGACGCGGGGCACGACCTAAACCGCGTGCTGACCACCGACGACCTGGTCTCCGGCGAGAACGTCTTCTTCGTCGCGACCGGCATCACCGACGGCGAGCTGCTGCGGGGCGTGCGGTACCGGTCCGAGACCGCCGTCACCGACTCGATCGTGATGCGGTCGAAGTCCGGGACGGTGCGGCGGATCAACTCCGAGCACCGGCTGAGCAAGCTGCGGGCCTACAGCGCGATCGACTTCGACCGGGCCAAGTAGCGGCGCGCGGGCTGCCCGCGGGAGCCGCCCGCAGGGGCTGCTCGGGCTTTGCCGCGCTCAGCGAGAGAAGGGGCGCCCTCTGGTGCGGAGAGGGCGCCCCTCGGCGTTGGTGCCGGCTATCCCGCGGCCGCTATGCGGGCCGCTCTGGCGGCCTTCTTCAGCTCCATGTCCCGGCGGCGGCGCCGGGCCAGGACCACACGGCGCTCCGCGGCGGTGAGACCGCCCCAGACGCCGTACGGCTCGGGCTGCAGCAACGCGTGCTCGCGGCACTCGACCATGACCGGGCAGCGCGCACAGACCCGCTTGGCCGCCTCCTCGCGGGACAGCCGGGCGGCGGTGGGCTCCTTGGAGGGGGCGAAGAACAGGCCGGCCTCGTCGCGGCGGCACACCGCCTCGGTGTGCCAGGGCGCGTCTTGGTCCCTGTCTCGCACTGGCACCCGCTGGGCCGGCACGGCAGCTACCTGCAGGGACGAATGCGGCGGTTGCAGCACGGTCTACTCCTGACGACGGCTTCGCGAGCGAGAGACGATGCAGCAAGGCCTACCCGCTGTACGCGTGCCTATGCACTGAGTCCCCGACGGCCGGTGACCCCGGCACCGCCCCCGCGCCGCCGCCCGCCACCACCGCCCGCACCGTGTCGCGCGAGCGGCCGGAAACGGCGGGACGACGGCCCGACCACGGCCGGACGACCGCCCGACCGCGGCCGGACGACGGCCCGACCACGGCCGGATTCACGACCGTCAACGGTCCAGGTGCCTGCGCAAACCCTTGTCGACCTTGCGCTGCACACGGTCGAGGATGTCCGCGACGACCTTGCCCCGCTTCGGCCGCCCCTCCACGTTGCCCAGCACGGCCCAGCCGTCGATGTAGACCACCGGCGCCTCGGGCTCGGGCGAGTCGAGCGCGTCCACCTCGAAGTTGCCGAGCACACCGCCGCCGGTGCCGCGCAGCGACACGTTCTCCGGGACCCGGACCTGGATGTCGCCGAAGACGGAGATCGCCTTGATCATGACCTGCTGGTGCTCGAAGAGCGCCTCGCTGAGGTCTATCTCCACGCTGCCGAACACCGCGTAAGCGTGGATGCGGCGCCCGGCGCGCCAGCGGCCCCTGCGGGAGGCGGAGGAGAAGACCGCGACGACGCTGTCGTCGGCGTCCGCGGGTATCGCGCCGGCGGGGGGACGGCCCGGGGCCGCGGCGTACGCGGGCGCGTCGCGGCGCTGGTGCGTGCCCGGCAGGTCCTTCACCAGGGGCTCGAGCTGGCCGACGGTCTTGGCCCGGTAGACCTCCTCGACCCGCTCGGCGTGTTCCTCGGCGGTCAGGCGGCCCTCGGCGAGGGCATCGCGCAGGATGTCGGCGACACGGTCGCGGTCGGCGTCCGAGGCGCGCAACTCGGAGACGGCGGGCGCGGGCGGCGGCTGCTTCTGAAGGTCCACGGCAGCAGCGTACCGAAACGCGATAGATCGCGACTACCCCTCGTCCCACGCCTGTGGAAAACCCGTGCCCCGCAACGTCCCGCCGCGGACTGAGCCCAACCTCACAGGCTCCGCGCCGACGGCAGGTTCTACGCTGGTGAGCGCCCGTCGGCGCTGACGGGCCGCCGTCCGTCGAGTGAGGAATGGGCACGATGCCTGAGTTCGCGTACACCGATCTGCTCCCCCAGGGAGAGGACACCACCCCCTACCGGCTGGTGACCTCCGAAGGTGTCTCCACCTTCGAGGCCGACGGGCGGACGTTCCTCAAGGTGGAGCCGGAGGCGCTGCGCAAGCTGGCCGAGGAGGCCGTCCACGACATCCAGCACTACCTGCGCCCGGCCCACCTCGCGCAGCTGCGCCGGATCATCGACGACCCGGAGGCCAGCGCCAACGACAAGTTCGTCGCCCTGGACCTGCTGAAGAACGCCAACATCGCGGCCGCCGGCGTGCTGCCGATGTGCCAGGACACCGGCACGGCGATCGTCATGGGCAAGCGCGGGCAGAACGTACTCACCGAGGGCCGTGACGAGGAGGCCCTCAGCCGCGGTGTCTTCGACGCCTACACCAAGCTGAACCTGCGCTACTCCCAGATGGCTCCGCTGACCATGTGGGAGGAGAAGAACACCGGCTCCAACCTCCCCGCCCAGATCGAGCTGTACGCCACCGACGGCGGCGCCTACAAGTTCCTGTTCATGGCGAAGGGCGGCGGCTCGGCCAACAAGTCGTTCCTCTACCAGGAGACCAAGGCCGTCCTGAACGAGGCCTCCATGATGAAGTTCCTGGAGGAGAAGATCCGTTCGCTGGGCACGGCCGCCTGCCCGCCGTACCACCTGGCGATCGTCGTCGGCGGCACGAGCGCGGAGTACGCCCTGAAGACGGCCAAGTACGCCTCCGCCCACTACCTGGACAACCTGCCCACCGAGGGCTCGCCGCTCGGCCACGGCTTCCGGGACGAGGAGCTGGAGGAGAAGGTCTTCGAGCTCACCCAGAAGATCGGCATCGGCGCGCAGTTCGGCGGCAAGTACTTCTGCCACGACGTGCGCGTGGTGCGCCTGCCGCGGCACGGCGCGTCCTGCCCGGTCGCGATCGCGGTGTCCTGCTCCGCGGACCGCCAGGCGGTCGCGAAGATCACCGCCGAGGGCGTCTTCCTGGAGCAGCTGGAGACCGACCCGGCGCGGTTCCTGCCGGAGACGACGGACGAGCACCTCGACGAGTCCTCCGACGTGGTGAAGATCGATCTGAACCAGCCGATGGACACGATCCTCGCCGAGCTGACCAAGTACCCGGTCAAGACGCGCCTGTCGCTGACCGGTCCGCTGGTCGTGGCCCGCGACATCGCGCACGCCAAGATCAAGGAGCGGCTGGACGCGGGCGAGGAGATGCCGCAGTACCTCAAGGACCACCCGGTGTACTACGCGGGCCCCGCGAAGACCCCCGAGGGCTACGCGTCCGGCTCCTTCGGCCCGACGACGGCCGGGCGCATGGACTCCTACGTCGAGCAGTTCCAGGCGGCCGGCGGCTCCAAGGTGATGCTCGCCAAGGGCAACCGGAGCAAGCAGGTCACCGACGCGTGTGCCGCGCACGGCGGCTTCTACCTGGGCTCCATCGGCGGGCCTGCCGCGCGCCTCGCCCAGGACTGCATCAAGAAGGTCGAGGTCCTGGAGTACGAGGAGCTGGGCATGGAGGCGGTCTGGAAGATCGAGGTGGAGGACTTCCCGGCGTTCATCGTCGTGGACGACAAGGGGAACGACTTCTTCCAGGATCCGGCGCCGCAGCCGACGTTCACGTCGATTCCGGTGCGGGGGCCTGGGCTGGCGTAGTGCCTCCGGGCGCGGCGGGGGCCTGGATTCGCCCCCGCCGCCCCTTCCCGTCCCGTCCCCAGGGGCTGCCGCCCCTTCGACCCCGCTCCCGGGGCTCCGCCCCGGACCCCGTTCGGCCCTGAACGGGCCTCGTCCTCAAACGCCGGACGGGCTGAGTGGTGGACCTCCGCCCCCGAACCCCGGACAGGCTGCGCGGCGGCCTCCGTCCCCGAACGCCCGTGACAATTCGCTTCTGCGGGGAACAGGGGGCCTGTCGTCGGTGCTGTGGGTCGTGGAGGTGATCGTCGATGGGCGACGAGCAGGACAAGGGCGGGTACCGCATCGAGCGCGACTCCATGGGCGAGGTGCGGGTCCCGGCGGATGCCAAGTGGCGGGCGCAGACGCAGCGGGCCGTGGAGAACTTCCCCGTCTCCGGCCGGCGCCTGGAGCGCGCCCACATCGAGGCGCTCGCCCGGATCAAGGGCGCCGCCGCCAAGGTGAACGCGCGGCTCGGGGTGCTCGACGAGGACATCGCCGGGGCGATCCAGGAGGCGGCGGCGGAGGTCGCCCGCGGCGAGTGGGACGAGCACTTCCCCGTCGACGTCTTCCAGACCGGGTCCGGCACCTCGTCCAACATGAACGCCAACGAGGTCATCGCCACCCTGGCGAGCGAGCGCCTCGGGCGGGCCGTGCACCCGAACGACCACGTCAACGCCTCGCAGTCGTCCAACGACGTCTTCCCGTCCTCGATCCACATCGCCGCCACCGCCGCCGTCACCCGCGACCTGATCCCGGCCCTGGAGCACCTCGCCGCCGCCCTGGAGCGCAAGTCGGAGGAGTTCGCGGACGTCGTGAAGGCGGGGCGCACGCACCTGATGGACGCCACGCCCGTGACGCTGGGGCAGGAGTTCGGCGGGTACGCCGCCCAGATGCGCTACGGCGTGGAGCGGCTGTACGCCTCGCTGCCCCGGCTCGCCGAGCTGCCCCTCGGGGGCACCGCCGTGGGCACCGGCATCAACACCCCGCCCGGGTTCTCCGCCGCGGTGATCGAGGAGGTCGCCCGGGTCACCGGGCTGCCGCTCACCGAGGCCCGCGACCACTTCGAGGCGCAGGGGGCGCGGGACGGGATCGTCGAGACCAGCGGACAGCTGCGGACCGTCGCCGTGGGGCTGACGAAGATCGCCAACGACCTGCGGTGGATGTCGTCCGGGCCGCGCACGGGACTGGCCGAGATCAGCCTGCCGGACCTGCAGCCGGGTTCGTCGATCATGCCGGGCAAGGTCAACCCGGTCGTCCCCGAGGCCGTGCTCATGGTCGCCGCGCAGGTGATCGGCAACGACGCCACCGTCGCCACCGCCGGGGCGTCGGGCAACTTCGAGCTGAACGTGATGCTTCCGGTCATCGCCGAGAACGTGCTGGAGTCGGTCCGGCTGCTCGCGAACGTCAGCCGGCTGCTGGCCGACCGCACCGTCGACGGGATCGTCGCCCACCGCGCCCGCGCCCTCGAGTACGCCGAGTCGTCGCCCTCGGTGGTCACCCCGCTCAACAGGTACATCGGCTACGAGGAGGCAGCGAAGGTCGCCAAGAGGTCGCTGGCGGAGCGGAAGACGATCCGTGAGGTCGTCCTGGAGAGCGGATACGTGGAGCGCGGGGACCTGACCGTCGAACAGCTCGACGAGGCCCTGGATGTCATGCGTATGACGCGTCCGTAACCTTTCGCCACGGCACCGTGAACCGTGCCGCGTTCCACGACGTCGTATGCCTGGGGCACCTAAAATCTGTTCATGGCAGAGGGTGGAGCGGTGAGAGCGGTGAGAGCGGACGGGGAATCAGGCGGTTCGACGGCGTTCTGGGCGCCCGGGAGCCAGATCCTGTGGCGGTACCGGGAGAACGCGGGCGAGCGCTTCCACATCGCGCGCCCGGTCACCGTCGTACGGGACGACGAGGAGGTCCTCGCCGTCTGGATGGCGCCCGGGACGGAGTGCGTGAAGCCGGTGCTCGCGGACGGCACCCCGCTGCACCGGGAGCCGCTGCGGTCCCGGTACACCAAGCCGCGGACCGTCCGGCGCGACCGGTGGTTCGGCACGGGCGTGCTGAAGCTGGCCCGGCCGGGCGAGCCCTGGTCGGTGTGGCTGTTCTGGGAGCCGGGCTGGACGTTCAAGAACTGGTACGTGAACCTCGAGCAGCCGCTGGCCCGCTGGGAGGGCGGGGTGGACTCCGAGGACCACTTCCTGGACATCTCGGTGCGGCCGGACCGCAGTTGGTGCTGGCACGACGAGGACGAGTTCGCGCAGGCCCAGCGGGACGGGCTGATGGACGCCGGGCTCGCCCGGCGGGTGCGGGAGGCGGGCGCGTCGGCGGTGGAGGTGATCCGCGCCTGGGGGCCGCCGTTCTCGGAGGGCTGGCAGAACTGGCGCCCGGATCCGTCCTGGGGGGTACCGTCTCTGCCGGAGGACTGGGACCGTACGCCCGCGCACGTGTCCGCATGAGACCCTTGCTGCGCCCCCGGCCCACAACCGTAGGATCGTCCTCCGCAAGGGCGCACAGTGGCAACTCCCGGAGCATGCGCTGGGCTTGACGACGTCACCGAGGGGCGGCAGGACGTGAGCGAGGGGTACGAGGGGAACACCGGCGCGAGTCACGAAAGAGCCGCCGGTGACACAGGAACAACCTCTGACCACGCGGGAATTCCGTTCCGGGGACACGTATTCCGGGTATCGGGATTCCTGCGGGACGAACTGCACGCACGGCGCGCAGCCCCGGACGGACGGATTCGACACGCGTGACGGAGCAGCCCATCTCCTTCGAACACCCGCAGCCGGGCGCCGACCCGGCGGACCCTCGCGGGGCGCTCCTGCACACCCCGACGCCGGTCACGCCGCCGGCCGGTGCCGCGGCCTTACCTCTTCAGGCGCGCACGGGTGAGACGCCCTCGACGCCGGGTACGGCCGTGCCGCGCGGCGCGGGCGCGGACCCCGTCGGCACCGACCCCGAGCACTCCCAGCCCGCCGGCGTCGAGCCCGGCACCCACCGTCCGCGGCCGGTGTCCGAGACGATCCCGGTCCAGCCGGGCGGCGAGCAGGAGCGGCCGCAGGCCGGCCAGGGCGCGGAGCGGCGCACCGGTCAGGGGCTGCCGCCCGGGCGGCCCACGCCCATGCGGCGGGACGGGGACCGGCTGAGGTTCGTGGGGGCCGCGACCCGGCGGATCGCCCGCGGCATCGACCTGGACGAGATCGTGATGGGGCTGTGCCGGGCCACCGTGCCGACCTTCTCCGACGCGATCCTCGTCTATCTGCGCGATCCGCTGCCGGTCGGCGACGAGCGGCCCACCGGCCCGCTGCTGCTGCGGCTGCGCCGTACCGACCGGATCCCGGCGGAGCGGGACACCGAGGGCGGCTTCGCGCCGGCGCCGCAGGCGGAGTCGCCGGACTTCCCGGAACTCGCGGCGCTCGGTGCGGAGCTGTGCGAGGTGCGGCCCGGCAGCGCGCTCGCCGAGGTGCTGCGGGGAGTCCGCCCGGTCTTCACGGACGCGCCCGCCGCGCGCGCGGCGCTGCCGGAGCTCCTCGGCGACGGCGGCGAGTTCTGCGTGCCGGACGGGCAGCGGGCGATCCTCGCCCCGCTGCGCGGCCGGCGCCGGGTGATCGGCGCCGCGCTGTTCCTGCGCCGTCCGGAGCGCCTCGCCTTCGAGCCGGACGACCTGCTGGTGGCGGCGCAGCTGGCCACGCACAGCGCGCTCGGCATCGACAAGGCCGTGCTGTACGGGCGTGAGGCGTACATCGCCGACGAGTTGCAGCGCACCATGCTTCCGGAGACCCTGCCCCGCCCGACGGGCGTGCGGCTGGCGTCGCGTTACCTGCCGGCCGCCGAGACCGCGCGCGTCGGCGGCGACTGGTACGACGCGATCCCGCTGCCGGGCAGCCGGGTCGCGCTGGTCGTGGGGGACGTGATGGGGCACTCCATGACGTCGGCCGCGATCATGGGCCAGCTGCGGACCACGGCGCAGACCCTCGCGGGCCTGGACCTGCCGCCGCAGGAGGTGCTGCACCACCTCGACGAGCAGGCGCAGCGGCTCGGCACGGACCGCATGGCGACCTGCCTGTACGCCGTCTACGACCCGGTCTCGCACCGGATCACGATCGCCAACGCCGGCCATCCGCCGCCCGTCCTGCTGCACCTGGGCGGCCGGGCGGAGGTGCTGCGGGTGCCGCCGGGGGCGCCGATCGGGGTGGGCGGCGTCGACTTCGAGGCCGTGGAGCTGGACGCGCCCGCCGGGGCGACCCTGCTGCTGTACACCGACGGCCTGGTCGAGTCCCGGCTGCGGGACGTGTGGACGGGCATAGAGCAGCTGCGCGAGAAGCTCGCCGCGACCGCGCAGCTGACCGGGCCCGACCATCCGCCGCCGCTGGAGGCGCTGTGCGACGAGGTGCTGGACATGCTCGGCCCGGGCGACCGGGACGACGACATCGCGCTGCTCGCCGCCCGCTTCGACGGGATCGCGCCGAGCGATGTGGCGTACTGGTTCCTGGAGCCGGAGGACGCGGCGCCCGGCCGGGCCCGCCGGCTGGCCCGGCGCGCGCTGGCCCGCTGGGACATGGAGGAGCTGAGTGACTCCGTGGAGCTCCTGGTGAGCGAGGTCGTCACGAACGCGGTGCGGTACTCCTCGCGGCCGGTCACGCTGCGGCTGCTGCGGACCGACGTGCTGCGCTGCGAGGTCGGCGACGACGTGCCGCAGCTGCCGCGGCTGAGGCAGGCCCGGGCGACCGACGAGGGCGGGCGCGGGCTGTACCTGGTGAACAAGATGGCCAGGCGGTGGGGGGCGACGCGGCTGAGCACCGGGAAGGTGGTCTGGTTCGAGCTGAACCGGACGTAGGGCCCTGCTGGGCCCCACCGGCCCCAGGAACGCGCGAAGGGCGCCCGGCGAGTCGCCGGGCGCCCTTTCCGCGTGGTCGCCTGCCTACGGGGCCACCGGGTTGACCGGATCGACCGGGTTGCCGGTCGTCGGGGTCTGGCTCGGCGTCTGGCTCGGTGTCTGGCTGGGCGTCTGGCTCGGCGTCTGGCTCGGCGTCTCGGTCGGGGCCTGCGACGTCGGCGCCTCGCTCGTCGGCGTCTCGCTCGGGGTCTCGCTGGGCGTCTCGCTCGGCGTCTCGCTGACCGTCGGCGTGGACGTCGGCTGGACCGCCGCGCCCTGCGTGGTCTCCAGGTCGAACTTCAGGCCGGTCTTGGAGACGCCGAAGGTGTACGCCGCCCAGATCTGCGCCGGGAAGCCGCCGCCGTTGACGCGGGGCAGGCCGCCCGCGTTGTACATCGAGACCTGCGCGCCGGTCTTGGCGTCCTCGCCGAACAGGCCGACCGAGGTGACCAGGTCGGGCGTGTAGCCGGTGAACCAGGCCGACCGGTTCTCGTCGGAGGTGCCGGTCTTGCCGGCGACCTTGCGCCCGTCGCGCTGGGCGTTGTCCCGCACCGACACCTTGGCCGTACCGTCGTCGACCACGCCGGTGAGCACGGAGGTGACCGTGTCGGCGGCCTCCCGGCTGATGACCTGCGGGCCGATCGGATCGGGCAGTTCGACGCTGTGGGTGCTGTGCTCGACGGCCTTGATGATGGTCGGGGTGACCTTCTTGCCGTGGTTGTCGAGGGTGGCGTAGACGCCGGCCATCTGCAGCGGGCTGGCGCCCATGGTGCCGAGGGTCTGCGCGGGCACCGCCTGCAGGTCGGTGGTGTCCATGCCCAGGTGTCCGGCGACCTCGAGCACCTTGTCCATGCCGACGTCGACGCCCATCTGCGCGAAGACGGAGTTGACGGACTTGTTCATCGCCGTCTGGACGGTGATGTCGCCGTAGTTCTGGTGGTCCTCGTTCTCGGGGGCGAAGCCGACCTTGCTGCCGCCGTCGACGACCTGGCGGTTGCTGGTGCCGTCGTAGACGGTGTTCGCGGTGATCGTCTTCCCGTCCTGCGTCTCGGCGCCCTCGTCGAGGGCGGCGGCGAGGATCACGGGCTTGAACGTCGAGGCGGGCTGGTAGTCGGTGCGGGTGGCGTTGTTGCGGTAGTGCTCGTAGTAGTTCTTGCCGCCGTACATCGCGACGACCGCGCCGGTCTTCGGGTTCACGGACACGGCGCCGGCCTGGACGTTGCCGTCGACCTTGCGCTTCTTCTTGTCCAGCTTGCTGGTGAGCTGCGACTTGGCGGCCTTCTCCAGCGCCGTCTGCTTCTTCTTCTCGATGTTGAGCGTGATGGTCCAGCCGCCGGCGTTGACCATCGTCATGGCGTCGTTGGTGTTGTCGGCGGTGCCCTGGGCCACCAGCTGCCGGGCCAGCTGGGCGTTGGCCGCGTCGACCAGGTAGCCGACCTGGCCGCCCATGCCGGGCGCGGCCTTGGGCGCCTCCGGGATCGGGAACTTCATGGCCTGGCGCTTGGCCTTGTCCAGCCAGCCCTCCTCGACCATGTTGTCCAGGACGTAGTTCCAGCGATTCCTGACCAGCTCCCTGCCGGTGTCGGAGGCGACAGCCCAGTCGTACTGGCTCGGCGCCTGCAGCAGCGCGGCCAGGTAGGCGCCCTGCTGGACGGAGAGTTCCTCGGCGTCGACGCGGTAGTAGGCCTGGGCGGCGGCCTGGATGCCGTAGGCGCCGCGGCCGTAGTAGCTGGTGTTGATGTAGCCGGCGAGGATGTAGTCCTTGGACTCCTCGCGGTCCAGCTTCAGGGAGATGACCAGTTCCTTCAGCTTGCGCGTGATGGTCTGGTTCTGGGTCAGGTAGTAGTTCTTGACGTACTGCTGGGTGATCGTCGAACCGCCCTGCGCGCCCTTGCCGGAGAGCGTGTTGAGCAGACCGCGGGCCGTGCCCCGGAAGTCGACGCCCGCGTCCTTGTAGAAGGTCTTGTTCTCGGCGGCGACAAAGGTGAGCTGGACCTTCTTGGGCACCTTCGCCAGGTCCACGATCTCGCGGTTGCGCTCGCCGGTGCGGGTCATGAGGCTGCCGTCGCTGTACTTGTAGACGTTGCTCTGCAGCGTCGCGTCGGCGTTCCCCTTGGGGATGTCGATCATCATGTAGAGCACGACGAAGGCGAGCATGCCGAGCAGGGTGAAGCCGAAGACCGTGCCGACGATCTTCTTCCAGGTGAACAGCCGGCGTATGAGGCTCCTGCCGTCGCCGTTCCTGTTGCCGCCCTTGCCCTTGCTCTTGCCCTTGGCCGCCCTGCGGGCCGCGGCCCGGCCTCCCCCGGCCGCCGGCGCCCCGGACGCGTCCGTGGTGGCCGTCGTTCCGGACGAGCTCGGGGGCGTCGCGCGGCGGGCACCGCGCTGCCGCGCTCGTCTCTCTTCCGCTCGTCCCATTGGTCCGTTCCGCTCCGCTTCGCTCATGTGTGCTCGGATGTCACACAGGTTCGCCGCACAGGTCAGCTCAGAAAGCTAACACCGTGAGATGCGGCAAAGGCCCGCCGATCCGGCGTTCCGCGGGCGTGAGAATCAGCACCCGCCCCAACAGAGCCGACGGCCGACGGGCGCCGAGGGTTGCTTCCGGGAGGCAAAGTGCGACGCACGCGACAGTGCGGGCACCGGGCGGTGCGCCCGACCGCGGCCACCGGCCGGGCCTCTGTTCCAGAACCGTGACAATCGGCCGCCACCTGCGCGGGCGCACGGGCCGCGGCGGTCCGGGCACGCGCCGTATACACACGGCGTATACACGATGCGTATAGTGCTGACCATGTCCATCGGTCACACACTCCTGGGACTCCTGGAGTCCGGGCCCCGCCACGGTTACGACCTCAAGCGGGCCTTCGACGAGAAGTTCGGTCACGACCGGCCGCTGCACTACGGCCAGGTCTACTCGACGATGTCCCGCCTGCTGAAGAACGGGCTCGTCGAAGTCGACGGCATCGAGCCGGGCGACGGACCCGAGCGGAAGCGGTACGCGATCACCGAGGCCGGCGTCACCGACGTCGAGCGGTGGCTGGCGACGCCGGAGAAGCCCGAGCCGTACCTGCAGTCGACCCTCTACACCAAGGTCGTCCTCGCGCTGCTCACCCGGCGCGACGCCGCCGACATCCTCGACACCCAGCGGGCCGAGCACCTGCGCATGATGCGGATCCTGACCGAACGCAAACGCAAGGGCGACCTGGCCGACCAGCTCATCTGCGACCACGCCCTGTTCCACCTGGAGGCCGACCTGCGCTGGCTGGAGCTCACCGCCGCACGCCTGGACAGGCTCGCGGAGGCGGTGACCCCATGAACCCCACGTCCTCTCACCCGCCCGCGCCGGCCGGCTCCCTGCTGGTGGCGCGGGACCTGCACAAGGCCTACGGGCCGACGGCCGCCCTCGACGGCGCCGGCTTCTCCATCCACCCCGGCGAGGTCGTCGCCGTGATGGGCCCGTCCGGGTCCGGCAAGTCGACGCTGCTGCACTGCCTCGCCGGGATCGTGACCCCCGACTCGGGATCGATCCTGTACGACGGGCGCGAGATGGCGACGATGAACGACGCCGAGCGCAGCCGGCTGCGGCGCTCGGAGTTCGGGTTCGTGTTCCAGTTCGGGCAGCTCGTGCCGGAGCTGACCTGCGTCGAGAACGTCGCCCTGCCGCTGCGCCTGAACGGCACCCCGCGCAAGGAGGCCGAGCAGACCGCGCTGTCCTGGATGCGGCGGCTGGAGGTCGACGACCTCGGCGGGAAGCGCCCCGGCGAGGTCTCCGGCGGCCAGGGGCAGCGCGTCGCGGTCGCCCGGGCGCTGGTCACCGGCCCCCGGGTGGTGTTCGCCGACGAGCCGACCGGCGCGCTCGACTCGCTCAACGGCGAGCGCGTGATGGAGCTGCTCACCGACGCCGCCCGCTCGGCGAACGCCGCCGTCGTGCTCGTCACGCACGAGGCGCGGGTGGCCGCCTGGTCCGACCGCGAGATCGTCGTACGGGACGGCAGGTCCCGGGACATGGAGCGCGCGGTATGAGCGCTCGGCGGTGGGCCGGGGATCTGGCCCTGGGGGTCCGCTTCGCCTTCGCCGGCGGACGTGAGGGCTGGACGCGCGCCCTGCTGACGGCCGTCGGCGTCGGGTTGGGGGTCGCGCTGCTGCTGCTGACGACCGCGCTGCCGAACGTGCTGGCCGCACGGCACGACCGGGAGACCGCGCGCACGGACATCACCTACAACCAGGATCGGCTGCCGAAGGCGGACGACACCCTGATCGTGGCGAACCTCGAAACGACCTTCCGCGACAAGGACATCCGGGGCCGGGAGCTCGAGCCCGAGGGGGCCCGGGCGCCGCTGCCGCCGGGGCTCACGAGGTTCCCGGCGGCGGGCGAGATGTTCGTCTCCCCGGCGCTGAAGCGGCTGCTGGAGTCCGGCGAGGGCAAGCTGCTGCGCGAGCGGCTGCACGAGAAGATCGTCGGGACCATCGGCGAGAGCGGTCTGATCGGCCCGGCCGAACTCGCCTTCTACCGCGGTGGCCAGGGGCTCGAGTCGAAGATCGACAACGGCCTGATCACCCGGATCGACCGGTTCGGGGACCCGCACCCGAGCCCCGAGCAGTCCGACCCGGTGCTGCTCCTGTTGATCCTCGTCGTGTTCGTGGTGCTGCTGATGCCGGTCGCGGTGTTCATCGCGGCGGCCGTGCGGTTCGGCGGCGAGCGACGCGACCGGCGGCTCGCGGCGCTGCGACTGGTCGGCTCCGACAGCCGGATGACCCGGCGGATCGCGGCCGGGGAGGCACTCGGGGGCGCGGTGCTCGGGCTGGTCCTCGGGGCCGGTCTCTTCCTGGTCGGACGTCAGCTCGCGGGGTCCGTAGAGGTGTTCCGCATCAGCGTGTTCCCGAGCTATCTCAACCCCTCCCCCGCGCTGGTCCTGCTGGTCGCCGTCGCGGTCCCGGCGGCCGCCGTGCTGGTCACGCTGCTCGCGCTGCGCGGGGTGGTCATCGAGCCGCTGGGCGTGGTCCGTACGGCGAAGCCCGCGCGCCGGCGGCTGTGGTGGCGGCTGCTGCTGCCGCTGGCCGGCCTGGCGATGCTCTACCCGATGGTCGGGAAGGGCCGGGACAACGGCGACTTCAACCAGTACCTGGTGATCGGCGGCGTCATGCTGCTCCTGGTCGGCGTCACCGCGCTGCTGCCGTGGATCGTCGAGACGGTCGTCGCCCGGCTCGGCGCGGGCGGGGTGGCCTGGCAACTGGCAGTGCGCCGACTCCAGTTGAGCAGCGGCACGGCCGCCCGCATGGTCAACGGCATCGCGGTGGCGGTGGCCGGGGCGATCGCGCTGCAGATGCTGTTCGCCGGCATCGAGGGCGACTACACCAAGGACACCGGGTTCGACATGAAACGGGCGCAGATGCAGGTGACGGTGCCGCGGGAGGTGCCGCTCGACCGGGCGGCCGCGCAACTGCGGGGGACGCGGGGGGTGCGCAAGGCGTACGTGTACTCCGAGGGCTATGTCGGCGACCGGCGCAGCGATCCACGCGCCACCGCAAGACTGACGGTGGGCGACTGCGCGTCGCTGCGCGAGCTGGCCCACCTGCCGTCCTGCCGCGACGGGGACGTCTTCGCCCTGCACGGCGCCGACGACGGGGACACCCAGACGGCCGCGCTGGCGAAGGGCTCCGGGACCGTGTACCTCGACCCGGGCTATCAGGACACCGGGAAGAACGCGGAGATCCCCTGGAGCCTCCCGGCGACCCTGAAACCGGCCGCGTCACGCAAGGACATGACCGGATACAAGCGGGACGGCTTCCTGGCCACGCCGAAGGCGGTGACCTCCCGGGCCGCGCCGGCCCTGACCAAGCAGGTCTACCTCGACATCGACGAGTCCGTGCCCGACGCGCGCGACCGGGTGCGGAACACGGCGGCGGCCATCGATCCGCTGACGGAGCCGATGATGTGGACCGCCGCCCGGCAGTCGCACCGGTTCGCCTCCATCCGCACCGGCCTTAACGTGGGCGCCGCCTGCGTGCTGGCACTGATCGGCGCGAGCCTGCTGGTGTCGCAGCTGGAGCAGTTGCGGGAACGCCGGAAACTGCTGTCGTCCCTCGTCGCCTTCGGCACCCGGCGCCGCACCCTCGGCCTGTCGGTGCTGTGGCAGACGGCGGTCCCGATCGGCCTGGGGCTGCTGCTGGCAGCCGCGGTCGGGCTGACGCTGGGCACGGTGCTGCTGCGGATGACGGGCACGACGGTGCGCGTGGACTGGGCGTCGGTGCTGTCGATGACCGGCGTCGGGGCGGGGGTCGTCCTGCTGGTGACCCTGCTGAGCCTGCCCCCGCTGCTCAGGCTGATGCGCCCGGACGGCCTGCGCACCGAGTAGCCCCGGCCGGTACGGCAGCGGTACGGCATCCCGTCCGGCTCCCCGTCCGGTTCTCCCGACGGCATCCCGTGCGGCCTCCCGACGGCATCCCGTGCGGCCCCGACGGCATCCCGTACGGCTCCCGACGGCATCCCGTGCGGCTTCCCGTACGGCCTCGGCCGCCCGGTGAGCCCTTCGCCCCCGCGGGCGCGGGGCTCACCCGGTGGGGCCGAGGACCCGTACGGGGAGCGGGCGCAGCGCCTCGCGCAGGGCTGCCGCCAGTTCGGTGTACTCACCGCCGCGGGCGGCCCCGGTGCGCATGGCGAGGGCGACGCGGCGGGTGGGGGCGGGGTCGGCGAAGTAGGCGGTGAGGAGCCGGCTGCTGCGGGTGGTCTCCACCTTCAGCGCGGTGCGCGGCAACAGGGTGCAGCCTAGACCGCCGGCCACGAGCTGCACGAGGGTGGACAGCCCGGCCGCCGTGGTGGTGACCGGGGCGCCCTCCCGTCGCCCACCACCGCCCTCGACCGAGGGGCTTCGCCCCGCCCCCTTGATTCCGCGGCCGGCTTCGCGGCAGATGTCGAGGGCCTGGTCGCGCAGGCAGTGCCCCTCGTCCAGGAGCAGCAGGTTGAGATCCTTCAGGGCCTCGCGCGGGATGCCGTCACGGCCGCCGAGCCAGTGGTCGGAGGGCGTGACGAGCACGAAGTCCTCGTCGAACAGCGGCAGTTCGACGATGCCGGGCACGCCGAGGGGCACCGCGAGCAGCAGCAGGTCGAGGCGGCCGCCGGTCAGGCCCTCCAGGAGGCTGGCGGTCTGCTCCTCGTGGACCTGGAGGTCGAGGTCCGGGTAGCGTTCGTGCACCAGGTTCAGGACGGTGGGCAGCAGGTAGGGCGCCACGGTCGGGATCACGCCGAGCCGCAGGGTTCCGGTGAACGGGGCCCGGACCGCCTCGGCCTCCTGCATCAGCGCCGCGACCTCGTCCAGCACCGCCCTGGCCCGCACCGCGAGCCGCTCACCCGCGGGCGAGAGCAGTACCTTGCGGGTGGTGCGCTCCAGCAGCGTCACCCCGAGGGTGTCCTCCAGCGCCGACACGGCGCCCGAGAGGGCGGGCTGGCTCATGCCGATGACGGCGGCCGCGTCCCGGAAGTGCAGGTGCTCGGCGACCGCCGCGAAGGCGCGCAGCTGGGCCAGCGTGGGCTGCCGCCTCTTGTTGCTCACCGTCACTGATAGCCACCTCCGATCAACACGACCGAGTGTAGCTATTTCCACAATCAATGCACCGTGTGCCAACATCAGCAGCGTCCAACCCATGGGAAACGCTGCCAAAAGCGGCGTTTCTTCGCTGCAAGGAGAGCGCGTGCTCACTGTCGGTGACAAGTTCCCCGAGTTCGAACTGACCGCCTGCGTCTCGCTGGAGAAGGGCAAGGAGTTCGAGAAGATCGACCACAAGACCTACGAGGGCAAGTGGAAGGTGATCTTCGCCTGGCCCAAGGACTTCACCTTCGTGTGCCCGACCGAGATCGCCGCCTTCGGCAAGCTGAACGACGAGTTCGCCGACCGCGACGCCCAGGTCCTCGGCTTCTCCGGCGACTCGGAATTCGTCCACCACGCCTGGCGCAAGGACCACGACGACCTGCGCGACCTGCCGTTCCCGATGATGGCGGACTCCAAGCACGACCTCATGCGGGCGCTGGGCATCGAGGACGAGGAGGGCTTCGCCAAGCGTGCCGTCTTCATCGTCGACCAGAACAACGAGATCCAGTTCTCCATGGTGACCGCCGGCTCCGTCGGCCGTAACCCCAAGGAGGTCCTGCGGGTCCTGGACGCCCTGCAGACCGACGAGCTGTGCCCGTGCAACTGGTCCAAGGGCGACGAGACGCTCGACCCGGTCAAGCTGCTGGCCGGGGAGTGACCTGAGATGTCGCTCGACTCCCTGAAGTCGGCCGTACCGGACTACGCCAAGGACCTCAAGCTCAACCTGGGCTCGGTCATCGGCAACTCCGACCTGCCGGCGCAGCAGCTGTGGGGCACGGTGCTGGCGACCGCGATCGCCTCCCGCTCCCCGATCGTGCTGCGCGAACTGGCGCCGGAGGCCAAGGCAAACCTGTCGCCGGAGGCGTACACCGCCGCCAAGTCCGCCGCGGCCGTCATGGCGATGAACAACGTCTTCTACCGCACCCGTCACCTGCTCTCGGACCACGAGTACGAGAACCTGCGCGCGGGCCTGCGGATGAACGTCATCGCCAACCCCGGCGTGGACAAGGTCGACTTCGAGCTCTGGTCGTTCGCGGTGTCCGCGGTCAACGGCTGCGGCGCGTGCCTCGACTCGCACGAGCAGGTGCTGCGCAAGGCGGGCATCGGCCGCGAGGTCGTCCAGGAGGCGTTCAAGATCGCCTCGGTGGTCCAGGCGGTCGCCGCGACCCTGGACGCCGAAGCGGTGCTGTCCGAGCTCGCGTAACTGCCGCGGACCGGCCGTCGTACGAGGCCCCGCTCACCCCTGGTGGGCGGGGCCTTCCGCGTCCCGGGCGCCGTCCCCGGCCGCGAGCGCGGCCTTCCCGGCCGCCACGGCCGCCTCCTGGGGCGCGGGCGCGGCCTGCCGCTGCTGGGCGCGCAGCACCGCCTGTTCGCGCGCGTACGACCGCAGGTACCCGACCACCGTGTTCGTCACCGCCACCAGCGGTACGGCGACCACGGCGCCGCCGATGCCGGCCACCATGCCGCCCGCGGCCACCGACAGCACCACCGCCAGCGGGTGGACGCGCACCGCCCGGCCCAGGATGAACGGCTGGAGGATGTGCCCCTCGATCTGCTGCACCGCCAGCACGACCGCGAGCGTCATCACCGCAGTGAACACGCCCTGGGTGACCAGCGCGACCACCACCGCCAGCGCCCCGGAGGCCACGGCGCCCACCAGCGGGATGAAGGAGAACAGGAAGATGAACACGGCCAGCGGGACGGCCATCGGCACGTCGAGGAAGTAGATGCCCAGGCCGATGAAGATGGCGTCTATCAGTGCCACGAGCACCGTGCCGCGCACATAGGCCGTCAGCGTGCGCCACGCCCGCGGTCCGGCGCCCGCGATGCCCGGCCGGGCCGCCGCCGGCACCAGCCGGAGCAGCCAGCGCCAGATGTTCTCGCCGTCGTAGAGCAGGAACAGCGTCGAGAAGAACGCCAGCAGGATGCCCGTCAGCGCCTCGACGACCACCGTCACGCCCTCGAGCCCCGCGGACGTGATCTGGTCGGTGTTGGCCCCGACCGCGTCCCGCAGGTTCTTGGCTATCTGGTTGACCTGTTTGTCGGTGACGTGGAAGGGGCTGTTGAGCAGCCACTTGCGCAACTCGTCGATGCCGTCCTGGATCTGGCTGGCGAGGTTGTCGATGTTCTCCATGACCTGCCAGGTCACGAACCACCCGATCAGACCCATGACGACGAAGCCGAGGATCGCGGTCAGTGCGGTGGCCGGGCCGCGCGGCACCCCGTGCCGCCGCAGGCGGGCCACCGTGGGCTGCAGCAGCGCGGTGATGAGCACCGCGACCACGAAGGCCAGCACCACGAGCTGAACGGCGCTGATGACCCGCATCAGCACCCACACCGTGCCGGCCAGCACCAGCAGCCGCCAGCCGGCCTCGGCGGCGACGCGCACCCCCCACGGGACGGCCTGCGCGGGATCGGGACGGGCCGCGACGACGGTCACGTGGTCGGGGAGCGGGATCTGGTCCTCGGCGGGCGCCTGTTCCTCCTCGGCCGACTCCCGCGCCACCTCGGCACGACGCTCGTCGAGCCGCTCACTCACCTCGGTCAGTCCGGCACCGAGCCGGCCGAGCCACCCTGGCACTCGCGACATGATCCGTCCTCTTCCCCCGTCTGTCCCCATCACTCCCCCCTGGAGCCCCTGGAGCCGCCGTGTCCGACCGTACAGGGCGAAAGCCCCTCCCCCTAGGACGGGGAGGGGCTGCGCGAGGTTGAGAGACGAGGCCGCGGGCCTCGGCGGCTCAGTACCAGTGGTTGGCCTGCCAGAACGACCACGCGTCACACGGGCTGCCGTACCGGCTGTTCATGTAGTTCAGGCCCCACTTGATCTGGGTGGCCGGGTTGGTCTGCCAGTCGGCGCCGGCGGACGAGTACTTGGAGGCCGGCAGGGCCTGGAAGAGGCCGTAGGCGCCGGAGGACGCGTTGACCGCGTGGTAGTTCCAGCTGGACTCGTGGTTCACGATGTTGCTGAAGCACTGGAACTGGCCGCTCGGCACCATCTGCCGCGCCATCGCCTGGATCTCGGCGACGGAGTAGGAGCTCTGGACGGAGAAGGTGGAGGCGTCGCGGGTGGCGTCGCGGCTGGCCGCCGCCTTCGCCTCGGCGCGCTCCTTGGCCTCCTTGGCCGCCTTCTGCGCGGCTTCCTTCTTCGCGATCGCGGTCTCGGCGGCTGCCTTGCGGGCGGCCTCCTCGGCGTCCTTCTTGGCGGTGGCGTCGGCGGCGATGGCCTGCGCGTCGGCCTGCTGCGTCAGGGACGCGGTCTGCACCTGGGCCTGCTGGCCCGCCGGGATGTCCGCGAGAAGCGTGGCGTCTGCTGCCGCCTCTGCGTCGTTGGTCTGAGCGGTGCTGCCCGAGGCAACGCCGACGACGCTTCCGACAGCGGTGACCGCGGTGGCCGAGGCCACTGCGAATCCCCGGACCGAGATCCGGCTCACACGGTTTCCTTCCAGCATCGCCCGCTTCGGTGACCCTGGCGGACGCAATCGTGCCCCTGACGCTGGCCTCCCAACTGCGGGGTCACGGGAGGCACGGGCCCGGTGGGCAACTCCCGCGAGGGGAGCGCCGCGTGGTGCTCGGGCGGCATACGACGACGCTATGGAGTTGGCGGTGGTGCTTCGGTTGTGCCGTACCTCCCCCGGCGCCCGAAGGGGCTGGGGGCACCCACAGGGGGTACAGATACAGGTGTGTCGTATGCGGGGCCTGACAGGAGTGAGACTCTGCCGCAAGCGGACGCCGGGTGGCAATTCCGCGTTGCGTGTGAAAGCTCACATCCGTTTTCACCCTGGGTATTTCAAGGAACCGCCACACACGAAGACGCCGCCCGGCTAGGCTTTCGGCCTTTGCCGGGCGGCGCCGACTGACGTGCAATTACCCCTTACGGGTTATCGATCATCAGATCCGTCAGACCTGCCAGACCTGTCACCTGTCAGATCTGTCAGATCTGACAGACTTGTCAGATCTGCCCTTCCTCGAGCATTTCGGTCACAAGGGCCGCGATCTGGGACCTCTCGGACCGGGTCAGCGTGACGTGCGCGAACAGCGGATGCCCCTTCAGCTTCTCCACGACGGCGACCACACCGTCGTAGCGGCCCACCCGCAGGTTGTCGCGCTGCGCCACGTCGTGGGTCAGCACGACCCGCGAGTTGGCGCCGATGCGGGACAGCACGGTCAGCAGAACGTTCCGCTCCAGCGACTGGGCCTCGTCCACGATCACGAACGCGTCGTGCAGGGAGCGTCCGCGGATGTGGGTGAGCGGGAGGACCTCCAGCATCCCGCGCGCGGTGACCTCTTCTATGACCTCGCGGCTGGTGACCGCCGAGAGCGTGTCGAAGACCGCCTGCGCCCAGGGGCTCATCTTCTCGGCCTCGGTGCCGGGCAGATAGCCCAGCTCCTGACCGCCCACCGCGTACAGCGGACGGAAGACCATCACCTTCTGGTGCTGGCGCCGCTCCAGCACGGCCTCCAGGCCGGCGCACAGCGCGAGCGCCGACTTGCCGGTGCCGGCCCGGCCGCCCATCGACACGATCCCGACGTCCGGGTCGAGCAGCAGGTCCAGCGCGATGCGCTGTTCGGCGCTGCGGCCCTTGATGCCGAACGCCTCGCGGTCGCCGCGCACGAGGCGGACGTTGCCGTCGGGTGCGACGCGGCCCAGGGCCTTGCCGCGCTCCGACTGGATCGTCAGGCCCGTGTGCACCGGGAGGTCGGCGGCCTCGGGGACGTAGACGTGCCCCTCCTCGAAGAGGATGTCCACCTGGTCGCCGGGCAGCGTCAGTTCGGACATCCCGGTCCAGCCGGAGGAGTCGGTGATGGCGAGTTCGGCCCGGTACTCCTCCGCGAGGAGCCCCACCGACGACGCCTTGATCCTCAGGGGCAGGTCCTTCGACACGACGGTGACGTCGAACCCCTCGGCCTGCAGGTTGCGGGCGACCGCGAGGATGCGGGAGTCGTTGTCCCCCAGGCGGTAGCCGCTGGGCAGCACGCTGGGGTCCGAGTGGTTGAGCTCGACACGCACGGTCCCGCCGAGTTCCCCGATCGGTATGGGGGCGTCGAGGCGGCCGTACCTGACCCGGTAGTCGTCGAGCAGACGCAGGGCCTGCCGGGCGAAGTAGCCGAGTTCGGGATGGTGCCGCTTCGCCTCCAGCTCCGTGACCACCACGATGGGGAGCACGACCTCGTGCTCGTCGAAGCGGGTCAGGGCGTTCGGGTCGGCCAGCAGGACGCTGGTGTCGAGAACATAGGTGCGCCGGTCGGGCTTGTGGCGCTTTGTGCTGGTCACCACGGAAGGACGTACCCCCTCGGATGAGGTCGGGGAGCGACGAGAAGGAGCTGGACCGGTCGACGGCCGCGTTGCACAACGGGCCGAGAACCGGCCCTCCGCCGCTGCGTCAGTGCTGTGACCGCACGATCGGGCTGGTGCAAAGGGCCTCCCGGGCGGACGGCCCCGTGCCGTCCGCTGAGATCCGACACCCGTGGTTCGGGCGTCGACCTGCTTGCCTTATGCCCTCGATTTCACGCCGCCATGCCACGGCGCGCCACGGCGCCCTGGTGAACTCCTCGTTACTTCCGCCCCAGGAACGGCACTACGGGGCTCCCCCGGGGAGCGCTTGGGGGAGCCTGTCGGGAGCGCGTAGGGAGCCCGTCGGGAGCGCGCGGGAAACCCCGCGGGAAACCCGTGGTGGGCCCGTGGTGAGCCGGTGGTGGGCCCGTGGTGAGCCGGTGGTGAGCCGGTGGGTCAGCCGCCGTAACGGCGGTGGCGCATCGCGTAGTCGCGCAGGGCGCGCAGGAAGTCGACCTTGCGGAAGGCCGGCCAGAAGACTTCGCAGAAGTAGTACTCCGAATGGGCGGTCTGCCACAGCATGAATCCGGACAACCGCTGCTCGCCGCTGGTGCGGATCACGAGGTCCGGGTCGGGCTGGGCGCGGGTGTAGAGGTGGCGGCCGATCATGTCGATGTCGACGGCCTCGGCGAGTTCCTCCATCGGGGTGCCCTGCTCCGCCGCGTTGAGGAGCATCGAGCGCACGGCGTCGGCGATCTCCTGGCGGCCGCCGTAGCCGATGGCGACGTTGACCAGTATCCCGTCGACGTTCGCGGTGGCCTCCTCGGCCTCCTTCAGGGTGCGCTGCATCCCCGACGGCAGCAGGTCCAGCGCGCCGACGTGGTGCACACGCCAGCGGCCGTCGGCGGCGAGGGAGCGGACGGTGTCCTCGATGATGCCGAGGAGGGGGACGAGTTCCTCCTGCGGCCGGCCGAAGTTGTCGGTGGAGAACAGCCAGAGGGTGACGACCTCGACGTCCGTCTCGGCGCACCAGCCGAGGAACTCCTCGATCTTGTCGGCGCCGGCCTGGTGACCCTGAGCGGTGGTGGAACCCGCGGCCTTCGCCCAGCGCCGGTTGCCGTCCATGATGACGCCGATGTGCTTGGGCACCTGGGCGTGGTCCAGGTGGCCTTCCACCCGGCGTGCGTAGACCCTGACCAGCAGGCCGCGCAGCTTGTCGCGCAGGTTCACGTGATTGTCAGCCCCTCCGTACTGATCGGACAGGCACGGCCCGGGCTCGGCGCTCGGCCGAGGGCGGGCCCTGTCCGCTGGCGGTCCGGGGGCTCCGCAGGGCGGTCCCCGGAGGCGAAGCCTACCCCCGCCGCGCCGAGTCTCCGCCAACGGGTGCGGGGCCGGAGGGCCCATGGGACACGGCTTGTTGGGCGCGTACGCGGGGCTGCGGGGGGCTGCGGGGGCTGCCGGGGTTTTTCGGCGAGCCAGTGGGGTGGGGGCGCCGCCCGCCCCCACCTGCGCCTCCCGGCCGGGAGGGGCTGCGTCTCCCGGCTGGGAGGGGGCGTGCGCCGCCGCGCGCCGGGGTCCGTGCCGCCGCGCGGCGGAGTCCGTGCCGCCGCGCGGCGGAGTCCGGGACGAACGGGCGCTCGCCGCCGTCGGTCGGGGCACAAAAAACGGGCCGGTCCGTGGGGGGGAGACGGACCGGCCCGAGGGGGGGCTTCCACCATAACCCTTCGTAAGTGCTCCTGCGTGCATCGGCGGCCCACAATTACTCTCCGAATTCGCGCGGCGACGCCGCGATGCCCACGCGATGGATCACAGCGGGGCAGCGGACCACCCTCACCCAGGCCGCTCACCAGGGCAGATGCGGCGGAATCGACGGGAGACGCGGGCGGGATCCCCGGTTTTGCCGCACTCCGGGCGCCGTACGACGACTTGTCCCGGCGTCCCTCCGGCGGGTGAACGTCCGCTCGCGCCCCGTCGCCCCAAGACGCCGGCCGAGTGACGCGGCACCGCGCAGCCCCCTCCACTGCGCGGTGCCGCCCGCGCAGCTTTGCTGACGCGAATTACCTTGGTCTGAACTTACGCGAAGAACGGGGGCGGAGGCGAGTCGCCGTCGATAACAATGCGATCAATGCGCGTAGCCTGCGAAACTACGGGCACATTATGCCCGTAATGCCCGATTCTCCTGACGGTCCCTCGCCCCGCGGCCTCAGCCCCGGCCCAGTGGCTTCCGGGCCTCGATGAGGTGCCGGGTGCTGTGGGCTACGAAGGGACCGTCGGACTCGATTCGCCGGTGCAGGGTGCGGAGCCGCGGTGCGTACGCCTCGACGGTGAAACCGGGGACCATCCAGATCACCTTGCGCAGGAAGTGGACGACGGCGGCGATGTCGTGGAACTCCATGCGCAGCCGCTCGGCACGCAGATCGACGACCTCCAGTCCGGCGGCCTCGGCCCCGGCGCGCTCGCGGTCGGGGTGGCGGGCGTTGCGGGAGGCGTCCGGCTGGGGCCCGAGGAAGTACTCGACGAGTTCGACGGCACTGCCAGGACCCACGTGCTGGGCGAAGTAGCTGCCGCCGGGCTCCAGGACCCGGGCGATCTCCGCCCAGTGCGGCGTCACCGGGTGACGGCTGCTGACGAGGTCGAAAGCGCCGTCCGCGAAGGGCAGCGGCGCGTCCTCGGGTACGGCGACGACCACGGTGCCGCGCGGCCGGAGCCGGGCGGCGGCCTTCGCCACGTTCGGCGGCCACCCTTCGGTGGCGGCCGTGAGCACCGGCGTTCTCCCGGCCCGGCCGAGGGCGAAGTCCAGCACTTCCCCTCCCCCGGTCTGCACGTCCAGCGCGGCGGTGGCCCGCGCGAGCCGCCCGGCCAGCGACACGGCGTACCCCCAGGAGGGCCGCTCCTCAGTGGCCCGCCCCTCGAACCAGGAGAAGTCCCAGCCCTCCGTGGGCACGGAGGCGCCCTCGGCCACGAGGTCGTCGAAGGCACGGGAAGCGGCGAAGGTGCTGGAACTGTCGTCGGCGGCCATGAGGCGATCGTCGCAGGATCAGGCGCGCGGGCGCCGCCGGTTTTTTCGGCGCCGTCCCGTCCGTCGCACCGGCGCCGTCCCGCCCGTCGCGTCTGCGTCGTGCTACGGCACGAGCGGCCGGACCTCCTCGGCCACGAACCGGACGAAGCCCTCCGGGTCGGGTTCGTCACCCGTCGGCTGGAGGATCACCCGGTCGGCCCCGGCGTCGGCGAGCCGCTGAACGGCCTCCGCGACGGCGCCGGCGTCTCCGGCGGCTCCGAGGTCCGGCACGGACTGCAGCCCCTCGGCGACGAGTTCGGCGTGCAGGCGCTGGGCGTCACCGGGCCCGGTGACGGCGAGCAGATAGACGACGACCTCGTGCGGATCCGCCTGCCGCCCCGCCGACTCGCGTCCCTCCTCGATGAGCCGGCGGGCGTGCCGCACCCCGTCGGGCGAGGTGGACGCGGTCAGCAGCGTGCCGTCCGCGGCCTCACCGGTGAGCCGCAGGGAACGCGGCCCGGTGGCTCCGGCGAGGACGGGTGCCGGACCGGCGGGCGGCCAGTCGAGTGCTACGTCGTCGAGGGTGACGTACCGTCCGCTGTGCGTGACCCGTTCTCCGCGGAGCAGGGCACGCAGGGCGAGGAGATACTCCCGCAGCAGGGTGACGGGCGACTCCGCTCTGGCGCCCACCTGCCCCATCCAGTCCTGCACTCCGTGTCCGACGGCGAGCACGGGGCGTCCGGGGAACATCCGGTGCAGGGTCGCGATCTCCATCGCGGTGAGGGCGACGTTCCGCAGCGGTACGGGCAGCAGACCGACCCCGATGCGCACGCGCTCGGTCCAGGCGAGGGCCGCGGCGGCCGCCGAGATGCCGCCCTCCATGAAGCAGTCCTCCCACAGCCAGAGTTCATCGAGCCCGCTGGCGTCCGCGATACGAGCGACATCACGGAGTCTTTCGGGAGGCAGTTGGGGCCGGAAAACGGCGCCGAGTCCAGTCATGCGCCCTTCCTAACCCGGTCGGCGGCACAAGGACAACACGTTAACGATCAGCCGACGCCGCCGACGCTGCCGCCGTGGGGGTCGGGGGCGTGGCGTTCGTAGTGCAGGAGGACGACGCCGTTGCCGAAGGTGCGGCTCTCCACGAGCCGGAGGGCGGCGCCGATCTCACCGCCCTCGGGGAAGAGGCGCCGGCCCTGCCCGAGGAGTACGGGATGGACGTAGACCCGGTACTCGTCCACCAGCCCCAGCCGCATGAACTCCGCGGCGACCTCCGCCCCGCCCAGCCCGAGATCCCCGCCGGCCCGCTCCTTGAGCGCCCTGACCTCACCGGGCACCACGTCCCGCACGACGACGGTGTTCCACTCTCCCTCCTCCACCGTCCGCGAGTACACGACCTTCGGCATCTCCCGCCAGATCCCGGCGAACTCGACGATCGCCGCGGGGGCGTCCGGATCGGCGTCGGCGGTGGGCCAGTAACCGGCCATGAGCTCATAGGTCCGCCGCCCGCTGAGCAGCCCCCCGAACCGCCGGACGGTGTCGTTGAGGTGCCGGTGCACCTCGTCGTCGACGCGGTGCCAGGAGATGTCGTGCCCGGGCCCCTCGAAGTAGCCGTCGAGGGAGACGGACATCATCAACACGATCTTCCTCATGACTCACTTCCCCGGTGGTGGGCCGAGCTGCTGTCCGTGGGCCGCTCACTGCGGTCCGGTCCGTCCCCGCTGGCTTCGGTGGGCATGCCCGGGTTGCGGCTCGGGCGCTGGTGGATCACATAGAGGTGGCGTGGGCCCGGGACGGCGATCACACCGGCGGAGCGTGGGTCGCCGGCGAAGAGGACCTCCCGTACCTCTGCCTTGCGCTCGGGTTTGGCGCGCTTGCCAAGACGTCCACCCCACCAGACGGAACGCACGTGAGAGTGCATGACCATCGTCACCTGATCACCCGGCGTTCCGGGGTCGGGGAACTTCAGCCAGGCGTAACCACTGCGTACACCCGGGATGTTGCCGATGCCGCTTTCCAGGGCCTCGTGGACCTGCCAGGGGTACTGACGCAGGAGGCGCCGCGCGCGAAACGCCCCTCTCCAGTAAGCCCACTGGAGGAACGTCCGGTAGAACGTGTAGGCCATCGGGACGAAGAAGAGCCAGAGGGTCCACGTGATCGACATGCCTACGTACCACGCCAGGAGGCCCGCCCAAGCGGCAGGCCAAAGGATCTGACCGAGGGCGGTCCCGGTAAGAAGTCTCGCCCAGGCACGCCGAGTCGCCGGGTCGTCCCATGCCGTGGCGTGGTGGGTGGGGGGCATGTCAATCCTTGCCGGATGCGTCGTCGAATACGTCTCGGAGTGGGTTGTCGAAGCTGACAGTGCGGACGACGTCCTCGAGAAGGGCGCGGTAGTGACGTGCTCGATTCACTGCTGTCGTGGCCAGCGCGAGGATCGCGATCCGCCGACCGTCGGGGCACGGAACATAGGCCGTGGCCTGGAGCAGCTCGCGCTGGGTGCCTTTTCCGTTCTCCGGTGGCACAGACAGGCGGCGCTGCACGAGCGAACCCGGACCACACGGCAGATCGAGTGTCTCGATGTGCTCGGCATCCTGCGCGCCGGCGGCGGCGCGAGCGGCGAGGACACTGCGCGGGGCCCAGTCGCTGGGTCGTGACGCAAGGGTGAACAGGGACAGCAGCATCCTGCCGTCCCCCTCGTCGTCCGCGTGCACTCCAAGGCAGCAGAGCACAGTGCCGGCCTCCAGGAACAGCTGAGCCAGCCGGAGGACCGGACCGAGATCCGTCGGCGACTGTCGCCGGGCCATGGCGTCGGGCAGCGCGGCCGGCAGGAGACCCGGGGTACTCCCTGAACCCGCCTTGCCAGAGCTGTCTTCGGCCTCCGCCAGTTCTCGCAGCGGGAGCGGAACAAAGCCCGGGGGCAATGCGAACCAGACATCGGCGTCCTGGCTCCGGGCCGAGACGTCGATCACATATGAGGCGCTGCTCATGACGCTTCACCTGCTCCGACGACGAAGAAGTGCAGGACACCCAGCGTCGCCGGGATGTCGACGCCGAGAGTTCTGGGCCCGTCGAGGAGGTTGGTGGCAGTCGTGGCCGTATCACTGTCGAGGCTGTCCACTGCGCTGCTGACGACGCCGTAGGCGGCTGTGCCGGCCCCCAGGTAAGTCGCCGGTTTGTCGACCGCCTCGACCGCCGGTGCGAGCCGGCCGCCGAACACCCAGGGCTTGGCCAGAATGTTCACCGCGCCTTCGGTCGCGGCGGCCTCCGTCCTGATCGAACTCCCCACCGTCCTCCCCGATGTCATCGCGTTGGTTCCGAGTCTCGCGAGCTTCTGATTGAAAGTCAGCACCTCGTCGGCCTGTCCTGCGAGGGAGAGCAACTCGCCGGACTCCCCGATGGCGCGGAAACCCAGGTAACCGCCTTTGAGTACCGCTCCCAGCCCAGGCAGCATCCCCAGAAAGTCCCCCGCGACCCCGAGCGTGTTGCTCCAGAACTCGGCATCCAACTCGCCGTGAAGGAAACCGTCTTTCAGAGAGGACATGGACTCCGGGTCGGTGACGCGAAGGCTGAAGGCCGCTCCGCTCAGCAGGCCGGCCGCAAGGAACAACACCCATGGCGCGACAACGGTGAGGCCCAGCAGGGCGATCACGCCGAGCACGGCCGCACACGCGCTGAGGATGTCCGGCAGGTTGTCCGCCGCCCAATTGGTCAACTTGTCCCAGGCGTTCGGCTCGTGCGGCGCAAGCTTGTGCGTGGCGTCGCCGATGTGCCGTGCTCTCTTGCGGGCCGCGTCCTCATGCTCGGTCGCGAGGGCGCGTGCACGACGGAGTACGTCGTTCAAGTCCTCCTGTGCCGTCGCCGCCGCGGCGTTGGCTCTGGTGAGCGCCGAGTCGGCGGCGTCGTCGGCCTGGTTCTCGCCCTTGACCGCGCGCCCCCGAGCCCGTTCCAGCGCCTCTCGCGCGTGCTTGGCCTCACCGTCCAGCTTCTTCGCCCGTCGCTGGAATTCCTCCAACTCGATTACCCAGAGCTGCAGTTGCTTGGCGGCCTTTCTGACGGAGTGAGCGCCGTTTTTCAGGTTGAGCGGCAAGGGGCCACCCTCGAGCTGATCACGGAACGCTACCGCCGCATCCCCCTCCCAGTAACTTCCGTCCATCAGTGCGGTCACTTTGGAGTGGGCTTTCTCCATCTCCTTCGCACAGCCCGTCAGCCTGTGGTGGATGTCCCGTACCAAGTCGGTGCTGCCGGGGGCCGGATTGAAGCCGAGATGCGGGTACGGGTTTGTCACGCCCGGGTCAGACTTCAACCCCTGTGGCCGGTCGGCGTCCGCGGCGGGCTCTGTCACTTCTCCCCGCCTTTCCGTCTCGCCTTTTCCAAGGCCTTCTCCAAGGCGATGTCCACCTCGCGGAAGTCGTTCCTGGCCTTCTTCGTGATGTCCGTGAGTTCCTCGATCTGCTCAGCGATCTCCTTGGCCCCGTAATGCCAGTCTTTCTGGAATCCGTCGCAGGCCTTGTCGAGGTCATCCGTGCCGAGCCCGCTGACGCCCGAGTCGTGCAGCACCTTCTGCAGGGCGACGAAGGAGTTCTTCGCCTTTTTCAGATCCTTGAAGAACCTCTCCAGCTCGGTTCCGTCGACTCTGAGCCGTTCAGCCACGTGTGGCCCCTGTTCATGTCTTGCCCGGCTTCACGTTCTGCGTCAGCGGTTGACGGCCTGGATCTCCTGGACGACGACGTCCTGCGTCGCGCCGAAGGTGCAGTCGGGAAGGTCGCCGCCCGCACCGCCGGAGCCCGTCCAGTGGATCTTCCAGGTGACGGTGGCCTTGAGCGGGTATGAACCGTCGCCCGAGGAGCGCAGGTACCTCACCCCGCAGGGCGGGATCTCGTCGGCCTTGCCCTTGGCATAGGGCTCGCCGATACGGCCGTCGTGTATCCCGCACACGCCGGAGGCCGGGAAGGTGACGGCGTCCTCCGTGCCCGGGTCGATCTTCACGGACACCGGCTCGGCGGTGGTGGTGGCGGAGATGCCGAGCAGCGGGACGCCAGCGGTGACGGACACCGGCTTGAACTTCGCCGCGTCCAGCCACGCCCACGTCGGGAGATTCACCTTCGTGGTGTTCTGCGGGGCCAGGTCCACCTTCGTGGAAGGGACACGGACCTCCGCGTAGGCGAGCTGCGCGAGGACTTCCGGGGTCACCGCCTGGGGGATGTCGGCCGGCGGGTCGTCGTTGTCGTCCACCCAGAAGATGGGCTTGGTGCAGTCGAGTGACGCGAGGTCGCCCTCGCGGCCGGGCGTGACGTAGGAGTCCCACCAATAGCCCTTACCGGCCTTCTCCTTGTTGAAGTCCTTGTAAGGATGACCCTCGACGTAGTGGTCGCGCTGTTTCGCGTCCCACTCGTAGCCCGTCGAACCGGCCTCCCAGATCGGCTTCAGGTACGCCTCGAGTTCCTCCGGCGTGTACTTCGGCGCGTAGTAGCAAGCGGGTGGGGTCCAGGTCGTCGCGGACGTCACTGGCCCTGCCGACTGACCCGAGCCGTTCTTGGAACGGTCGAAGACGACAGCGCCTGCCGTCGCGGTGACCTCCTGACCGGTCCGCCCGCCCCCGACCTGGGTCTCGGAACCGGTTCCCTTGCCTCCGGGCACGAAGTCGGCCCAAGCCGCCGGGCCTGAGGCGAGCACCGTCACGCCCGCCACAAGGACGGCGCCGACCATGATTCTCGTTACGGCTGGCACTGAGCAGCCCCTCGCGCGGAGATGATCTGCGACGTCTGCCAGACACCCTCGGCGTTCTTGTCCAGCCTGGTGTTGTACAGCACGTAACTGTTCTTCGTCGCCGGGGTCTTGGCGATCTTGTTCGTCTTCTTGTCCTTGCTGTAGCCCTTGCTCTCGTCGGCACAGAAGGTGAGAACGGCGGACGTTTTGCTCTTGAGCGTCACGGCACGGTCGTAGTAACGGGCTTCACCGGTGATCGTCGCACCGGCCTCCTTGAACTGATCGACCCAGGAGAGCGCAGCCCCCAATGCCTTACCGGTGTTGTAGTAAGCGAGTGCGCTGCCTTTGGGGTCCGTCCCTGTAATGGCGGCATCGACGGCACGCATGCGTTCCGCACTGTCGGCGAGCACCGCGTCCTTGACCGGGTCGCCGGTCTCCGTGTCCTCGAAGACCAGTTTCAAGTCCGACGGAAGTTCGATCTTCGGTCGACCAGCCGCCGGCGTGGCGGACCCACTCGGGGAAGCGGATGCCTTGTCTCCCGTGTCGGCTCCCGCGATCTTGTCGTTGGTCTTGTTCTTGGAGCTGTCGTCGCTCCCGCACGCGGACAACGACAGGGCCGCAGCGGCGGTCAGAGCGATCGCTGCGAGCAGGGTTGGGCGGCGGTTCACAGTCGGCTCCCGGTGAGGCGAGGCTTCTCTCGAGCGAACCAACGCTATCGGCGCACAAGAAGTGACACCAGCGTGAGACTTGTCAACCGATAGAGCGTATGAGAGCAAATCGGCGGTTCGAACGCCCACTTGAGCAGTAACGGTTACGTAACACGCGGTATGGCGTGGCAGGGGAGGTGAGCGTTCCGTTCACGAACCCGCAAAGGGTTTCACGTCGCTGTGACCGCTCCGAGCACCAGTCCCGTCAGCGTGCCGGTCAGCATGAACGGGCCCAGGGGGATTGCGGACTTGCGGGTCGCTCGGCGGGTCGCGAGCATGGCCGCGCCGTACAGGGCGCCGTAGAGGAGGCCTGTGAGGGCGCCGGTCAGGAGGGTCGGCCAGCCGTACCAGCCGAGGGCCGCGCCGAGGGGGAGGGCGAGTTTGACGTCGCCGAAGCCCATGCCGGACGGGTTGATGAGGAAGAGGACGAAGTAGGCGGCGCACAGGGCGAGGCCGCCGAGGAGGGCCGTAGGCCAGGAGCCTGCCGCGGCGGGGAGCGGGGCCGCGACGGCCAGGAGGAGCGTGGTCGTGGCGGCCAGCGACAGTGTCAGGACGTCGGGGAGGCGGTGAACCCGGATGTCGATCAGGGCGAGCAGGATCGCCACCGGGGTGAGCAGGAGCCAGACCGCCGTCTCCGGGTGGGGGCCCGACGCGCTGGCCAGCGCCGCGGAGACCAGTGCTGTCGTCGTGGACGTCGTGAGGGTGCGCGGGCCGTACGCGCCGCAGGGGCCGTTCGGTTCGAGGGTGGGGCAGGTCGCCCGGCCCAGCCAGCCGCCGTACGCGCCGGTGATCGGGTGACCGGCGGGGCAGCGGGAGTTCCAGGGCTCGTCCGGTTCGACGGAGAAGCGGTGGGCGGCGCGGGGCAGTACGAGACCCGTGCCCGCTCCCCAGAGGGCGGCCGCGACGATCAGGAGTACGCGCACGGCGGGGACACTACGGGCACGGCAGTCGGCAGCGCATGGGTCCGGGGGCCCATGCGGGGCCTATTCGGGCGCGGACGGGGCGGATAGGTTCGGTCGGCGGACGTGGTGGCGGACGTGGTGGTGGCGGGAGGGGGCCTGGGGTGGGGCGGCGTTGGCGGGACGGGCGGGGCAGGCTGGTCGTGCACCGGGAGGGCGGCGTGGGGGCCTCGCTCGCCGTGCCTCTGGAGATCGCCACCTCCTATCGGGCCCGTACCAAGGGGTTGTTGGGGCGGGACTCCGTCGACGGGGCGATCCTGCTGTCGCCCGCCAGCGGCGTGCACACCTTCCGCATGCGCATCCCCATCGACGTCGCCTACCTGGACCGCAGCCTGCGGGTCATCGCGGTGCGCACCATGAGGCCGGGGCGGCTGGGGTTGCCCCGGCTGCGTTCACGGCACGTGCTGGAGGCCGAGGCCGGGGTGATGGCCGAGTGGGGGCTCCGGGTCGGCGTGCGGGTCGAGGTGGAGGAGGGAGCAGTGTGAGGTGCGTGGTGGGAAGTGCGGGGTCAGCCGGCCGGTTGTTCGTCGTCGGTGCGCCAGGGGGTGTGGCTTGGGCGTCTGTGCCGCCACCAGCGTTCGGGGTTCTCGGTGGGCGTGGGCTCGGTGTGGTCCCGGAAGGTCCGGTCCAGGAGTGTCACCGCTGAGCGCAGGGCGTCCACGTGTGCCTCGTCGATCTCGGGAAGCAGTCGGCCCAGTTCGTCCCGGGCCTCCAGATCCCTTTGGAAGAGGTCCTCGCGGTAACGCCCCGAGGGGTTCCAGTCGGCCTCGAGGCGGCGGACCAGCCTCTCCCACACGCGCAGGCTGTAGTGGACACGCCCTTCCACGCTCTCCGTCGTACCCCTCGGGTACCCGGTGAGGAAGGCGTCGGCCACGGGTGTGGGGACGGGTTCCCTGTCCAGGACCTCCGGCAGGAACTCGACCGGTGCGCGTGGCAGGTCCGGCACCTGTTCCTCCACCGCGTCGACCCGGTACGCCGTGCCGGCGGCGGCCTCCGTGTCGACGGCCTCCAGGCGGCAGCGGACCGCGCGCCCGTCCGGCACGGCGACCCAGTAGGCGCTCGGCAGATCGAGGTCCTCGGGGTCGGCCGGGTACAGGACGGAGCCGTCCAGGCCGGCCGCGAGGCCGTGCGCCAGTCGTGGCTCCGTCAGGTCGCCGGCCGTCTCGTCGGCCACGGTGACAGTGACGTTTAAGTCCAGTTCGAGCGCGAGGTCGCCCGGGGGCAGCCGGCGGTACGTGCACAGCACCGGCGCCTCCCAGTGCCGTCCTTCCTGGTCACCGTCCGCGTCGGCCACGTCGACCGACCCCTCCGGGAGCCCGAGCAGGTCCGCCAGGGCTCGCCGGAGACGTGCCGGGTCGCCGTCCGCGACGGTGAAGAGGTTCGCGATCATTTGTACGTCCCGTCGTAGATCTCCTTGGCCTTCTGGACCTTCGCGGGATTGTTGACGAACTTGGGGTCGCGCTGCAATTGCTGCGACTTGCTCAGGTCGCCCTTGTTCCGGGCGATCTCCTTCAGCGCGGCGTACTCGATGCGGTCCAGTTCGACCAGGCCGGGGCCGGACTTGGGGAAGACCGTGCCGTTGCCCTCCACCTCGTACGTACGGCCGTTGATCTCATACGTGTTGCCGTCGGCCGACAGGGTGGCGCGGCCGTTGGCGATGCCCTCGATGTCGGAGCGGACCAAGTCCTCGTTGCCCCGCAGGATGATGGTGTTGCGCTCCTTGACCTGGCCGCCCGCCGCTCCGCTGACGGTGTGACGCTTGTTCGGGAACTTGAGGGTCTTGCCTCGGGCCGGTCCGGGGATGTCGTCCCGCGCCTTCCACTCGTTCGCCGGCCTGTTCTTCCCCGCGGCGTCCTCGGCGGCCTGCTCGGCCTCGTCGGCCTGCTTGCGGGCCTCCTGGGCCTGCTGCCTGGCCTCCTCGTCGCAGCCTTCCTCGGCGAGGACGACGTACGGGGAGCCCGCGCGGCCGGAGGCGAGCACGGTCGTGCCGGTGCCGGGTCCGCCCGCGTACGGCACCCTGCGGGCCGGTGCGGCGATGGTGCAGCCGGACTCGCGCGCCTTGCGCTCGGCCTCGTCCGCGGCCTCGTCGGCCTTCTTCGCCGCCTTCTCGGCGCCCTCGACGTCGCCCGCCTTCGCGGCACGCTTCGCGTCCTCCGCCGCCTCACCCGCCTTCTCCGCGAGCCGGCCCAGCTTGCCGAGCTTGCCGAGCACTCCGACCTTCTCGGCGACCTTGCCGATGTCGTAGCCGGGGATGAAGAGGGAGCCGACGTTCCAGATGACGGTCGTGACGGCGCGGGTCTTGTTGCCCTTGTTCCACTGGTCGGCCACGTCGTCGCCGATGAACATGTCGTACAGGACCGTGCCGCCGGTCTTCAGGGACGCTCCGCCCCAGTCCCAGAGGGCGCCGAGGTAGTCGCCCTCGGACCACTTGCCGGAGGCGCCCTCGGAGTTCTTCAGCCAGTCGTCGCCGAGCTGCTTGCCGTAGTCGGCGAGGCCGCCAAGGGTGTCGCCGGGGTGGCGGACCATGTCCCAGATGCCGGTGAGGTCGCCCCAGACGCCGTCGACGAAGAGGCCCTGGCCGACCTGTTTGACCTGGTCGCCGGCGCAGCTCAGGAAGGCGCCGAAGCCGCTGAAGCAGCCGTCGTCCTTCTTTTCCTCCTTCTTTTCCTCCTTCTTTTCCTCGTCGTCGGGCTGCTTGTTGTCGTTCTTCTTCTCGTCGGCGTTCTGCTCGTTGTCGTTGCCGTCGTCCGTGGGGTCGTCGTTTCCGGTGCCGGCCGTGGTGCCGGTGTTGCTTCCGTTGGTGCCTTCCGTCGTGCCGCCGGTGGTCTTCTGGGGGTTGCCGGTGTCGTCCCCCGCCCGGACGTCCGTGCCGCCGCCGCCGGAAGGCGCCGGGCAGGCCGAGCCCGTGACCTCACAGACCTTCGCGCGGATGCCGCCGTATATCTGGGTGCCGAGGCCGCTGACCAGCAGCGCGACGATGATCGCGGCGACGATGGCGACGAGGCCGGCGTACTCCACCGCCGTCTGTCCCTCGTCGCGGCGCCAGCGGATCATGCGGGCCAGGGAGAAGGGGCGGCGTTCGGCGCGCTCCAGACCGGGGGTCTCGTACCACTGGCGGCTCTCCCCGCGGAGCAGGAAGACGAGAACGAGGGCCGGCAGGAGGAGTTGCACGCCACCGCGGGCAGATCCGGCGACGAGGTTGGCGAGGCCGGTGAGGATCAGCCAGACCTGTACGGCGATCAGGCCGCGCCGGACCCGCGGCCCGCCCTCCCAGCTGCGCCGGGCCAGCCACCAGCCGAGGGCGCCGGGCGCGGCGGCGTAGACGAGCAGGGCCAGGACGCCGCCGTCGAAGGCGTCGTAGGAGGCCGCGGTGAGCAGCAGGCCCAGGCCGCCGACGATCGTGATCGCGAACAGGGCGTGGACGATGACGAGGGCGGCCGACAACGGTGCGGGCATGCTCCGGCGCCCGCTCCCCGGCTCCCCCGACGGCCACACAGCCGCCCCGCCTTCCGGCAGTCCCCCGATCGACGACATGTCCTCCCCCTCGTCAACTCCGGCGGCTCGGGGGGGTGTTCACGTACTCGCGGACAGCGTCACCCGGATCCCCGCCGCTCCCCCGCCGCCGGTCCACGACATGGGTCGACGGTAGGGAGGGGGCGGCTGGGCCGCATGGGCCCGTGGGCCCAAATCGGCGCCCAATGCCGCCGCGTGGGCCGCACGGTTCCGGCGACCGCGCCGACGCCGTGCTCCGGGTCGTGGGTGTGACCGGTGATCTGGCGGATACCTGCACGTCATGGGCTGGTCGGCTGAGATGTACGAGACAGACCGCCGTGTGACGCAGGCACTGGCGGCGCGGGTGCCGTCCACGTCGCTCCGTCGTGGCCGTCGGCCGGCGTCCTGTGCGCGGTGCCGGCCGCGTTGGTGGCCGTGCAGCGGGTGCAGAGCGGCGCTATCCCAGTGACGGGGTACTCGCGCCCCCATCGGATCGGACGGCGGCCGGTCACGGACCCCGCCCGGCCGGCAGGACCAGGAACGCGAACAGAAGAAGGAACAGGAGCAGGAACAGGAACAGGAAGACGGGAGGTGATCGTCGTGTCGAGTACGCAACCGCACTCCGTTCCTCGCGGCGGGGAACCGGACGGTTCCGGCGCGGAACCGGTCAGCGAACTGGTGCAGCGGGCAGCTCACCAGCTGACTGAACTGGTGCGCGGCGAACTGAGGCTGGCGCAGGCGGAGATGAAGGAGAAGGGCAAACGGTACGGGAAGGGCGGCGGGCTGTTCGGCGGCGCCGGCGTCGTCGGCTTCCTGACTCTGCAGGCCCTCGTGGCCACCGCCGTCGCCGCGCTCGCGGTGCCGTTGCCGGTGTGGGCCGCGGCACTGATCGTCACGGCTGTGCTGGGGCTGATCACCGGGCTCATGGCACTGAGCGGGAGGAAGCAGATCCGCGAGGGCGCGCCACCGGCCCCCGAACAAGCCATCGCCGGCGTGAAGTCCGACATGACCGAGATCAAGGAGCGTGCACAGCGATGACCCAGCCGCCTCACGACGAGCAGACCGCGTCCAGCACGGAGGAACTGCGCGAGCAGGTCGAGGAGACCCGCAAGGAACTCGGGCAGACGGTCGAGGCGCTGGCGGCCAGGACCGACGTCAAGGCGCGGGCTCAGGAGAAGGCCGCCGACGTCAGGGCGCAGGCCCAGGAGAGAGCGGCCGACGTCAAGGCGCAGGCCGCCGCCAAGGCCGGGGAGTTGCGGGCCAAGGCGTCCGACGTCGCGCACCAGGTGCAGGAACGGCTGCCCGAACCGGTGAAGGACAAGGCGCTCCAGGCGGCCGAGCAGGCCCGCGCCAAGGCCGTCCAGGCCGGACACCTCCTCCAGGAGAAGGCGCCCGAGCCGGTGCGTCAGAAGGCGGCCGAGGGGGCGCGGGCGGCGCGGGACAACCGCAGGGTTCTGCTGGCGGTGGCCGCGGGTGCCGTGCTGGCGTGGATGGCGTATCGACGCGGGAAGTGACGGGAGGGGCGGTGCCGTGAAGACCCCGAAGCCGGCGGATTCCATCGTCGGCGGCGTCAGCACGGTCCCTTGAGCAGCCGAGCAGCCGAGCAGCCGTCGGCCCGTCCCCGTCGTTGATCCTTCGGGTCGGGACGGGACGGGCCTGGGCGTCAGGAGTTCGGCTCGCTCAGCCGTCCGAGCGGGGGAAGGACACCTCCACTCGGCGGTTCTTCTTGCGGCCGGCCTCCGTCGAGTTGTCGGCGATCGGATACTGTTCGCCGTAGCCACGAACCTCGAAGGTGATGCCGGGGTCGTTCAGCTCGTCGTCCAGGACCTCCTGTACGGCGTTGGCGCGCTGCCGGGACAGGACGTCGCCGTGCGCGGACGAGCCCAGGTTGTCCGTGAAGCCGAAGACGCGGATCTTCGTCGCGTTCTGGTTCTTGATCTCGTCGGCGATCGCGGCGATGCGGGACTTGGCGTCGGCGCTGAGTCTGGCGCTGTCCTTGCCGAACAGGACCTCCGCCTGCAGCGCGAACTTCACGTCGCTGTTGGTGTCCTCGCGCCGTTCGTCGCCGCTCTCGTCCTCCACGACCGACTTGATGTCCAGCACCTTGGGCTCGGCGAGGGTGGCGCCCTCGGGGAGCTTGAGGTCGGGGTCGTTCGGGTCGACCTTGACGGGTGCGGAGGCGGAGGGTTCGGTGCCCGGCGGGACGCTGGGGTTGTCGTCGGCACGGGCCCCAACGGCGCCGACGATGTTGGCGGCGAGCATGAGGGATGCCGCGGTGAGGGTCACGGCAAGGCGGGGGGCGGTTCGGTTCGCGGTTCGGGTGACGGTCATCGCGGGCCTCACCCGGAGATCGTGATGGTGGCTGTGGCGAAGCCAGGCAGTTGGAAGCCGACCTCAGAGGTGTCTGTGGGCGGAGAGGGGAACTGCATGAACACCGGAATGGTTTCCCCGGCCTTCAGCGCAGGGAAGTTCGTGGTGGTCAACGGACGTCCGTCCGTGTCCCGTAGAACGTAGTAGCGCTTCTTGCCCTTGGAATCCACCAGCGTGGCGCCCCCGAGTGACCTGCCGTTGCGAATGATCTCGGTCTCGTTGCCGCTCAGGTTGGAAGGCACGTTGATGGTGCTTGATCCGTCGTTCTTCAGATTGCCGTTGATCGTCACGAACCCACCGGCATCCCGTTTGGCGGTGGTGATCTGAAGCAGCAGACTCTGCGGGCCTTTGAGTTCGGCCAAGGGAGCCTCCGACTGGCCTTCCTGAGCGCTCGGATTGGACCCGTCGGTCTTGGATGCGGAAGCCGAAGCTTCCGGCTTCTCGTCGTCACCCCCACCGCCGCAACCGGCTACACCGAGGGCCAGACCGGCCGCAACGGTCAGCGCGACCACTCCCCTGCGGGCCTTCGTAGTGAACCGAACGCTCATGCCTCTGCTTCCTTCATCGCTCGTCGTGCGCTTATTGGTCGGCCAGATGGACATCGAAGAGGTCCTGGGGTTCCGGCAGGTCGGTGAGATCATCCGGTTTCAGGTCCCACTCCCCGCTCTTGCACGTCAATTTCGGCAACGTGTCCTTCTCGGCACCCTCGCCGGGGAGCTGGAACGTGCAAAGGGGTTCGATCACGGCGATGGCGGAGGCAGTCGCGTACTGGTCCTCCGTACCGGGCACGATGGTGTCCCCCACCGGCTTGTCGGTCTTGACGGCGACCGTGTAGCCCAACGGGCCTTTGGGAGCACACCTCTCGACATGGGCGCCGTTATGTGCGGCGAGTGCGTCGGCTCGCCAGCACGACGGCTCGAGCCCTGTCACGTTCCCGTCGAAGACGTCCTGCCACTTCGTCGGGTCGAGTACGTCCTCCACCCATTTGCCGGCGAGCTTGTCCCGAAGGTCCTGCGCCGCCGCGAGGGCAGCCGCGTCGGCTGCCGTCTGGGCCCCGTTCCGGGTTGCCGCGGCCTGGCCGACCGCAAGGTAGGCGAACGCGAGAAAGAGCAGGCCCGCCACCACCGTGATGTAGATGGGGAAGGCCTGCCCTGCGTCGCCGTACTTGCGGGGCCGCATCAGCCGCCGGTGACCTCTGTGATCTTGTTCTTGATCGCGTCGAAGATCGACTGCCCGATGTCCGTACCCGTGATGGCCAGCACGATCGCCACGACCACCGCGATGATGCCCAGGTACTCCACGGCCGTCTGGCCCTTGTCGTTGCGGGCGGCGCGGGTCTGCAGGTACGCGACGGTGGTGTTGATCCAGTTGCTCATGGTGTTCCCCTCCCGGTACGGCCGGCCGGGCACCGGCCGACGGCTGCGTCTCTGGGTCGTGGACGTAACCGGCTTCCTCCCCGCCGGTGCCGCTTGCGACACGAGAACCGTACGGCTGGACTTCCCGTCCGTCGGAGGGTCCCAGGGCCCAATCCCGGGCCCAACGCGAGACCCAGACGCTCCCCCGTGACGTCATCACGCCTCACCCCACCCCTCGGCCCGAACCCGGCGCCGTGCCGAGCCACTTGGCGGCGGCCTCGGAACGGCTGGTGCTGTGGAGCTTGGCGAAGATGCGGTTGATGTGGTTCTTGACCGTCTTCTCGCTGATGAAGCAGGTGGCGGCGATCTGCTGGTTGTTCATGCCGGACGCGATGAGGTCCATGATCTCCGCCTCCCTCGTGCTCAGTTGGTACCGCGACCTGTCAGCAGCGGCCGGTCGGCCGTTCATCCATGCTGACGACGACTGTCCCACATCCGGTTGCAGTTGCGAAAGGTTTTCTGAAGAAATAGCCGGAGAGGTAGCGTTGGCGGGCGAGAAGTTGCCAAGCGGGTAAGGGCGTTGGGCTGACGGGTGAACAGAGGGGGCTGCGGGCCCGGCGTATGCAGTAGCATCCGCACCGCCCAAACCCTCGGGCAGCGGTGTCGTGCTCGGGCTCGCGTCCCGCCGCAGTTGGTCCAGCAGTGCTCCCGCCGCCGTCGGCGTGAAGTGGGCCCGCCCTTCCTTGATGTCCCTTACCGCCGAGACCAGTTGGTCCGCCGTGAACTCGCCGTGCACCAGGTAGCCACCCGCGCCGCGGCGCAGGGCCTCCTGGACGATCTCCGACTCGCGGCTGTAGGTCAGCATCACCACCGGGGCGATCCGCACCAGGTACGGAAGCGCCGAGATGCCGTCCACGCCGGGCATGCGGACGTCCAGGAGGACGACGTCGGGACGGTGCTGCTGGGCCGCATCCCAGGCCTGGCGGCCGTCCGCGGCCTCCGCGACCACGGTGATGTCCTCGCGGCCGGACAGGAGGGCCGTCAGACCCGCGCGCACCACGGGGTTGTCGTCCGCGACCACGACCCTGAGCGGCGCGGGGGGCGGAGGGGACGGGAAGCCGTCGAACGGGTGGGGCGGCGGCTGCGGAGGGCCGGGGGGCGGTGTCGTCGGGTCCGGCATCGGGCGGCCTCCTCTCGTGTCGTCGGGGGTTCGGGGGTGACGGCGGGTCAGGGGCTTTTGCCTCATGTGTTTGCTGTCGCGACGGCTGCCAGCGGCAGCTCCAGGCGGACTTCCGTGCCCCGGGGGTGTCCGCCGCGGCCGATGCGGATGCGGGCGCCCACCGAGGCGGCCCGCTCGACCATGCCGACCAGGCCGAAGTGCCCGGCCCTGCGGAGTTGTTCGAGGTTCGTGCCGGGGGGCAGGCCGCGGCCGTCGTCGTACACGCTGATGCGCAGCAGGTCGCCGTGCACGCCGGCGCGTACGTCGACCCGGGTCGGGTCCGCGTGGCGGTGGGCGTTCTCCATGGCCTCCGAGGCGATGGTCAGGAGCTGGCGGGCCACCGCCGGGGGGATCGGCGGCACCGCGTGCTCGCCGGTCGGCCGGTAGTCGGCGGTCAGGCCGGTGCGGGCGCTGAAGTCGCGGGTGCGGGCGGCCAGTTCCACCAGTACGTCGGTGCCCTGGCCGGGGTCCGACTCGCGGCGCAGGTCCGCGAGGAGTTCGCGGGACTCGGCTGCGGCGCGGCGGGCCGAGCGGGCGACCAGTTCGGCCTGCTGCCTGACCAGTTGCGGGTCCATGCGGGCGGCGCCCGCGGAGCCGGCCAGGCCGTCTGCGGCCAGTGCCACGCCGTGCAGGGTCTTGGCCACCGAGTCGTGCATCTCCCTCGCCAGCCGGGCGCGTTCGGCGCTCACCGCCTCCGTGACCGCCAGCCGCGCCTGTACCGCGGTCAGCGCCTGGGTGGCGGCGCCGAAGCGGAGCAGCAGGTTGCGCAGGGCCGAGCCGACCGCGCCCGCGACGATGCAGAGGCCGGGCAGCAGCAGGGACTCGGCTGGGCTGGTGTGCAGGTCCTTCGCGGTCTGGTGGACCAGCAGGAGGATCAGGGACTGGAGGGAGGCGAAGACGGCCGCGCCCCGCCAGCCGTAGACGATGCCGGCGAGGAGGGGGGTGCAGACGCTGACGTAGGCCAGGGTGGTGTCGGGGCCCGCGGAGATCAGCAGCAGCGAGCCGAAGAGGGTGTCCACCGCCAGGAGGGTGGGGTGGCGCAGGAGCAGCGGGCCGAAGCGCTCCCAGTCGCGGAACAGGACGTAGGAGCCCATGAACGTGACGACCACCGCCGCGCCCACCAGACGGGTCGCCAGGCCCGGGGAGGCGTTGAGCAGCGCGGAGGGGGCGGCCAGGGCGATCATGGCGAGGCGGAAGCCGAAGACCTGGCGGCACATCGCCTGGAGGGCGTTGATCTGGATGGGGATGGTGACCGAGGCCGGATCGGCGGGCGTGAGGGCGGAAGCGGCGGGAGCGGCGGGAGGGGTGGAAGCGGCGGGAGCGGCCGGAGCGGCGGGAGCGGCGGAAGCGGCGGAAGCGGCCGGAGCGGCGGGCGGAGTCTGCGGGGACCGGTCGGGGCGGGCTGCTTCCGCTCGCGGCGAGGGGGGCGTCGGGGACGCCGGGGCCGACGGGGCCGTCCGCTCAGGCCCGTCGCCCGCCGCCAGGCGCTGCTCATGCGGCGACTTCGACCGCGGCGACCCGGGCCGCGGCAGTCCTGGCTGCGGAGCCCCCGGCTGCGCCGGAACCACGGCCCCGACGGGCTCCGAGTCATTCGCCGGCATGGCCACGCCCGGCACGTCCACCGCCCCCGCGCCCCCCGCCCGAGCCCCGTCCGCCCGCTCCCACCCCGGAGGCAGTGCCGGCGGCAGTGCCGGGGTCACCGATGTCACCGGGATGTCGGGGGCGCCCGTGCGGACGTGGGCGGGGAGGACCGTGCCCGCCGGAGGGGTGGTGATCTCCGGCGTCTGCGGGCGGCGCCGCCGGATCCCGAGGCGTTCCTTCGTCGTCGTCATCGCCAGTACACCCGCCCGCCGTCTACTTGCCCGTGATCGAGCCGAAGTCCGTGCCGGAGCCGAGGATCAGGCCGGCGCCGAGGAGGATCATGGTGGCCGGGACCATGAAGGTCGTGATCATCATGGTGGCCTTGGGGACCGCGCGGGCCGCCTTGCGGCGGGCGTTCTGCGCGTCCGTGCGCCGCATGTCCTTCGCCAGGGCCACCAGGGTGTCCACGATCGGCGCGCCCAGTTCCTCGCCCTGCTGGAGTGCCGTCACGAACATGGCGACCTGCTCGGACTCGTTGCGCCGGCGCAGTTCCGCGAACGCCTGGCGGCGGCTCATGCCCAGATCCATCTGGCGCAGGGTGATGCGCAGTTCGTCGGCCCACGGGCCCTCGTACTTGGCGGCGACGCGGTCCAGGGCCTGGCGGAAGCCGAGGCCCGCGCTGACCACGACCGCCAGCACGTCCAGGAAGTCCGGCAGCGTCCGCTCGATGACGTCCTTGCGGATGCGGATCGCGGACCAGATGCCGACCTCCGTCCAGAACGCGCCGAAGGCGAACAGGACGACGGCCAGGATGAAGTTGCCCTTCATCAGGAACACCAGGCCGCCGACGCCGCCCAGGAAGCCGTAGACCGCGCGGCGGGCGGCGTAGCGGTCGATGGTCAGGCCGCCCGGGTTGCCCGCCAGGTCGATCTTGCGGCGGTACTTGGCGACCATCTTGGGGCCCATCAGGCGCAGGATCGCGGGCGCGTAGCGCATGCCGAGGCGGTCCACCACCGAGTCGACCGCGCCGGTGCGCGTGGCGCCCACCTCCAGCGCCAGGGCCAGGTCGCCGGGGAGCTTGGCGTCCGCGCGGTACATGCGGATGCCGGCGAAGACGCCGTACACGCTGAGGCCCGTCACCAGTGCGAGCAGAAGTGCCATGGTCGTCCTCCCTCCGGGTCTCAGACGTCGATGCGGGACAGGCGGCGGATGAGGACGAAGCCGACGGCGTAGAGCGCGAAGGCGACGATCACCGCGCCCTGGCCGACCGGTGAGCCTGTCATGCGGTCCAGTGCTCCGTCCTTGACGCCGTTCATGAGGAACAACGAGCCGATGCCCAGGACCGGAACGGCGTACGACGTCATGTTCACCTGGGAGAGCTGGGTGCGGACCTCACGGCGGGTCTCCTTGCGCTCCTCCAGCGTCTCGGTGAGGTTGCGCAGGGCGCTGACGACCTGGCCGCCCGCCCGGTTCGACAGGACCAGCGTGGTGACCAGGACGACCAGTTCGCGGGAGGGGAGCCGGTCCGCCATCTCGCCGAGGGCGTCGTCCATGGACGCGCCGAGGGCCAACTGGTTCGCCACCTTGCCGAGTTCCTCGCCGGCCGGGGCCTCCAGCTCCTCGGCGGCCATGCCGATCGCGGTGCGCAGCGCCAGTCCGGCCTGGGTGGCGTTGGCCAGGATGCGGGACATCTCCGGGAGCTGGTTGATGAACTTCTCGATGCGCTTCTGGCGCTGCCAGTTGAGGAACTGGACCGCCAGCCAGATGCCGAGCAGCCCGGCGAGCGGGCCGAAGAAGGGCGCCAGGGCGGCCTGGCCGACCAGCCACAGGCCGGCCACCAGGGCGAGCATGGCGGCGAAGAACTCGCCCGGGGTGACGTCCAGGCCGGTGGCCGCCAGGCGCAGTTCCAGCTTCCTGCCCAGCTTGGTGCGGCGCAGGCGGCGGTCCAGGCCGGGGAAATGGCGACGCCGGCCGGCCACCGGGATCTGGCCCGTCGCCGACAGGCGGTCGACGAGCGCCTGGCGCTGCGCCTTGCCGGTGGCGTAGGCGTGCAGGCCCAGGACTGCCAGGACGCAGGTCAGCAGGGTGATGCCGGTGGTGAGCGTGATGAGCGTGTGCAGATCCATCGGTCGGTCCTACCTGGCTTCTCGGGTGGCTAGCTGGTCTGCGGACTGGGCGACGCCGAAGGCCTGGGGGATGGGCTGGCTCGCCATGTAGAGGCGGTCGGCGGTGCGGCGCGGCAGCGGGTAGTACTCGAACGCGCCGTAGATGCGGCCGTCGGCGGCCATGGGCCGGGCGTTGAAGCGGGCGACCGTCGCCAGGCGGTACGGGTCGCTGCCCTGGCTGTCGAGGATCGCGATCTCGGTGATGCGGCGGGCGCCGTCGGCGAAACGGGTCAGCTGGATGATCACGTCGACGGCGCTGTTGATCTGGTCGTGCAGCGCCTCGAAGGGGATCTCCACCTCCGACATCGACGCCAGCGTCTTCATGCGCATCAGGGCGTCCTCGGCGCTGTTGGCGTGGACGGTGGCGAGGGAGCCGTCGTGGCCGGTCGACATCGCCTGGAGCATGTCCAGGGACTCGCCGCCGCGGACCTCGCCGACGACGATGCGGTCGGGGCGCATCCGCAGCGAGTTGCGGACCAGGTCGCGGATGGTGACCTGGCCCTTGCCCTCGACGTTCGGCGGGCGGGACTCCAGGCGGATGACGTGGGCCTGCTGGAGCTGGAGCTCGGCGGAGTCCTCGATGGTGATGATGCGCTCGCCCTCGGGGATCAGGCCGGAGAGGGCGTTGAGCAGCGTCGTCTTTCCGGTGCCGGTCGCGCCGGAGACGATCACGTTGAACTTCGCCTGCACCAGGCCCGCCAGCAGGTACAGCATGTGCTCGTCCAGCGAACCGAAGCCGATCATCTCCTGGAGCGTGAACGAGCGGGGGAAGCGGCGGATGGTGAGCGTCGCGCCGGTCAGGGACAGCGGCGGGATGATCACGTTGACGCGCTCGCCGGACGGCAGGCGCGCGTCCACCATCGGGTTGGACTCGTCCACCCGGCGGTTGACGGTGGAGACGATGCGCTCGATCGTCTGCATCAGCTGGTCGTGGGAGGGGAAGCGCAGCGGGAGCTGCTCGACCCGGCCGCCGCGCTCGACGAAGATCGCGTCGGGCCCGTTCACCATGATCTCGGTGATCGACGCGTCCTCCAGCAGCGGCTCCAGGATGCCGAGGCCGAGCGCCTCGTCGACCACCCTGCGGATCAGCTGCGAGCGCTCGACCGTCGACAGCACCGGGCCCTCGCGGCTGATGATGTGCCCGAGGACGCGCTCCAGGCGGGCGCGGCGCTCCGCCGCGGCCAGCGACGACATCTCCGCGAGGTCGATCTCCTCCAGCAGCTTGGCCCGGTAGGAGGCGACGAGGTGGCCGTCCTCGCCCCGGTGGCCGTTCTCCTCGGGGGAGTTGATGCGTGCCCGCAGGCTCATGGTCCGGTGCTCCTCGCGCTGTCCTCGTTCAGTGGTCGAGCGGCATGGTGGCGGTCTTGTGGGCCGGGCCGAAGTCCCAGCCGGGGACGATCGACGGGATGTGCACGGTGGCGGTGACGGTGACCTCGTCGCCGCCGAAGGCGGACGCGCAGCTGGTGTCGTCGGCCAGGAAACCGCTGACGGCCTGGTCGCAGGCCGCGTCGGCACCCCGGTCCAGGGAGGCGCTGCGCGCCCCCGCCCGCGCGGCCGTCCCCGCCTGCTGGGCGGTGTAGGCGATCAGACCGAGCTGCACGACCGCCATGCCGACGATGAGCAGTACGGGCAGGAAGCCCAGGTATTCGAGAGCGACTTGGCCGCGGTCGCGGATGGTGCGGCGGCGCGGCGTTCTCGTGGACCGGTACGGCATCTCAGTGCGTCGCCTCCTCGACCGCGCCCGCGTGCCCCTTCACGGTGAACGGGAAGCTGACCGTGCCCGGAAAGAGGATGGGGACCTCGATACGGACATCCGCGGTGACATAGCCGCCCCCGGCGCCGCACCGCACGTCCGCACCCCCCTGCCACGCGCCCGACAGGTCCTTCAGGCCCGCCTCGGCGCACCTGGCCTGCATGTCCCCCTCGGCCGCGGTCCCCGCCCGTACCGCTTCGTCGGCAGCATTCCCCGCGAGCGTCCACGTGTACCCCACCAGCACGAGCTGCCACAGCACCACCAGCGTGATCACGATCGTCGGCGTCATGCCGAGGAACTCGATGGTGACCTGGCCGCCGTCCTTTCCGCAGCCCTTCACTCCGCCCGTTCTGTCCGCCCCGCCCGCTGCGCCCCTTCTCCGCGGATCCGTCCGCATTCTCATCCCCCTGCCTCCCTGCGGCGCCGGAAGCTCACCGACCCCCGGTCGCCCCGCAGCCGTCCGCCCCGCTGGGCGCCCTCCGCGGGCTTGACCAGGCCCAGTTCGCCGGCCAGGCCCCACAGTGCCTGCTTGACCGCGCCCTTGCTGTCCAGCTCGTGGATGCGGCCCGCGTCCACCGCGCCCTGGAGTTCCTTGAAGTTGGCGGGGATCGCGATCCCGGCGACCGCCGTGCCGGTGATCTTCTGGATGAGCGGCGGCTGGATCTCCGTGGCGCGGGTGTGCCGGTTGACGACCACCGTCGTCTCCTCCGCCTTGCGGATCTGCAGCCGGTCCCACATCCGCACCGTCCGCTTGGCGCCGCGGACGGCGACCACGTCCGGGGTCGTCACGAGCAGGGCCCGGTCTGCCATCTCCACCGCGGCCGCGCCGGCGCCGCCCAGTTGGGCGCCGCAGTCGATGACGACGACCTCGTAGCGGGAGCGCAGGGCGCTGACGATCTGGCGGGCGGCCCGGTCGGTGACCTCCTCGCCGCGTTCGCCCTCGCCGGGGGCGAGCAGCAGCGCGACGCCCGTGTCGTGGCGGAAGACGGCGTCCGCCAGCACCCGCGGCGAGATGTCGGTGATGGCGGCCAGGTCCACCACCGACCGGCGGAACTGCACGTCCAGGTACGACGCCACGTCCCCGGTCTGCAGATCCATGTCCACCAGCACGGTGCCGCGTCCGGACGCCTGCGCGGCGAGCGCCAGCTGGATCGCCACGAGCGTCGCCCCGACGCCGCCCTTGGCGCCGCTGACGGTGACGACCGTGCCGCCGACGCCGGTGAACACCTCGCCGGCGCTGCCCAGATGGCGCCGTACGCCGACCGACCACTGGGCCACCGCCTGCACCCGGCTCGCCAGTTCCTCGTAGCTGAGCGGGAGGGCGACCAGGCCGCGCGCGCCGTAGTCCATCGCCGCCTGGAACAGGCCGGGGCTGGCGTCGGAGGTGACCAGGATGACGCCCACCGCGGGGAAGCGCAGCGCCACTTCGCGGATGAGCTCGAGGGCCGGGACGGGGCCGATCCGCTCGTGCACGACCACGACCTCGGGCAGTTCGTCGATCGACTCGGCGGCCAGCCGGGCGAGGGTGTCGACGAGCTGGGTGGAGTCGACGACCGGGGCCACCGGCTCGGCGTCCGGGAGCTGGCTGAGCAGGGTCGTGATGGACCGGACGGCGTCCGCGTCGCCGGCTGCCGGGAGGATCCTCGTGGGCATGCGGGCCTCTCACTTGTCCTTCGCGAGCTGGTACGTGCGGTCCCGGTCGGGGACCGTCGTGTCGCTGCCCGGCGCGACCAGGGCGAGCCGGACCCGCTGGGCGAACGACTCGGCGTAGGTGATGCGCTGGGCGTCGAGGGTGGAGAGCGCGAAGGTGATCGGGACGGCGTCGGTGGGCTGCCGGTTCTTGCTGCTCTCGGTGGGATCGAGCGCGGTGATCCGGCCGACGTCCAGGACCTTGGCGTTCGTTACGATGATCTTGGACTGCGCGGGGTCACCGTCCCGCTCGCCCGCGAAGGTGGCGTACACGTTGACCGTCGAACCGGGCGTGATCTTCCCCGCCACACCGGTCGCCGCGTCGATCATGATGGCGACCTCCTGCTGCCCCGGCTGCAGGGCGGGCTGGTCCACGATCATGTCCCGCTGGAGCAGGGATCCCGCGCGCAGGGTCGTCACGGCGATCTTGCCCCGGATGTCGCGCAGGTCGGTGACCGCGGTGTCGGACAGCCAGCGTTCGGGCATCTTGATCTTCTCGAACTGGCCCGTGTTCAACTGGGTGTAGGGCGCCACCTCGGACTTGACCTGGTAGGCCGTGACCTCGGGGCCGACCTTGGACTTCACGTCGCTGATGACGGACAGGACACCGGCGAACGCGCCGAGGGCGCAGACGACCGACAGGAGCAGGAGTAGCACGCCGCGGCGCTGACGGGAGTTCATGAACCGTACAACCTCATCGGGGATATCGGTCGAGCGGAATCGAATGACGTGCGGGGTGTGAGCGGCCGGTCCGGGAGCGGACGGGCGGGACGCGAGTCCCGTGCGGCGCACCCGTGTTCAGACCTCACCCGGCGGGGATCTGGTGCTCGTGGTACGGCGATGTGGCGGAGCAGAAGACGCACCGGTCGCCGATGACGTCGATCCCGCACCAGTGGCAGGTGCTCTGCCGCACCGACGTGACCAGCTGGTACAGCACCGACAGGTCGGGCAGGTAGGCGGCGAACTCGATCAGCTTGCCGGTCCCCCACCAGACCGCGGACTCGGCCGGCGCGGCGGTCTCCCTGAGTCCCTGGACGTTCCAGTCCTTGGCGAGGGTTCCGGCGACCCAGTCGGACTGGAGCTGGCCCTTGGCGACGAGCATCCAGGTGCCGAACTCCGGTCCGGACAGGGTGGCTCCGGGGCCGATCTTCACCAGCTGCGGCTCCGGATGGGCCAGCACGCCGAACTGGCTGCCCGGCACCCAGGACTTGGCGTGCGACTTCAGACCGACGGGGACGCGGTCGAGCCGGGCGACGGAACCGAGCAGCGCCCCGGCGTGGATGTAGTGGGTGAGCAGCCGGCCGGCCGAGGCGAGCACGCCGGGGCTGAGGTCGCAGGACGCCAGCTGCCGTAACTGGCGTGCCAGGACCGCGAGTCCGAGCGGCGGCAGGTCGGGCCGGAACAGGGCGATGCGGTCGCTCTCGAGGAGGGAGCGGATCGTGTGCAGCCGTCGCTCCACGCCGCGGGAGACGGCCTGCGAGCACACGACGACGACGTGCCCGTGCTGGTCGATCAGGCCCTGCATCCCGGCCAGCGCCTGCTCCAGCGGCTGCCGGTCCAGGTCATCCAGGACGACGGCGGGCAGGGTCCGTTCGTCCTGCGGTGGCAGCGCCATGTCGGCACTGGTCACGGCAATGGCAGTTGGCACGCGCAGCTCCCCGTGTTACGCCTGTCGATCCACCGGGGTTACGCCGGTACACCGAGATGACTTCACTGCGTGACTACCTCAGCACTGTATCCACGCCTCCGTGGCCGGAGAACAGCGATTCCGTAGCTGACGGGCAACTGTCCTTTCACAAGGCATGTCAAACCAGGGCACGTTGAGCATCTCGCCGGTCCCCTCGCCCCGTCGGGTCTCGAATTTGGGTCCGCTTTTGGGCCCCCGGGCCCATGCGGTGGGCTCACGCGGCGGGCCCACGCGACTTCGGGGCCGGGCACTTCCGCCCCGGACCCTTGCCACCCCGGACCCTTGCCACCCCGGCCCCTTGCCTTCCCGGACCCTTGCCATCCCGGACCCTCGCCATCCCGGACCCTCGCCATCCCGGACCCTTGCCATCCCGGGCAGGGCACCGCCGCCACCGGCACCGCCAGGGGCGAGGGATTTGGTCTGGACCTATTGACAGGCCGATTGGTCTGGACCAACTTGTTGTCATGTCCCCATACATCGGATCGGTACGATCGCCACGGCTCTGGTCAGGAGCCGTCACAGCCGCCCTCGCCCTGTGCCTCGCCGGCACCGGCCAGGCGTCCGCAGCGGACGTGAACAACGCCAGGAACTCCGGGTTCGAGTCCGGCCTGAGCGACTGGACCTGTTCGGCGGGGAGCGGAACCACCGTCTCCTCGCCGGTCCACGGCGGCTCCGCCGCGCTCAAGGCGACGCCGGCCGGGCTGGACAACGCCCGGTGCGCCCAGACGGTGGCCGTGCGGCCGGGCACGACGTACACACTGAGCGCCTGGGTCCAGGGCGGGTACGCCTACCTGGGCGTCACCGGCACCGGCAGCACGGACGTGTCGACGTGGACGCCGGACTCCACGAGCTGGAAGCAGCTGTCCACGACCTTCACCACGGGCTCGTCGACCACCTCGGTCACGGTGTACACGCACGGCTGGTACGGGCAGGCGGCCTACTACGCGGACGACGTGTCGGTGTACGGCCCGGACGGGGGCGGCGGCAGCGACCCGGCACCGACGGTCCCGGCGGCGCCGGGCGGCCTCGCGGTCTCCGGGACCACGTCCTCCTCCGTCTCCCTGGCCTGGAACGCCGTGTCGGGCGCGACCGGGTACAACGTCTACCGGGACGGCACGAAGGTGACGGCGGTGACCGGCACGTCGGCGACGGTGACCGGCCTGGCGGCCGCCACCTCGTACTCCTTCCAGGTCACCGCGACCAACGCGGCGGGCGAGTCGGCCAAGTCCGGCGCGGTCACCGGGACGACGGCGGCGTCGACCGGCACCGGCGGCGGCACCCTGCCCGCGCACGCGGTCACGGGCTACTGGCAGAACTTCGACAACGGCGCGACCGTCCAGAAGATCTCGGACGTGCCGTCCCAGTACGACATCATCGCGGTGGCCTTCGCGGACGCCACGACGACGCCGGGCGCCGTGACCTTCACCCTGGACTCGGCCGGGCTCGGCGGGTACACGGTCGACCAGTTCAAGGCGGACATCAAGGCCAAGCAGGCGGCCGGCAAGAAGGTCGTGGTGTCCGTGGGCGGCCAGAACGGCACGGTCTCGGTGCGCGACGCGACGTCGGCGGCGAACTTCGCGGACTCGGTGTACTCGCTGATGCGGACCTACGGCTTCGACGGCGTGGACATCGACCTGGAGAACGGGCTCGACGCCACCTACATGACGCAGGCGCTCAGGGCGCTGTCGGCGAAGGCGGGTCCGTCGCTGATCCTCACGATGGCCCCGCAGACGATCGACATGCAGTCGACGTCCAACGCGTACTTCCAGACGGCGCTGAACGTCAAGGACATCCTCACGGTCGTCAACATGCAGTACTACAACAGCGGTTCGATGCTCGGCTGCGACGGCAAGGTCTACGGCCAGGGCTCGGTGGACTTCCTCACCGCGCTGGCCTGCATCCAGCTCGAGGGCGGTCTCGCCCCGTCCCAGGTGGGTCTCGGCCTGCCCGCCTCCACGCGCGGCGCGGGCAGCGGGTACGTGTCGCCGACGGTGGTGAACAACGCCCTGGACTGCCTGACGAAGCTGACCAACTGCGGTTCCTTCAAGCCGTCGAAGGCGTATCCCGGCCTGCGGGGCGCGATGACGTGGTCGACGAACTGGGACGCGGCGAGCGGGAACGCGTGGTCCGGCGCGGTGGGCCCGCACGTGCACGCGCTGCCGTAAGTCCGGTCGGAGACACCGGAGTCCGTGACCCTGATGTGGCGAGCCGACGGGCCGGAGGGACTAGAAGAACTCCGACCACGGCTGGTCCCAGATCTGCTTACCGCACAGGACCAGGAACAGCAGCCCCGCGACGGCCAGCGCGGCGTTGCTCAGCGGGCCGTTGCGCCACTGCCGCGGTGTGCGGGAGGAGTTGAGCAGCCACATCAGGGTCAGCGCCAGGAACGGCAGGAAGGCCGCGCCCAGGACGCCGTAGAGGATGACCAGGCGGAAGGGCTGGCCCTGGAAGAGCAGCACGATCGGCGGGAAGGTGAGCCACAGCAGGTAGGCGCGGAACGGCCAGGAGCGCTCGCGGGCACCGGAGGCGACCTGCTCGCCGCTCGCCGTGCCCGTCCCGCGGGAGCGCGCGACGAAGTCCGCGAACATCAGGCTGACCCCGTGCCAGACGCCGATCAGCGACGTGAAGGAGGTGGCGAAGAAGCCGATCAGGAAGAACTTGGCCGTCGCGGTGCCGTATTCGGCCGCGAGGATGTCGCCGAGCTGGATCAGGCCCTTGTCGCCGCTCGCGACGGCCACGTGCGCGGAGTGCAGCAGCTCCGCCCCGACGAACAGCATGGCGACGACGAAGACGCCCGTGGTGGCGTAGGCGACGCGGTTGTCCAGCCGCATGACCTTCATCCAGCCGGTGTCGGTCCACCCCTTGGCGTTGACCCAGTAGCCGTACGCGGCGAGCGTGATGGTGCCGCCCACGCCGCCGATCAGGCCGAGGGTGTTCAGGACGGAGTCCTTCTCGTCCGGCAGGACCGGCAGCAGGCCCGCGAAGGCGTCGGCCAGGTTCGGGGCGACCCTGACCGCCAGGTACACCGTCACCAGGAACATGACGCCCACCAGGACCGTCATGACCTTCTCGAACACGGCGTACTTGTTGAACCAGACGAAGACCAGGCCCACCAGCCCGCAGCCGACCGCCCACCACTTCAGGTCCGTCACGCCCGGGAACAGCGCCTGCAGCGGCAGCGCGCTGGACGACATCGCCGCCGCGCCGTAGACGAAGCCCCAGACCACGGCGTAGACGGCGAAGAAGTACGTCGTCCAGCGGCCCAGGCTCGCCCAGCCGTCGAAGAGGGTGCGGCCGGTCGACAGGTGCCAGCGGCCCGCCGCCTCGGCGAGGGAGATCTTCACCAGGCAGCCGACGACCGCCGCCCACAGCAGCGTGTAGCCGAAGTTGCTGCCGGCGATCAGCGTGGCCACCAGGTCACCGGCGCCGACCCCGGTCGCGGCGACGACGATGCCCGGGCCGATGTGCCTCCAGCGCGACGCGCGGGGGACGGGGGCGGGGGCGCCGGCCGTCCGGGTCTCCTCGGTGTTTCCCGTGGTGTCCGCCATGAAGGTCAAGAAAGCTCAAAGCGGGCGGCCGGGCAAGAGGGCGTGCGAGGCACGGCCGGATCGCGCGGGGTCCGCCGCACCACCCCTTGGCCCCCTATTGACCTGTCCATGCCATTCATTGACGATGGCGCCACCCGCACAGCACGTCGCTGAACCACCCCCCGGCTCCACTCCCCACGTCCGGCGACCCCGGACTCCCCGGAGAACCAAGGAGATGTCATGCGACTACGTGTACGAGGCACCGGCGCCCGCGGCGGCAGACGCACCGCCGCACTCGCCGGCCTGCTGGCCCTCGCCCTCGCCGCACCCGTCTCGGCGACCGCCGACAGCGCGCACCGCAGGGCCCCTTCGGCCGACGACGTCCGCCAGTACGAGATCCACGTCGACCACAGCACGCCGGTCACCCGCACCGCCATCGCGGCGGCCGGCGTGACCGTCGACGAGGCGGACGAGGAGACGGTGGTCGTCTCCGGGCGGTCCGACCAGATCCGCACGCTGCGGGCGGCAGGGTACGACGTCGCGCCCGTGGGCGCCGTTCCGGACAGGTCCCAGGGCGAGGCGCGGCTGTACGACTTCCCCTCGGCCGACTCGAAGTACCACAACTACGCCGAGACGAACGCCGAGATCGACCAGCGGCTCGCGGCCTACCCGGCCATCATGAGCCGGCGGGTGATCGGCACGTCGTACCAGGGACGGGACATCGTCGCCATCAAGGTCAGCGACAACGTGGCCACCGACGAGAACGAGCCCGAGGTGCTGTTCACCTTCCACCAGCACGCGCGCGAGCACCTGACCGTGGAGATGGCGCTGTACCTGCTGCGCGAACTCGGGGCGGGCTACGGCAGCGACTCGCGGATCACGGACATGGTGAACAACCGGGAGATCTGGATCGTCCCGGACCTCAACCCGGACGGCGGCGAGTACGACATCGCGACGGGTTCCTACCGCTCCTGGCGCAAGAACCGCCAGCCCAACTCCGGTTCCTCCTACGTCGGCACGGACCTGAACCGGAACTGGAACTACAAGTGGGGCTGCTGCGGCGGCTCTTCGGGTTCGACGTCGTCGGAGACGTACCGGGGCGCCGCCGCCGAGTCGGCGCCCGAGGTGAAGGTGGTCGCCGACTTCGTACGCAGCCGGGTCGTCGGAGGCAAGCAGCAGATCACCGCGGGGATCGACTTCCACACCTACAGCGAGCTGGTGCTGTGGCCGTTCGGGTACACGTACTCCGACACCGCGACCGGGATGACGGCGGACGACTACAACGCCTTCAAGGCGGTCGGGCAGAAGATGGCCGCCAGCAACGGGTACACCGCCGAGCAGTCCAGCGACCTGTACATCACCGACGGGTCCATCGACGACTACCTGTGGGGCGTGCACAGGATCTTCTCGTACACCTTCGAAATGTACCCCACGTCGTCCTCCGGCGGCGGCTTCTACCCGCCCGACGAGGTGATCGAGCGGGAGACGTCACGCAACCGGGACGCGGTGCTGCAACTGCTGGAGAACGCCGACTGCATGTACCGGTCGATCGGCAAACAGGCGCAGTACTGCGGCTAGTCGGGCACCCGGCTGCTCGGTCGCCCGGCGCCCGCCCGGCGTCTACTCGGCGTCCTCTTCGAAGTAGGCGTCGAGGACCGCGTCCAGCTGCTCGTCCCACTCCTTGAAACGGCTCCTGGCCGGCGCCTCGATCTCGATCGGGTACCAGCGCCGGTCAGGGGTGTGCACCGTGATGGTGAGCCGCTTGCCGAAGCGGGGGACCGTGGTCTCCACCGCGCCGATCTCGTCCCAGCGGAACTCGCACTCCTGGTCGTCCAGGACGAGGCGGACTCCCTTGCGGTCGGCGACGATCCGGGCCCGGCGGTCGGCGGCCTCGAAGACGGGGCCGTCGGCGGGCTCGTCGTCGTCCGCGGTGTCCTCTCCGCCGGCGGCCTCCTGCTCGGCCGCATCGGACTCCACGGACGCCTGGGACGCCTCGGGCTCCGCCGTGTCCTCGACGGACTCGGTGTCGGCCTCGGCGACGGCGTCCCGGTCCTCGGCCTTCTCCGGCTCGCCGGTCGCGGGCGAGGTGAGCCCGGGGATGAAGGCCGGGTCGAACCCGGCGCCCGTCACGGGCTCGCCCTTCAGGGGCTGGCTGCTCGAACCTATGCGCTGCTCCACAGCGGGCAGTATGGTCGACGATCCTGTGCCGGGGACAGCCAGCCCCGACTTCGTTATCAGACGCCTACACGAACACCGCTCAGCACCGCCGTCACCGCGAACCCGGCGCCCGACAGCAGCGTTTCGAGCGCCGTCCAGGTCCGGGTGGCGACCGATCAGGGAGGCTCCATGACCGCCGGCAGTCCCTCCGAAGCGCTCGCGCGCCTGGCCGGGGAGCGCGTCGACCACCGCTTCAAGGGCCTCCCGCCGGACGCCGACGGCCTGACCGTCGGCGAGCTGGCCGCCCAGCGCCGCAACCTGTTCACCGGCGGTTTCACCACACCCGTGCTCGCCCTGTCCGCCGAGCGTCTGGAGCACAACCTGGCGCTGATGGAGGCGTACGCGGCCCGCCACGGCCTCGCCTTCGCCCCGCACGGCAAGACGTCGATGGCGCCCCAGCTGTTCCACCGGCAGACCGAGCGCGGCGCGTGGGGCATCACGCTGGCGGTGCCGCACCAGGTGCGCGTGGCGCGGGCGTTCGGCGTGCGGCGGGTCTTCCTCGCCAACGAGGTCGTCGACCCGGCCGCCCTGCGCTGGATCGCGGCCGAACAGGACGCCGACCCGGACTTCCGGCTGATCTGCTACGTCGACTCCGTGCGCGGGGTGGAGCTGATGGACGCCGCCCTGCGCGGGGCGGCCCGCCCGCTGGAGGTGGTGGTCGAGCTGGCGGCCGGCGCCGGTGCGCGCACCGGCGTGCGGACGGAGGCGGAGTGCGCGGCCGTGGCCGACGCGGTGGCGGCGACGCGGACCCTGCGGCTGGCCGGGGTCGCCGGGTACGAGGGCGAGGTGCGGCGGGCCGACCCGGAGCGGGTGCGCGCGTGGCTGCGGCGGCTGGTCGCGCTCGCCGTCGGCTTCGACCGGGCCGGGCGCTTCGCCGGGCGCGACGAGATCGTCGTCAGCGCGGGCGGCAGCGCCTGGTTCGACGCGGTGGCCGAGGTGTTCGCGGAGATCCCCGGACTGTCCTCGCCGGTGCTGAAGCTGCTGCGCTCGGGGGCGTACGTCTCGCACGACGACGGCCACTACCGCAGGCTCACCCCGTTCAACCGGGTGCCCGGGGAGGGCGCGCTGGAGCCGGCGTTCCGCCTGTGGGCGCAGGTCGTCTCGCGCCCCACCCCCGACGAGGCGTTCGTCAACGCGGGCAAGCGCGACGCCGCCCACGACCTCGACCTGCCCGTCGCCCAGGTGGTACGCCGGGACGGGACCGAGCGCCCGGCCGCCGGGATCTCGGTGACCGCGCTGTCCGACCAGCACGCCTGGCTGCGCACGACCGCCGAGGCGGACCTCGAGGTCGGGGACTGGCTGGGCCTGGGCCTGTCCCACCCGTGCACGTCGTTCGACAAGTGGCCGCTGATCCCGGTGGCCGAGGCGGACGGCACGGTCGTCGAGTACATCCGTACGTTCTTCTGAGGCGTGCGGGGAGTCTTGCGAGGAGTCCGGGGAGGGAGCCGACGGTGGAGGACCTCGTCGTGCGGGACGCGGATGTGGTGGACGGCAGCGGTGAACCGTCGTACCGCGCGGACGTGGTGATCGACGACGGCAGGATCGTGTCGATCGTCAAGGAGGCCGCGGCCGCCGGCTGCCAGCGCCCCGAGGCCGTGCGGGAACTGGACGCGGAGGGCCTGGTCCTCTCCCCCGGCTTCATCGACATGCACGCGCACAGCGACCTCGCCCTGCTGCGCGGCCCCGACCACAGCGCCAAGGCCGCGCAGGGCGTGACCCTGGAGGTGATCGGCCAGGACGGGCTGTCGTACGCGCCCGTCGACGACCGCACGCTCGCCGAGGTGCGCGACGCGATCGCCGGCTGGAACGGCCACGGCGACGACGTCGACTTCGACTGGCGCTCCGTCGGCGAGTACCTGGACCGCCTCGACCGCGGGATCGCCGTCAACGCCGCCTACCTGGTTCCGCAGGGGACGGTGCGCGCGCTCGCCGTCGGCTGGGAGGACCGCGAGGCCACGCCGGAGGAGCTGGACCGGATGCGGCGACTGGTCGCGGAGGGCCTGGAGCAGGGCGCGGTCGGCATGTCGTCGGGGCTGACCTACCCGCCCGGCGGGTACGCGAGCGACGCCGAACTGACCGAGCTGTGCCGGGTGGTGGCGTTCCACGGCGGCTACTTCTGCCCGCACCACCGCTCCTACGGGGCGGGCGCGCTGGAGGCGTACGCGGAGATGGTGGCCGTGGCCCGGGAGGCGGGCTGCCCGCTGCACCTGGCGCACGCCACCATGAACTTCGGCGTCAACGAGGCCCGGGCGCCCGAGCTGCTGGCCCTGCTGGACGCGGCGCTGGACGCCGGGGCCGACATCAGCCTCGACAGCTACCCCTACACCCCGGGCTGCACGACCCTCGCGGCGCTGCTGCCGGGCTGGGCGGGCGTGGGCGGTCCGCGGGAGACCCTGAAGCGGCTGGCGGACGGGGAGACGGCCGAGCGCATCCGGCACCAGCTGGAGGACGTCGGCTCGGACGGCTGCCACGGGGTGCCCGTCGACTGGGACACGGTCGAGGTCTCCGGGGTGCGCGACCCTCGGCTGGCGGACCACGTGGGCCGCACGGTGCGGCAGTCGGCGGACGCGCGCGGCGAGGCCCCCTGGGCGACCGCCCGCCGCCTGCTGCTGGAGGACGGCCTCGGCACGACGGTCCTGCTGCACGTCGGCCACGAGGAGAACGTGCGGGCCGTCCTGCGCCACCGCGCGCACACCGGCGGCTCCGACGGCGTCCTGCACGGCGCCCGGCCGCACCCGCGCGCCCACGGCACCTTCCCCCGGTATCTGGGCCACTACGTACGCGAGTTGGGCCTGCTGTCGCTGGAGGAGTGCGTGGCCCACCTCACCTCGCGCCCGGCGGCCCGGCTGCGGCTGCCGGACCGGGGGCTGGTCCGCGAGGGGTTCCGGGCCGACCTGGTCCTGTTCGACCCGCGGACGGTGGCGGCGGGCGCGACCTTCGAGGAGCCGCGCAGGCTGCCGACGGGCATTCCGTACGTGCTGGTCGACGGGCGGTTCGTGATCGAGGACGGCCGGCGCACGGACGTGCTCGCGGGGCGGGCGGTCCGCCGGACTCCGGTGTGACCGCCCGCCGTCGACGCGCTACGGCTTGGGCAGCGTGCACCCGCTCGCGCTCAGGTTGAGCTTGTTGCCGGCGCCGAAGCAGGCCGGGATCTGGTAGGTCTCCTCGGCGTAGTTGATGCCCTGACGGACGGTCACGTTGCCGCTCGCGTCGACCTCGCAGGGGTTGTTCACGGTGCAGGTCTGGCCGTCCTCGTTGCCGGTGTTGTTGACGGCGACGACCTTGCCGGTGGCGTTGTCGACGACGGGCGATCCGGACGTGCCGCCGATGGTGTTGCAGGCGGAGGTGTAGCGGACGGAGTCCTTCCAGGTCCAGTCGCCCTCCTTGAGGCGGTAGACGAAGCCGTCGATGTTGCAGGCGTAGGTCTTCTTCCAGTAGCCGGAGACGACCGTGATGGCGGTGCCGGCGACCGGGTGGGTGTCGTTCAGCGTCAGCGGGCTGATCCCGTACGTGCTCTTGATCTGCGCGTACGTGGTGGTGAGCTGGTAGATCGTGACGTCCGTGTCGGTCATCGTCGAGTACGCGACCTTGCTGGCGCGCAGCGTGCCGACCCGGGTGGCCGAGGCGTTGAGCAGGCCGAAGCTGCGGCTGGACGCCTGGTCGACGATGACCTCGCCGGGCGCCGGGAACCCGGTCTCCAGGCAGTGGCCGTTGGTGAGCACGAGCGCCGGGTCGGTGTCCGCGGAGTTCGGGAAGCGGATGACCGAGCCGGAGCAGTTGCTGAGCGACACGGTGCCGGCGAAGTTGACGGCCTGGAGGGTGGGCGCGGCGGCGCGCTCGGTGGGCGCCGGTGCCGCGACCGCGGGTGCCGCACCCGCCCCGGCGATCACCAGGGCGAAGAGCGCGGCGCCGAGAGGCTTCTTCATGTGGGGTCCCCTCTTGCGACGGGGCGACCGGAGATCCTCCGGCCGCCCGCGAAATTGTCATGTGCATTGTGATGGGAGAGGGGTGGATGGGCAAGGAGGTGTTTCCGGCCGCGACACCGACGCCCGGGGCGGCACTCGGAGCGCTCGGGGCGGCACCCGGATGCCCGGCGGCCGCCCGGGCCAGGCGGGATCTACGGCGCCCCCGCCGCGCCCAGCGCGTCGACGACGTACGGGTGCGGCAGCGCCTCGCGGCTCATGGAGACGCGGCTGGAAAAAGACGCTGCCGGCCCGAGGTACCGCTCGCGCCGCGCCGGTCATCCAGGCCCTTGACGCCCGCGTCCCGGTCGAGTCCGCGCCGCAGGCGGCCGGAGACCAGCGGGTCCCCCCGGTCGGGGTCCAGCACCGGCTCGGCCCGCTCCCGGTGGGGGCCCGCCGCACGCGCGAGCCCAGGGCTTGCAGCCGCTCGACGAACTCGGCGTCACGGCCGGAATGATCGTCGCCCCACCGCGCCGTTCCGCGCCGGCCGCCGCGACAACTCCTCCGACACAGCACCCATGCGGCGCGAGCCCGAACAGCGCAAGCCCGAACAGCGCAAGCCCGAACAGCGCGAGCCCGAACAGCGCGAGCCCGAACAGCGCGAGCGGCAGCCCAGCAGGACCGTCACCGTTGACCGGGCCACGGTCAGACGCAGCCGCCCGGCACAGCGCCCCGGTCAGGCCGCTGACCTCCGCGAGGGACCGACACGCCGGCTCGGAACGGACAGCCCGCTCGGGCGGCCGCACCCAACCCGCACAGGCCCGCCATCGGGACCACCGGGCCGTTCGGGCGGTGCCGGCGGCTCGGCGCAGACCTGCCGCCGGGGCGACCGGGCCGCTCGGGGCGGGCGGCCCGCTCGGGGCGACCGGGCCGCTCGGGGCGGGCGGGCCGGTCGGGGCGGGCGGGCCGGTCGGGGCGGGCGGGCCGGCTCAAGCACCGGCGGGCCGGCTCCGGGGTGGGGCCGGACGGAGGGACGGGCGGTGGCTGGGAGGGGGCTCACCTGGGGCCCTTGGTTGCCCCTCTGCCTCGGCCCGGCTTGCCGCCGTTGCCCCGGGCCGGCTCGGTCGTGGTGGCGGCGGGAGTGGTCGCGGGCGCCGTGGTGGGGGCCGCGGTGTCGCCGCCGCCCGCGGTGGCGGTCGGGGAGGCGGGCTTCTCCGTGGCGACGGTGGGCGACGGACTCGCGGACGGGTGCGCGTCGCCGGAGCCGGGCGATTCGGCACCGCCGGACGGCGGCGAGGCGGGCGCGACGGACACCCCGTCCTTCTTCTTCGCCCCCTCCTCCTGGCCCTGCGTCCCCGGCCGCGGTCCGCCGCCCGAGCCCGAGCCCGAGCCGGAGCCGAGGAGGCCGGCGACGACGGCGATGAGCAGCACGCACGCTCCGCCCACGGCGACCGGGACCCGGCGCGTCGGCCGTCCGTGCCGCCGCGAGCGGCCGACGACCGCCGGCCCGTCGTCCTCCGCGTGCCCATCGGGCCGCGCCGGGTCGCCGTAGCCCACGCACTGCTCGTACTGCTCGAGCACGCCCGGACCGGCCGCGTACCCGTCCGGCGGATACGCGTCGGCCGAGTGACCGTCCGGCGGATACCCGTCCGGCGGATACGCGTCCGCCGGGGCGGCGATCACGGGCAGCTCGGCCGTCCGGTCGAACGCGTTCTGCCAGCCGTGGGCGGCCGCCGGATCGGCGTACTCCTCGTAGCGGGGGGTCGAACGAGGGATCGGCTGGTACACGTTCGGCGGCACCTGGGGCTCGTCCATGGCCGGATACGCGCCGTCGCCGCCGTGCGCACCGGTCGCGCCGTTCGCGGCTTGTGCGCCGTGCGCCCCGTTTACGTGCTGAGGGTGCCAGGACATGGCCGCGCATTGTAGGGACAGGTGGGGCCCACGGGACAGCCGTAGACGATAACCGTACAAACCACCGCGTCTCACGTGGCGGAAAACACGGCCCAAAGAGCGTTACCGGGCCCTAAGCTCCCTGTCATGCAGGTGATCCAGTCGACCAAGCTCGCCAACGTCTGTTACGAGATCCGGGGCCCGGTTCTCGAGGAGGCGATGCGCCTGGAGGCGGCCGGCCACCGCATCCTCAAGCTCAACACGGGCAACCCGGCCGCGTTCGGCTTCGAGTGCCCGCCGGAGATCCTGGAGGACATCCTCCGCAACGTCTCCACGGCCCACGGCTACGGCGACGCCAAGGGTCTGCTGGCGGCCCGCCGCGCGGTCGTCATGCACAACCAGACCCTGGGCATCGAGACGGACGTCGAGCACGTCTTCATCGGCAACGGCGTCTCCGAGCTGATCGTGATGGCGATGCAGGGCCTGCTGGACGACGGCGACGAGGTGCTCGTACCCGCGCCCGACTACCCGCTGTGGACGGCCGCGGTCTCGCTCGCCGGCGGCACGGCCGTGCACTACCGCTGCGACGAGCAGTCCGACTGGATGCCCGACCTCGCCGACGTGGAGCGGAAGGTCACCGACCGCACCAAGGCGATCGTCATCATCAACCCGAACAACCCGACCGGCGCGGTCTACGAAGAGGCGATGCTCAAGGGCCTGACGGACATCGCCCGCCGCCACAACCTGCTGGTCTGCTCGGACGAGATCTACGACAAGATCCTGTACGACGGCGCCACCCACACGCCCACCGCGAAGATCGCCCCGGACCTGCTCACGCTCACCTTCAACGGCATGTCCAAGGCGTACCGGGTGGCCGGCTACCGGGTCGGCTGGATGGCGATCTCCGGTCCGCGCGCGCACGCCGAGTCCTACATCGAGGGCCTGACGATCCTGGCGAACATGCGCCTGTGCGCGAACATGCCGGGCCAGCACGGGGTCGTGGCCGCCCTCAGCGGGCGCCAGACGATCAACGACCTGGTGCTGCCGGGCGGACGGCTGAAGGAGCAGCGGGACACGGCGTACGAGCTGCTGACGCAGATCCCGGGGGTGAGCTGCGTGCGGCCCAAGGGCGCGCTGTACCTCTTCCCGCGCCTCGACCCCAAGGTGTTCAAGATCAAGGACGACCGGCGGATGGTGCTGGACCTGCTGCGCCAGGAGAAGATCATGGTCGTCCAGGGCACCGGGTTCAACTGGCCGGAGCCGGACCACTTCCGGGTCGTGACCCTGCCCACGGTGGGTGACCTGCGGGACGCGGTGGGCCGGATCGGCACCTTCCTGGACGGCTACAGCCAGCCCTGAGGCCGCGCAAGAGGACGAACGGCCCTGTTTCCCGAACGGCGCCACTTTAGACGAAATCTAAGCTAGGATGGCTTCCTGTCCCCGCACAGGAGGCTATCCATGTACGAACCGATCCGCACTGCTCCGTCCAGTCGGTCCGTCCACAGCGCGATGGCCGGCAGGAACACGAACGCGAACACCGACTTCCCCCACCGCTCCCGCGAGGAGGAGCTGGACATCCAGCTCGCCGGCCATCTGGCGGCCCTGCTCGCCGTCACGGACGAACTGCGGGCGCTGAGCCCCTGCTCCGCCTGGGACGAGGCGGCCGAGCGGGTCGCCGGCCAGGTGGCCCGGCTGCGCGGCGGACGGCCGCCGGCCCGCACGTCCGCGGCGCCCGCCGGCGCCGACCCCACCGCCCTGCACCGGCGGGCGCACGCCCTGGCCGGCCGCGCCCTGGTCGTGGCGGCCTCCCGCGCCGACACGGGGGCCGCGATCCTGGCCGCCGAGCAGATGGACGCCCACGCGGCGGCCCTGGAGCCGCGCGAACTCGCGTCCCGCTGAGCCCCCCGAGGGCTCCCCCGGACGGCCCCGGTCCGCGTGCACCCGCAGCGACGCGCGGACCGGGCGCCATCACTTCACGACAGTGCCGCCGCCACGGCGTCCCGCTGCCGCTCCACTCCGACGCGGGCATTCGAGTGGTCTGCGCGCCACAACAGCCTGCCGAACGGCTGTGCCGCCCGGCGGCCCTCGTAACGTCTGCCGAAGTGACGGTGGTTCGGCTCCGGCCCCGTCGGCACGCCCACGGTCTTCTCGGCGCCGGCCTCCTGAGAGCCTTCCAGCAAGCAGGGAGCAGCAGATGACGTCGACCGCCACCCCGAGATTCTCCGTCTTCACCCCCAGCCACCGGCCCCGTTTCCTCGACGAGTGCCTCACGACCCTGCAGGCGCAGACCTGTCCGGACTGGGAGTGGATCGTCCTGCTGAACAACGGCGCCCGGTGGCGCCCGGAGCGTCCGGACGACCGGGTCCGGGTGGAGATCGCGGACGATGCGGTCGGTGTCGGAGCAGCGAAACGCCGGGCCTGTGAACTGGCCCGCGGTGAGATCCTGGTCGAACTCGACCATGACGACCTGCTGGCGAAGGCGTGCCTGGCCGAGCTCGGCACGGCGTTCGACGAGCACCCCGAGGCCGCCCTGGTCTACAGCAACACCGCGCAGATCACCGAGGACGGGAAGCGGGACGACAGCCGTTTCAACGAGACGCACGGCTGGCACTACGAGGATGTCCGGGTCGACGGCCGCGAACTGCTCCAGGTCAGGTCCATGGCCCCGACCCCGCACAACGTCTCGTACATCTGGTACGCGCCGAACCACGTCCGGGCCTTCCGCAAGGACGCCTACGACGAGGCCGGGGGGTACGACGCCACCCGTACCGTCCTGGACGACCAGGACCTGATGTGCCGCCTGTTCCACGTCGGCGACTTCCACCACGTCCCCCGCTGCCTCTACCTCCAGCGGATGCATCCCGAGAACACCCAGCGCGATCCGGAGATCAACGCGCACATCCAGCGCGAGACGGTCGCGCTGTACGACAAGTACATCGAGGCCAATGCCCTCGCCTGGACCTACCGCAGAGGGCTGATCGCCCTGGACCTCGGCGCGGCCCGCCGCAAGCCGCCCGGTTACGTGGGGGTGGACAAGCTGCCGGGTGAGGGCGTCGACATCGTGGCGGCCCTGCCGGACAGACTGGACCTGCCGGACAGCTCCGTCGGCCTGGTGCGGGCCGTGAACTTCCTGGAGCATGTGCCCGCGAAGGTGCCGTTGATCAACGAGCTGTACCGGCTGCTGGCACCCGGCGGCATGCTCCTCACCACGACCCCCAGCACCGACGGCCGCGGCGCGCACCAGGACCCGAGTCATGTCGCGTACTACAACGAGAACTCGTTCTGGTACTACACCGACGACCAGTACCGCGCGTTCGTGCCGGACCTGGAGGCCAGGTTCCAGAGCTCGCGGCTGACCACCTGCTTCCCGTCCGAGTGGCACCGCGAGAAGAACATCTCTTACGTGGTCGCCAACCTCATCGCGGTGAAGGACGGCGCCGAGCGCTGCGGCGGCCCGCTGCTGGTCTAGTTCGGTCTAGTACCGGGGCGGAACACCGAGGGTGCCCCGAGCCCGAGGTCTCGGGGCACCCTCGGACGGGGCTACGGTGTCGCGTCGGCGCAGACCACGTAGGCCACGACCGACTGGCCGCCGGGGGCGGTGGCGGTCCACTGGGTGGGCGGCGTACCGCCGCTCGGGAAGTTCTCGGACGCGGCTCCGTTGGCGGCGACGAGGTACCCGCCGCCGGTGGCGAAGTCACCGGCGTCGCACTTCGCGGTTGCCGTGCCGGGGCCGGTGTTGGTTCTGACGTAGGTGCCGCTCACGGAACCCTGCGCGCCCTGGGCTCCCTGAGCGCCCTGAGCACCTTGGGCTCCCTGAGCTCCCTGAGCTCCCTGAGCACCTTGGGCTCCCTGAGCTCCTTGGGCGCCCTGGGCTCCCTGCGCACCCTGAGCGCCCTGGGCTCCCTGCGCACCCTGCGCACCCTGAGCGCCCTGACCCTGGGCTCCCTGCGCACCCTGAGCGCCCTGCGCACCCTGAGCGCCCTGAGCGCCCTGGGCTCCCTGCGCACCCTGGGCTCCCTGCGCACCCTGGGCTCCCTGGGCTCCCTGGGCTCCCTGCGGGCCTTGCGGGCCTTGCGGGCCTTGCGGACCCTGGTGGCCGAAGGGCTCGAAGCCCTGGATGTGCACCGTCGCCATGCCTTCCGCGCCGGCCCGGTGGATCGCGTCGGCGATGGCCGCCCTGGGCACGTCGTGCGTGCCCAGTTGCCTCAGGACCATGCCGTCGCCGGGGTTGTGCATCGCGTCAGCGATCGCCGTGGTACTCGGGACGACGCTGAGCGCCACCGCGGCCGCGCCGGCCGACACCAGGGTGGCGGACTTCAGGCGCGCTGTTCGACTCGTTCTACGACTCAAGACGACCTTCCTCACTGATTGGGAGAGGACAAGAAAACGGGCGCGCGCTCCATTTTTTCGACGCACTCGCCCGTCCTGCCCCTCGCCTGCAAATGTCATATTGACTATTGCGAAGGAAGGGCTGACGGTCGATTCGTGTCGCGTGTGAAAATCACCCGATCAGCAGAATATCCGCCCATTTTTTGGGCCATTACGGTTACACCTGTCACCCGTTTCGCCGTCCCCCCGGGGAAGTAGCGGAGCTCCGGCTCCCAGGCAGGTGCGGTGGGAATCGGTGATCTCCGACTCACCCCGGGCAACGGGCTCCGGACCGCCCGCGATATCCACCGCACGGCTGCCATGACCCCACCGCCCCGTAGGCCAAGGGCTTCACCAGCGGCCGGCGCGACAGAAATGGTCGCCGCTGAACCCTGCGCACGGCACCATGACGATCGGGATTCGCGGAGAAATTCCGCCATGGCTGCGACCCCATTCCCTTGATATCGAGGACTGGTCGCCTTCTGGAACACCCGCTCACCCTCCTGGACAAGGTGCACAGACAGGCGAAGGCCTGCCGTCACCTGTGCTCCCGTCGGGGCGGACGGGGGGCGGGACGACAGGCCCAGGGCCCCTCACGCCGTTGTGCGGGACCTCGCCGGCTTGTCACCGCGGCCGGCCGTGACGATCACTGGTCAGGGCAGATCGGACCGGCCGCGGAGTTCGGTGCCCGGGCTCAGCCCAGGCGCTCCACCAGGGCGTGGTACTGGTCCCACAGCTCCTTGGGCGTGTGGTCGCCGAAGGTGTTCAGGTGCCCGGGCACCAGGGACGCCTCCTCGCGCCAGACCTCCTTGTCGACCGTGAGCAGGAAGTCCAGCTCGGACTCCGACAGGTCCAGGCCGTTCGTGTCGAGGGCCTGCCTCGTCGGCAGGACGCCGATCGGGGTCTCGACGCCGTCTGCCTTGCCGTCCAGGCGCTCCACGATCCACTTCAGGACGCGGCTGTTCTCGCCGAAGCCGGGCCAGACGAACTTGCCCTCGTCGTTCTTGCGGAACCAGTTGACGTAGTAGATCTTCGGCAGCTTGGACTGGTCCTTGTCCTTGGCCACGTTGATCCAGTGGGCCATGTAGTCGCCCATGTTGTAGCCGCAGAAGGGGAGCATGGCGAAGGGGTCGCGGCGCAGCTCGCCGACCTTGCCCTCGGCGGCGGCGGTCTTCTCGCTCGCCACGTTGGCGCCGAGGAACACGCCGTGGTTCCAGTCGAAGGACTCGGTCACCAGCGGCACGGCGCTGGCGCGGCGGCCGCCGAAGAGGATCGCCGAGATCGGCACGCCCTTGGGGTCCTCCCACTCGGGCGCGATGATCGGGCACTGGGCGGCCGGGACGGTGAAGCGGGCGTTGGGGTGTGCGGCGGGCTCGGCGGAGTCCGGGGTCCAGTCGCGGCCCTTCCAGTCCGTGAGGTGGGCCGGGGTCTCCTGGGTCATGCCCTCCCACCACACGTCGCCGTCGTCGGTGAGGGCGACGTTGGTGAAGACGGAGTTGCCCCACAGGGTCTTCATCGCGTTGGCGTTGGTGTGCTCGCCGGTGCCGGGAGCGACGCCGAAGAAGCCGGCCTCGGGGTTGATGGCGTACAGGCGGCCGTCCTCGCCGAAGCGCATCCAGGCGATGTCGTCGCCGATCGTCTCGACCGTCCAGCCGGAGACCGTGGGCTCCAGCATGGCGAGGTTGGTCTTGCCGCAGGCGCTCGGGAAGGCGGCGGCGACGTACTTGGACTCACCGGTGGGCGGGGTCAGCTTCAGGATGAGCATGTGCTCGGCCAGCCAGCCCTCGTCGCGCGCCATGACGGAGGCGATGCGCAGGGCGTAGCACTTCTTGCCGAGCAGGGCGTTGCCGCCGTAGCCGGAGCCGTAGGACCAGATCTCGCGGGTCTCGGGGAAGTGGGAGATGTACTTGGTCTGGTTGCAGGGCCACGGAACGTCCTGCTCGCCCTCCTCGAGCGGGGCGCCGAGGGAGTGGACGGCCTTCACGAAGAAGCCGTCGGAGCCCAGCTCGTCCAGGACCGGCTGCCCCATGCGCGTCATCGTGCGCATCGACACGGCGACGTAGGCGGAGTCGGTGATCTCGACGCCGATGGCGGACAGGTCCGAGCCGAGCGGTCCCATGCAGAACGGGACGACGTACATCGTGCGGCCCCGCATCGAGCCGCGGAACAGGCCGTTCTCGCCCTGGAATATCTCCCGCATCTCCGCCGGGGCCTTCCAGTGGTTGGTCGGGCCCGCGTCCTGCTCCTGCTCGGAGCAGATGAAGGTCCGGTCCTCGACGCGCGCGACGTCGGTCGGGTCGGAGGCGGCGTAGTAGGAGTTGGGGCGCTTGATCGGGTCGAGTTTCCTGAAGGTGCCCTTCGCTACGAGCTCCTCGCACAACCTCTCGTACTCGGCCTCGGATCCGTCACACCAGACCACGCTGTCCGGCTGGGTCAGTTCGGTGATCTCGTTCACCCATGAGATCAGTTCCTGGTGGTTGGTGGGGACGACGGGGGGAGCCGCGATGTCGCGCGCCACGATTGCTCCTAAATGAGGGATTTTTTTGTTGGAGGCCCCGTGGGGGCTGCGACCCGGATGCTTCACGGCTGGATCTTCAGCGCTCATCCGGTGCCGACCGCACTCATTTGATCATCCGATCATACCGCCCATATGTCCAGAGGACCTCACAGGTGAGCGGAGTGAGGATTGCCACGTCCGATTCGTGTTCACCGCGTTTATTTGCATGTACGTAGCGTTCGCCTGAAGGTTTCTTTGCGTAACGCGCACCGGGCCGCATGAGACGATGGCGACTCCCGGCCCGGTCAACGAGCGGGCCCGCCCCACAACTTACGGTTGCGTAGGTACGATGGCCGGTATGACTGCGTCCGTCCCCGACGCGGCCACGGACTCGCCGGCCGACGGCCGTGGTCCCGCCGCGCACTCCGTGCCCCGCCAGATCAAGCAGCACGCCCAGCACCTCACCGAGCCGCTCAAGCCGAAGCTGCGCGGCTGGCTGCACCTGGGCATGTTCCCGGCCGCACTGGTCGCCGGCCTGACACTCACGGCCCTCGCCGACTCGGCCAGGGGCCGCATCGCCTGCGGGATCTACGCCCTCACCGCCTGCCTGCTGTTCGGCGTGAGCGCGCTGTACCACCGGGGGAACTGGAGCCCCCGCATGGACGGCATCCTGCGCCGGCTGGACCACGCCAACATCTTCCTGATCATCGCCGGCACCTACACCCCGCTGACCCTGCTGCTCCTGCCCGGCGCGAAGGGGCAGTGGCTGCTGTGGGGCATCTGGGCCGCGGCGGCCGCCGGCATCCTCTTCCGGGTCCTCTGGGTCGGCGCCCCGCGCTGGCTGTACACGCCCTGCTACATCGCGATGGGCTGGGCGGCCGTCTTCTTCCTGCCCGACTTCATGCGCACCGGCGGCATCGCCGTCCTGGTCCTGGTGGTCGTCGGCGGCCTCCTCTACAGCGCGGGCGGCGTGATCTACGGCATCAAGCGGCCGAACCCCTCCCCGCGCTGGTTCGGCTTCCACGAGGTGTTCCACACCCTGACGCTCGCCGCGTTCGTCGTGCACTACGTCGGCATCTCACTGGTGGCGTACACCCACATCTGACCGGCCCCCTTCCCCACCGCACGGCCACGGCTTTCGAGCCGTGGCCGTTTTCCGTGCGCCCGGGCCGGACGCCGCCCACGCCCTTGAGGCAGTGGGGGAGGGGCGAGGCTGCTGATGACGCTGCTCCAGGTCGGCGGTGCGCTCGGCAGCCTGCTCTCCGGCGCCATCCGCGACCGGCTCGACGTCACCTGGTGCCCGCGTCCGCCGCCGGCGCCGCCCGGGAATCGGTGGTCGCCGCGCACATCGTCGCCGGCCGGACGCACTCGGCCGGCCTCACGGCCTCAGCGAACGACGCGTACGTCCACGGCATGGGCCTGGTACTGCCGGTGTGCGGCATCGCCGCGCTCGTCGCGTCGCTGCTGGCCGGCGCGCTGCTCCCCGGCACACGTGCCGCCGGAGCCGAGCCGCACGCCGACGGAACCGAGCCGCACGCCACCGGAGCCGAGCCGCACGCCGACGGAACCGAGCCGCCCGCCACCGGAGCCGAGCCGCAGGCCGACAGGGCCGAGCCGCACACCACCGGGGCCGAGCCGCAGGCCCCGGACAAGCCGTTCAGCCCGCCGATGCCCGACAATGAGGCCCATGACGGCCGCACCCTCCCCCCTCTCCCCCTCCGACCGCCCGCGGCTGAGCCTGCGCGAACGCAAGAAGATCAAGACCCGGGAGGCGATCCGCACCGCGACCTTCGAACTGATCGGGGAGCAGGGCTACGACGCCACGACGATCGACCAGATCGCCGAGCGGGCCGAGGTGTCGCCGTCGACCGTCCTCCGGTACTTCCCGGGCAAGGAGGACATCGTCCTCACGGACGAGTACGACCCGGTGATGCTGGAGGAGCTGCGCGCACGGCCCGCCGACGAGCCGTGGATCGATTCGGTGCGGCACAGCATGGACAAGGCGCTGGACCTGCTCGTGCAGGAGAGTCCCGAGGTGGTCCGGATGCGGGCGCAGCTCGGGGTCCGGGTCCCCGCCGTCCGCTCCCGGATCTTCGAGAGCATGTCGCAGACCGCGCGCCTGATGCGCGGGGCCATAGCCGAGCGCTTCGGCCTGGACCCGGACAGCCTCGAGGTCCGCGTCTACGCGATGTCCCTCATCGGCGGCCTCATGGAGGTCAACATGTACTGGGCGGAGCACGACTTCACGGGCGACCTCGGGGACCTCGTGCACCGCGCCCTGGACGTCCTGGAGCACGGCCTGCCCACCGAAAAGCCCTGAGACCGGACCCTTCTCCCATGACATCCTGACCGGGTGAACGGTCCCGAGATCCACGTCGAATTCGCCCCCGGCCTGGCCCTGTTCGTCCCGCACGGCCGCCGCGGCGCCGCCACCGCCCTGACCACCGACGGCGTCTCCTCCCTCGGCCACGTCGTGGAGTCGGCCGGCGTCCCGCTGACCGAGGTCGGGTCGCTGTGGGTGAACGGCCTTGAGGTGCCGCCCTCGTACGTCCCCGCGGCCGGCGACCGCGTCTCGGTCCGGCCCGTCGAGCGCCCCCAGCAGGTGCCCGGCGCGCCCCTGCGCTTCCTGCTCGACGTCCACCTCGGCACCCTCGCCCGCCGTCTGCGCCTGCTCGGCGTGGACACCGCCTACGAGTCGACCGACATCGGCGACCCCGCCCTCGCCGCCCGCTCGGCCGCCGAACAGCGGGTCATGCTCAGCCGCGACCGGGGCCTGCTGCGCCGCCGCGAACTGTGGGCCGGCGCGTACGTCTACAGCACCCGGCCCGAGGACCAGCTCCGGGACGTCCTGGACCGGTTCCGGCCCGAACTGCGGCCCTGGACCCGGTGCACCGCCTGCAACGGGCTGCTGCGGGAGGCCCGCAAGGACGAGGTGGCGCATCAGCTGGAGGGCGGCACGCAGCGGACGTACGACGTCTTCGCGCAGTGCCTGGACTGCGGGCGCGCGTACTGGCAGGGCGCGCACCACGACCAGCTGGTGGCCATCGTGGAGCGCGCCCTCGCCGAATTCGCGGGCTGACCCGAACCGGCCCGAACCGGCCCGGGGTCAGCCCGTAGGTCACCTCTTCTTCTTCACGTCGCCCTTTCCGCAGGCCGTCCCGTCCTTGTTCCGGTCCAGGCCGAGCGGGTCGTCGCGGCCGTTGAGCTTCAGCCGGCCGTAGTCGTTCTTCTTCAGCCAGTCGCACCGCGCGGCCGCCGACTTCCTCACCCCGGGCGGGAAGGCGGTCGGCACGCACACGTTGACCGAGCCGTAGTGCCGGTCGCAGCCCGCGACGAAGGCGCTGACCTTCTGCGAGGCGCGCTTCGTGCCGGGCCCGGCGACCTTGCCCGACAGCGAGTCGGCGAAGGAGTGGACGTGCGCGGAGGCGTCGGTCGCGCTCAGCGCCTGCGGGCCTTGCAGGTGCACCCACTTGGCCACCGACGGCACCCCGTTGGCGTCGACCGCGAAGAGCATGTACCAGCCGGGCGGGGCCAGGTTGGGGTTGCTCGTGACGTTCAGATCGACGTTGTTTCCGTCCACCGACAGCGGCAGGTCCACGAACCGCTGGTTGGGGTCGGAGGAGTGGGTGACGGCGGCCGGGCGGATCAACTCGGCCTTGGCGATGGGCCGGTCGACCGTGATCCGCTGGGTGTCGCCGTAGTTCCACTCGGTGTCGATCACCGAGGTGATGGCCGGCCGCGTGCCCTTGAGCAGGTAGGGCGGCGTGTAGATCGACACGTTGTGGTTCCAGGTGCCGTTGCCCGGGTTGTCGCCGGTGGCCATCACGCGGCCGTCGGGCAGCAGGAACGCGGACGAGTGGTAGCCGCGCGCCTGGGGGTCGGCGGTCACCGGGTCGAAGGTGTTGGTCGCAGGGTCGTAGATCGAGGACTCGTAGACCGGATCGGCGCGGTTGTGCAGCGCGCCGCCGGTCTCCAGCACCTTGCCGTCGGGCAGCAGCACGGCGGAGACGTACATCTTGCCCTGGCCGCCGGTCTCGGCGACCTTGCCTGCGCCCAGGTCGACCGTGCCCTGCGGGATCGGCGGGCCGGCGACGTAGGACGGGTCGGCCTGCTTGAGGTCGATGACGTCGGTGAGCCGGTTCGCGTCCGGGTTGGAGTCGATGTTGCCGCCGCCCAGGGTGAGCACCTTCTGGTCCTGCGCGGGCGGCAGCAGCACGCTCGCCGACTGGTCGCGCTGGTCCTTGTTCTGCAGGCCGGGGACCTGCGTGATGGTGTTGGCGGCGTAGTCGTAGATGGCGCTGCCGGTGCCCGGGATGTTGTTGCCGAAGACGTGGCTGCCCGAGTAGAACAGGCGGCCGTCCTGCATGAGGATCATCGACGGGTACAGGCCCCAGTACGACCAGGTCTGGTTGACCTGCCACAGCGGCAGCCACTTCTGCTGCGCGTCGGACCAGTACTCGGCGGTCACCGAGCCGGTCGAGTCCTCGCGCAGGCCGCCGAAGGAGATGACGTCGCCGTTGCCGAGCTCGGTCGCCGACGGGTACCAGTGGCCGTCGTTGAGGTCGTTGGTCTTGCTGTAGGTCTCGGTGACCGGGTCGAAGACGTACGAGTCCTTGAAGCCCTCGTAGCCGTGCGAGCCGTCCGCCGCCGGGAACGCCTTGTTGCCGCTCATCACCAGCACCCGGCCGTCCTGCAGCTGGACGTGCCCGGCGCAGAACATGTCCTTCGGCGTGGGGATGATCTTGTAGCTGCCGTCGGCCGGGTTGTAGACCGCCGACGTGAAGGTGCCCGCGGCGAAGTTCTCCTCGCTGTTGCCGGAGCCCGCGATCAGCAGCACCTTGCCGTTGTTGAGCACGACGGAGTGCATGGAGCGCACCGGGTTCTGCGTCGGCAGCACGTCCCAGCGGCCGTTGGCGCACTCGTCGGCGGTGGCGGTGCAGGTCGCCGGCGGGAGGGTGTCGGGGACCTGCTCCATGGTGTAGTCGTCGGTGGTCGCCGAGCCGGTGCCGTAGACGGACACGCCCCAGGTGATGCGGTCGGTGCCGGCCGGAACCTCGGGCGTGCGGACGGTGGCCTGGGTCCAGGCCGACTGCATCTCCAGCGTCTTGAGGTCGGTCCAGTACTGCCAGCCGGCGGTGGTGTCGTGCCGGAAGAGGGTGACGTTGGCGTCGGGCGTGGTCGTCTTGTACCAGAGCCCGAGGTCGTACTGCTTGCCCGCGGTCACCACCGGCGCGCACTCCGCCGACTCGGTGATCAGCGCCTTGCGGTCGCCGTCGGCCCGGCGGGTCAGCGACACCTTCATGGCCGCCGAGCCGCTGTGCGCGTCCGTCGTCGTCTCGAACGTGAAGTCGTTGTCGCCCCAGCCGGACTTCTCCCAGCAGTACGGCATCCCGTCGGTGCCGGCCGTCTCGAAGCCGGGGTTCTTGACCAGGTTGGCGGCCTGGGCGGACTGGGGCGAGGTGAGGAGGAGACCGGCGGTCAGGGCCCCCACCCCGACCAGTGCGGTCCTTCTTCGGCGCTTGTTCACACGGCTCTCCTTGCTGCGGTGCGGCTGCTGTCCTTCCCGGCACGCGGCTTCCTGCGCGGGAGGTAGACGAGCGCTTCGGTGCCCATGAAGCGCAGGACGAACGTCGTCACCAGCGCGAGCGCGGTGGCGGGCAGCGCGCCCAGCCCGAACCGGTGGACCAGCACCGCGATCAGCGGGATGCGCAGCACCAGGTCGGCGTTGGCGAGCAGCGCGAACCGGCCGACGCGGTCCCACCCGCTGCGGTGCCGGCGGCGGTCGCGGAACAGCAGGTGCTCGATGAGCAGGAAGTTCCAGGCGACGCCGAACTGGTTGGCGAGGATCTCCGCCGGCACGTAGTGCATCCCGGCCTGGGTCAGGGCCCACAGGCCGAGCAGGTTCGGCACGAAGCCGCTCGCGCCGATCAGGCCGAACGCCAGCATCCGGGCGAGAGGTGAGGCGGTGCGCAGGCCGATCAGGTGGCGCAGGAAGCGGAAACCCTCCCGCGCCGTCGACTTGGACTCACCGGCGAACCGGTCCTGGAAGACGAACGGCACCTCGGTGACCGCGCGCGGACGGCTGCGGACCGCCAGCTCCAGGAGGATCTTGTAGCCGAGGGGCTTGAGGGCGCCCGCGGCGATGTCGCCGCGCCGGACGGCGAAGAAGCCGCTCATCGGGTCGCTGATGCCGCGCAGCCTGCGCGGGAAGAGGGCCTTGGCCAGCCAGGTGGCGCCGCGCGAGACGGCCACCCGGTAGCCGCCGGCCAGCCCGGCCCGGCTGCCGCCCTTGAGGTAGCGGGAGGCGACCACCAGGCCGGCGTTCGCCCGTTCGCCGGTGGCCACCAGCTCCGGCACCAGGGACGGCGGGTGCTGGCAGTCGCCGTCCATGACGACGATCCAGTCCGACCCGGCCGCCTTCATGCCCTCGACGACCGCGCCGCCGAGCCCGCCGACCGGTTCCTCCCGGTGCAGGACGGTCACCGGGAACGGGCAGTCCTCGGCCGCCTCGCGGATGACCTGCGGGGTGTCGTCGGTGGAGTCGTCGACGAAGACCACCTCGCAGGGCAGCCGGGACGGCACCGACTCGGTGATCTGGTGCAGCAGCCGGCGGACGTTCGCCGACTCGTTGAACGTCGGTACGACGATGGTGACGGCGCCGGGTTCGGGGACCTCGACGGCCCGCGCGGCGGGGTCGTGCAGTTCTCCGGGGGCGGTGTACTCGGGGGTCATCGGACGCCTCCGGAGGTCGTCTGGATCTGCCGGATCTCGATGCGGTCGGGCCCGGTGCCGAAGGTGGCGACCGGCGTCGAGTGCTCGATGGCGGCCTTGACGTTGGGCAGGTCGACCGCGTCCCGCCGCACGGTCGGGGAGGCGACGACGTAGTCGAGGTCCCGCCAGCCGCGCGGCATCGTCTTCGTCACGGCCGGGTCGAGGTCGGCCTTGTAGAACCAGATGACGCCGAGCCCGGGCCGGTAGCCCTGGTGCACCAGGTCCAGCCAGAGGGCGTCGTCGACGAGGACGCGGGTGTCCTGCGGGTCCTCGACCTCGGTGGCCAGCCAGTGCGAGGCGGCCCGGTAGGAGGCGTTGGCGTCGGTGGTGACGGCGGTGCGGTCGCCGTCGTACCAGCGCGGCACGACGTAGGAGCCGGCGGCGACGGCGAGGACGGCGGCGAGCGCGTACCGGCCGCCGGTGACGTACCGGCTCTCGCCCGCCGAACGGCGTCTGCGCAGCACGGCGTGGGCGACGGAGGCGGCGCCTCCGGCGAGCACCAGGGCCAGGAAGGGCAGGGCCTGGATGACGTACATCGCGGGCAGGTAGCCGGTCGGACGCAGGGCGACCAGGGCCAGGACCGCCACCGCGAGCGACGGTCCGGCCAGCGCCCGGGCGGTGACCGACCACCGCCAGGTGACCAGGAGCAGCAGGGCTCCCGCGAGGCCGCCGACGATCAGCACGCGGTCGTAGTACAGCCACGAGTGCAGCACCCCGTACGAGCCGGAGCCGGGGTTCAGGATGAATCCCGAACCGGGCCTGGTCATCTGGTAGTTGAGGCCTTCGAGCAGCGAGACGTGCCCGTCGCCGGGGATCAGCTCGCCCTTGAGCAGGGCGAAGAGGGGGTAGGAGAGGCCGATCAGCGCGCAGGCGGTGACGGCGCCGGTGAGGGCGAACTTGCGGGTGTCGCGGTGGCTGTGCCGCCACATGGTCAGCAGCACGGCCGGCAGGACGAGGAGCATCGTCTCCTTGGTGAGGACGGCCGTGGCGGCCGCCAGTCCCGCGCCGAAGTGGTGCCACAGGTGGCGGCTCGGGGAGGCGGCGAGGGCGAACGCGAGCAACGTCCACATCACCGCGATGTTGTCGAGGAAGATCTCCCGCTGCAGGACCACCGACAGCGGCGAGAGCCCGAACAGCGCCATCGCGAGCCCGGCGGCCCAGCGCGGCAGCGACAGGCGGCGGGCGACGACGTAGACGAGGACGGCGCTGACCGCGCTGATCACCAGCATCGCGCCGCGCATGCCGGCCACGGTCATCGCGCCGGGGCTGACCAGCGACGGGATCCAGGTCAGCAGGGCGATCTGGATCCAGCCCAGCGGCGGGTGGTCGTACCAGTAGGTGTAGTGGGCGAGCCCCCGGCCCTGCTGGACCGCCCAGGCCTGGGCGAGGTAGGTGCCCTCGTCGTCGCTGAGGGCCGGGTAGGCGGCGATGTTCCAGCCCTGCACGACGAGGATCGCGACGAGGAGCGCGCCGCACAGCAGGAGGTCGGGCCGGGAGGAACGCAGCCGCCGCGGCGGGCTCGTCCGGCCGGCCGGACCGGTTTCCGGCGCAGGCTTCCGCTGCGCGGCGACCTGGACGGCGGTCACCGCGGGGAGGGTTGAGGTCACGCGGGGACGTCCTCTCGGAGGTCGCGGTTCACTTCGGCTTCGGCGAGATGCGCGCCGACATGGGTCGTCAGCTCCCAGTCGTTGCGGCCGCGTTGCTCGCGCCAGACGGCGCGGATCGCGGCCCCGGCGAGGAGGACCTGGTAGAACGGGCCGCCCACGATGAGCTTGAGGTAGTGGACGAAGCGGACCCGCAGCCCGTACTGCCTGCCGAAGTCATGCAGTCCGACGACCTCGAAGACGAATGTGACCGCCGCGGTGACCAGGGGCAGGAAGGTGAGGAACGCGATCCCGACGGGCACGTCGAGGAACAGCGCGACGGCCGCGTTGAGCGGGATGACGGCGCCGGAGAACGCCTGCAGGAACGGCGTCATGAGCGTGTACCGGGCGAGCAGCCGCTGCCCGAAGCCGGGGAGCTGCTTCCAGTCCTTCTTCCGGTACACCTGGAGGAAGCCCTGGTTCCAGCGGGTGCGCTGCTTCAGCAGCGACATCAGGGTGTCCGGGGTCTCCTCCCGGGTGACCATGTCGGAGTCGTAGGCGACGACGACCTTCTTGCCGACGCTGGACAGGCGCACGCCCAGGTCGCAGTCCTCGGCGAGGCAGTCGGGGTCCCAGCCGCCGGCTTCCCGGAGCACGCCGGTCCGCACGAAGACGGTGTTGCCGCCGAGCGGGATGAACCCCTTCTGGGCGTGCAGGTGCAGGCGGGAGCGGAACCAGAAGAAGTACTCCAGGCAGTTGCGCAGGCTGTACCAGCTGGAGTGGAAGTTGATCAGCTGGACGCCGCCCTGGACGACGTCCGCCCCGGTGGTGCGGAAGGCGTGGTCGACGTGCGCGAGCAGCTCCGGATGGACTTGGTCCTCGGCGTCGAAGACCCCGACGACGTCGCCGCGGCAGTGCGGCAGCGCCGTGTTCATGGCCTTCGGCTTGTTCTTCTTCTCGTGGGTGTCCACGACGACCCGCACGCGCGGGTCGCGCCCGGCCGCCCGCTCGGCGACGGCCGTGGTCTCCGGATCGTCGTGTCCGACGATCACGATGATCTCGAAGTCGGTGTGCGTGGACTCCAGCAGCCGCTGGATGGTGTGGTCCAGCACGGCCTGCTCGTGCCGCGCCGGGAGCAGCAGCGAGAAGGAGACGTGCTCGTCCCCGTCGGGTCTGCTGAACCGGGTGGAGGCGAGCACCTCGGGCGTGCGCCACGCGTGCATCTGCCACCACAGGGTGAACGCCGCCATCCAGAACAGGGCAAGCGAAACGGCAGCGATGAGTAAAGACGTAAGCAAGATCCCCCCAGACCCCTGAAGCCCCCTGGCGTGAAAAGGTGTTGCCCTTCTCGCGCCACTGTGCAGAGATTAGGGGGGAACCGTGAAGCGCGCAGGGCCTTTCAGTGAAGAGCGCGTTTCGTCACAACGGGTCCCAGAGTGAGCAATTCCAGCATCGGCTGCGTCGCGGTGCCGCGTTCTGGGCCGTTTCAGCTGTTCAGCGCGGTGCGCAGCCGCTCAGGGTCGGTCGTCGGGGCGTCGCAGGTGAAGTTGCGGCAGACGTAGGCGGCGGCCCCTCCGTCGATCAGCGGGCGCCCTTCGAGCAGCGGGAACTCGTCACCGTCCACCGCCCCGACCGCGACGACCGCCCCCGGGGCGGTGCCCAGGAGCGCCGTACGGTGCAGGGTCCGCGTCGCCTCGTCGTCCAGGGACGGACCGACGACCGCGACCTCGCGCGGCCCGTCCAGCCACGCCTCGGCGACGGCCAGCCCCCAGCCGATGAACCGGGGCACCCGCGGCCCCAGCGCCTTCACCACCCCCAACGCCCGCTCCGCGGCCGTCCGATGAGGCTCGGAACCGGTGTGCGCGGCATAGCCCAGCAGGGCGCCCGCGGCCGCGCTCCAGCCGGACGGCGTGGCGTTGTCGGTCGGGTCCTGCGGCCGGCGGATCAGCTTCTCCGCGTCGTCCGCGGTGTCGTACAGCGCGCCCGTGCCGGCGTCCACGAAGCGGGCGAGGACGTGGTCGAGCAGCAGCCCGGCGAATTCCAGCCACACGCCCTCGCCGGTGACGGACGCGAGCGCGAGGAAGCCCTCGGCGACGTCGGCGTAGTCCTCCAGAACCCCCGCGTTGGCGCCGGCCCGCCCGTCCTTGCTGGTGCGGGTGAGCCGACCATGCTCGTCCAGATGCAGCCGTACGAGGAGATCGGCGGCGCCGGCCGCGGCCTCGACCAGGTCCGGACGGTCGAAGCAGGCGCCGGTCTCGGCGAGCGCGGCGATGGCCAGACCGTTCCAGGCGGCGACGACCTTGTCGTCCCGGCCCGGGGCGGGCCGCCCGGAGCGCGCGGCGAACAGCCGGCCGCGGACCGACTCCACCCTCTCCGCGTCGAACACGCCCTCCTGCTGCGGCAGTCGCAGCACTGAACGGCCGTGCTCGAAGGTGCCCTCCTCGGTCACCCCGAAGTACCGGGCGGCGAGTTCGGCGTCGTCGTCGCCGAGCACCTCCCGCAACTGCGCCGGATCCCACACGTAGTACGCGCCCTCGACGTGCCGGCCGCTGCCGTCGTCGCTGTCCGCGTCCAGCGCGGAGGCGAACCCGCCCTCGGCGGTGCGCAGTTCGCGCACCATGAAGTCGGCCGTCTCCAGGGCGACCCGGCGGGCCGTCTCCGAGCCGGTGGCGCGCCACAGGTGGGTGTAGACCCGGCACAGCAGCGCGTTGTCGTACAGCATCTTCTCGAAGTGCGGGACCACCCAGTCGCGGTCCACGGCGTAGCGCGCGAAGCCGCCCCCGAGCTGGTCGTAGATCCCGCCGCGCGCCATCCGCTCGCAGGTGTCCTGGGCCATCTGCAGGGCGCCCTCGGCGCCGGTGCGGGCGTGGTGGCGCAGCAGGAACTCCAGCACCATGGACGGCGGGAACTTCGGCGCGCCGCCGAACCCGCCGCGCTGCGCGTCGTACTCCCGGGTCAGGCCGAGCAGCGCCTGGGCGATCTCCGCCTCGCCGGGCGCCTGCGTGCCGCCGAAGCCGATCTCCCGGCCGGCCAGGTCGCGCACGATCTTCCCGGCGACCTCCGCCACCTCCCCCGGCCGGTCCGCCCAGGCGGCCCGCACCCCCTCCAGCACCTGCCGGAACGACGGCGTGCCGTGGCGGGGCTCGGGCGGGAAGTAGGTGCCGAAGTAGAAGGGCTCGGCGTCCGGCGTGAGGAACACCGTCATGGGCCAGCCGCCCTGCCCGGTGGCGGCCTGCACGGCCTCCATGTAGACGGCGTCCACATCGGGCCGCTCCTCACGGTCCACCTTGACGCTGACGAAGTGCTCGTTCAGGAACTCGGCGGTGGCCTGGTCCTCGAACGACTCGTGAGCCATGACATGACACCAGTGGCAACTCGAATAGCCGACGCTGAGCAGCACCGGTCTGCTGGTCCTGCGGGCCTCCGCGAAGGCCTCCTCCGACCAGGGCCACCAGTCGACGGGGTTGTCGGCGTGCTGAAGCAGGTACGGGGACGTCTCATGGGCCAGTCGGTTCACCGTTCCACTCTCCCACGGGCTCGGGCGCCGCGTGGAAGCGTGCCCGGCGCGGCGCTCCCTCTCGCGAGCGCCCTCCGGCGAGCGCCTCCGGTGAGTTCCCTCCCGTGAGTTCCCTCCCGTGAACTCCCTCCCGTGAACTCCCTCCTGTGAGTGATCGCCGCCCTCTCGCGCTGTCACGCGGCCCGAAGGACACTCGTAGGCAAAGGAGTTGCCGCCGGAGGGGGACGTGGCATGCGGGAGAGTCATCGCGCGGAGGCCGAACGGCTGCTGGCCCGGGCCGTGGAGGAGGAGGTGCGGCGGTCGGGCGGGCGGGTCGACGGGGGCGTGCTGCTGTCGCGGGCGCGCGGGGCGCTGGACGCGATGGCGCAGACGGCCGCCGAGGAGTACGAGACGTACACCCGCGCGCTGGACGAGGCCGAGGCCGGCCGGCTCACCTTCGCGCAGAGATACGCCAGAGAGGCTTCGGGGACCCCGCTGCTGGTGGCCGCCGTCGCCGCGCTGGCCGCCTGTGCGGCCGACCTGGCCCTCGGCACCGGCACGGGGACGGCCCTGGGCGCGGGCGCCACCGTGGGCGTGGCGGGCGCGGCGGCGACGGTCGTGAAGGTGGCCGGTTCCCATCTGCCCGCCGCGCACCACCGCGCCGGCGCCGTGAGTCAGCCGGGCGGGCCGGAGCAGCTGCGGCTGCAGTGGCTGACCGCTCTGGAGGTGCGCGGCATCCGTCCCTTCCTCGACCAGCAGCGCGTACGCGCCGCCTCCACGGGCCCGAAGAAGGCGGGTCCGCAGCTGCGGGGCGCGGACAAGAGCGCGGCGGCCCGCGGCCGCAGCGTACTGGCCCAGTCCTTCGGCCAGCTCCCGGAGGCGGCCGGCCCGTTCGCCGGTCGCCGGCCGGAGACGGCGCGGATCCGGCAGTGGGTGCAGGCCTCGCGGGCGAGTGCCGAGACCCGGCCGACGGTCGTGGTGCTGCACGGCGAGCCCGGCAGCGGCCGTACGGCGCTCGCGGTGCGTGCCGCGCACGACCTGAAGGACTACTTCCGCGGCGCGTGCGTGGTGGACCTGCGCGGCGGCAGCCCCGAGGAGCCGCCGCTGCCGAGCCGCGACGCCCTGCTGCACCTGCTCAACCGGCTCGGCGCGCCCCGCGAGCAGTTGCTGTTCCGCGAGCGTTCCTCGCCCGACCAGCAGGTCAAGCGGCTGAGCGAGCTGTACCAGCAGCATCTGACGGGCGTGCCGGTCACGGTCGTCCTGGACGACGCCGCCGACCCCGGGCAGGTCGGCCTGCTCGTCCCCGAGCGCTCCGACAGCCTGGTCCTGGTCACCGCCCGGCACCCGCTCGACCTGCCCGCCGGTCTCCACGCCCAGGTGTACCAGCTGCCGGTGCGGGCGCTGGACGCGGCCGGCGCCGAGGAGCTGCTGGGCGCGGCGGCGCAGGACAGTTCGGGGCCGTACGACGCCGAGTCCGCCGAGCGGATCCGGGAGTTGTGCGGCGGGCTGCCGCTGGCGCTGCGCGTCGCGGGCTCGACGCTGGGCCCGCGCTCACCGCGCCGGCTCGCGGCGGACCTGGAGGCGTACGGTCCGGTCGCGCCGGTCGAGCGGGTGCTGTGGCTGAGTTACACCGACCAGTCCGAGCCGGCGCGCCGTCTGCTGCGCCGGCTCGCCCTGGCGGGCCGCGCCTCGCTGGGCGCGGCCGCGGCGGCCGCCCTGCTCGCGACGGACGAGGCGGAGGCGACCCGTCAGCTGACCGCGCTCTCCCGCGCGGGCCTGATCGACCACGTGCGCGGCAGCCGCTACCGCCTGCACGACCTGGTGCGCGCCTTCGCGCAGGCCCGCCTCATGGACGAGGAGGACCCGGCCGAGCGTACGGCGGCCCAGGAGCGCCTGATCGTGAACTACGCCGAGCTCGCGGACTCGGTGCTGCGTCTGGTCGACGGCAACATGTCGACCCGCTCCGACCGCTTCAGCCCGCACGGCTTCACGTCCCTGGACGAGGCGCTGCGCTGGCTGGACGACGAGTCGAGCTTCATCACGGCCACCCTGCGGCACACGGAGGGCGTGGACCAGGGGGCGGTGCTGAACCTGCTCGGGGCGCTGTGCGACTACTGCCTGCTGCGCGGCGACCTGTACCGCCTGGGCGAGATCAGCGAACTGGCGCAGGAGGTGGACCAGGGTCTGCTGGTCCGCTCGGTGCAGTGGCGCACCGGCATCGCGGCCCGCCAGCTGGGCGAGCTGGACAAGGCGCGCACGACGCTGGCGTCGGTGGTCGACCTGTACCGGGACGCCCACCACGACGCGGGTGCCGCCCGCGCCCTGTGCTCGCTCGGCATCACGTTCCACCACCAGGGCAACCTCACCGAGGCCGCGGCGAAGCTGCGCGAGGCGCTGGAGCTGCAGGCGCCGCCCGAGCTGGCGACGGACCGCGCGTGGACGATGCACGCGCTGGCGGCGGTCGAGCGCGACCGCGGCCGGCTGGCGGATGCGCTGGAGCTGCTCACCGAGTCCCTGGTCCTGCACGGCGCGGGCGAGTCCGTGCACGGCGAGGCGTGGGCGCACTTCCAGCTCGGCCAGCTCTCCCTGCGCCGGGGCGACGTGCCGCGCGCGGAGTCGGAGCTGCGCGCGGCCCTCGACCGGTACGGCCGCACCCGCGACGCCCGCGGCGAGGCCTGGGCGATGACCCAGCTGGCCCGCGCCCGGCTGGTGGCCGGCGACCCGTCCCCCGCGGTGGACGGGCTGCGCGGGGCGGCGGCCTGCCACCGGGAGAACGAGGACGCGCGCGGCGAGGCCTGGACGGTGTACTACCTGGGCCAGGCGCTGGAGGAGACGGGGAACCTGGACCTGGCCGTGCGCGAGCTGGAGCGCTCGCGCACGATGTTCTCGCGGATGCGGGACGTGTACGGGCTGGCCTGCGCCCGGCACCACTCGGCGCGGGTGACCCGTGACCTGCGCGCGGCGCAGACGGGGTCGTTGCGTAACTCGGGCTTCGCCCGTCAGCTCCTGGTGGACGCGCGGGCCGACTTCCAGCGCATCGGGGTGGCGCACGGTGAGGCGTGGACGTGTCTGGAGCTGGCGGTGGTGGACGCGGGCAACGCGCGGACGCAGCAGGCGCTGGGCCTGTGCGACGAGGCGGCCGGGCTGTTCGTCTCGTACGGCGACCGGCGCGGGGAGGACTGGGCCCGCTTCCTGCGCTGCACGCTGCTCCCGTACGCGGCCCCGGGCGGGGTGGAGGTCGGCACGGCGGTCGCTCAGGAAGAGCTCGCCGAGCTGTCCCGCACGGGCCACCGGCTGCGCGACGAGAAGCTCGACGAGTACGTCGACGCCTACCGGCTCCTGCTGGAGCGGGGCGTGAACCTGGACGCGGGCTGGCAGGCGTGGCGGCTGGGCATGGTGCCGAGCCGCCACGCTCGGGAGGTGATGGGGGTGGCGGTACCCCCCGCGCACTGACCGACGGCGGCCCCGAGGCCAGCGAACCAGCTAGCCGGTCCGAGACCGGGCCCCATGACCCCCGGTGGGCGGGTGGGCCAGGCCCGCCCGCGCCGGGGCGGGAGGCCGGACCGTTCCGACGCCGGGCCGTTCCGACGCCGGGCCGTTCCGACGCCGGGCCGTTCCGACGCCGGGCCCGTCGCCCCCGGGCCGGGGACCAGCGGGCCGGGGGGACCGGCAGGCCCGTCCGCCCCTGGCGTGGCGCGCTCCGGGCCCGTCCACCCGCGAGTCGGGCGGGCCGCCGGGCGCGTCCGCACCCGAGGCCGGTGAGCCGCCGAGCCCCTCCACTCACGGGCCGGGCGGGCCGCCGGGCCGGTCTGAAGCCAGGCCGGTCTGAAGCCGGGCTCGTCCACCCGCTGGCCGGGCGGGCCGCCGGGGCCTCAGCCCCGGGGCCGGTGTGGGCCGCCGGGCCCCTCCGTCCTCGTGGGGTGGGTGGGCCGGGCCCGCCCGCGCCGGAGCCGTCAGCTCCGGTGTGCCTTCCGGTCGGCGGCGGTGGTGGCGGTGCCCGCCTCGGCGTCCGGGTCGGCCGGCTCCTTGAACTTCACCTTGCCCATGTGGCGGTTCATGGACTTCATCAGGCCCCACACCGCCAGCGCCATCGCCGCGAAGACGATGAAGCCGAGGACGCCGGGGGTGACCTTGTTCTCGTCCACCTCCTTGGCGAGGGGAACGAGGTGCGTCATTGCCAGGCTCACGCTTGCGCTCATATCAGGCATTGTCGCGGATGCCCGCGAACAGGTCGTCCTCGGGGAGGGAGGTGTCGACGAGCGACTTCGCCAGCTCGTACTCCTCCGTCGGCCAGACCTCCTTCTGGAGCTCCATCGGCACCCGGAACCAGCCGCCGTCGGGGTCGATCTGTGTGGCGTGCGCGATCAGGGCCTTGTCGCGGATCTCGAAGAAGTCGGCGCACGGGATGTGCGTGGTCAGGACACGCTCCTTGCGCTCGAACTCCTTCCAGCGCTTGAGCCACTCCCCGTAGGGCGACTCCAGGCCGCGTTCGAGCATCGCGTTGTGCAGCGCCTCGGTGCGGGGGCGGTTGAAGCCCTGGTTGTAGTAGAGCTTCAGCGGCTGGTAGGCCTCGCCGTACTCCGCCTCCGGGTACTTCTCACGGTCCGCCGCGCCCTCGAACGCCACCATCGAGATCTTGTGGGTCATGATGTGGTCGGGGTGCGGATAGCCGCCGTTCTCGTCATAGGTGGTGACGACCTGGGGGCGGAAGGCGCGGATCTTCTTCACCAGCTCGCCGGCCGCCTTGTCGACGTCCTCCAGGGCGAAGCAGCCCTCCGGCAGCGGCGGCAGCGGGTCGCCCTCGGGCAGGCCGGAGTCGACGAAGCCGAGCCATTCCTGCCGCACGCCGAGGATCTCCCGGGCCTCGTCCATCTCCTTCCGGCGCACCTCGTGGATGTTCTCCTCGACGTACTTGTCGCCCTGGAGCTTCGGATTGAGGATGGAGCCGCGTTCCCCGCCCGTGCAGGTCACCACCAGCACGTCCACCCCCTCGGACACGTACTTCGCCATGGTGGCCGCGCCCTTGCTCGACTCGTCGTCGGGGTGGGCGTGGACGGCCATCAGTCGCAGTTGGTCAGTCAAGACTCAATCCTCGGTAAGTCGGCGCCCGGTGAGGCGCGGTCCAACGGTGCCGTCCCTGAGGTACGTCGTAGAGGGGCGGCGGTCGGGTGGCGTGCGGAGGCTTCTATAGTGACCGAATCGGGGGGCGGATAATTCCGGGGTACGGCTTCGGGAGCCCCTTTCGGGACATGAGTACCCGACCCTGCCGAGAGGACGATCATGAGTACGGCGAGCACGCGACTGCCGGAGGGCCGTTACGGCCGTTCCTCGGACGAGCGTGCCGACCGAAAGCTCAAGATCGCCGGTGTGGTGTTTGGTGCCCTGCTGCTCGCGCTGATCGGCTACTTCGCCTATCACTACGTCGGCCAGAACAAGATCAGCGCCGAGGTGATCACCTTCGACACCCGGCAGAACGCGGTGAAGGTGCACCTGGAGGTCCGCAAGGACGCCGACGCGAGCGGCTACTGCACCCTCAGGTCGCAGTCCGCGGACGGCGCCGAGGTGGGCCGGGCCGACTTCCGCTTCGACGGGCACGCCACGCGGATCGACAAGGTCGTCACGCTGCGTACGACGTCCCGGGGCGCGACGGCCGAGCTGCTGGGCTGTCACGCCGACTGAAACCACCCGGCCTCTCACCGAATAACGGCGGTCTGACCTGCACCGACGTGATTCTGGTGGCTTATGTCCTCCCCCTTCGGTCCGTGAATTGTTAGGCTCGTGGTTTCGCCCATCTGTGAAGGAACATTCTTCTGGGTAGGGCGATGCTTTGTCTTCCCAGTACCTACGAGGAGCACCTGTGACCCAGACCAGCGAGAACGTCACCTGGCTGACTCAGGAGGCGTACAACAAGCTCAAGGACGAGCTTGAGTACCTTACTGGTCCCGCGCGCACGGAGATCGCCGCCAAGATCGCAGCCGCGCGCGAAGAGGGCGACCTGCGTGAGAACGGCGGGTACCACGCGGCCAAGGAGGAGCAGGGCAAGCAGGAGCTCCGTGTGCGCCAGCTGACCCAGCTCCTGGAGAACGCCAAGGTCGGCGAGGCCCCGGCCTCGGCGGACGGCGCCGTCGCGCCGGGCATGGTCGTGACGATCGCCTTCGACGGCGACGAGGACGACACACTGACCTTCCTGCTCGCTTCCCGTGAGTACGCCAGCTCGGACATCGAGACCTACTCGCCGCAGTCCCCGCTGGGCTCCGGCGTGATCGGCCACAAGGTCGGCGAGGACGCGGAGTACGAGCTGCCCAACGGCAAGAAGGCCTCGGTGACGATCCTGAAGGCCGAGCCCTACAACGGCTGACCCGGCTCCACCTGTGCTGTGACGGCCCCCGGCGTCGCGCTGACCGCGCTGACGCCGGGGGCGTCTGTCATGCCGTGGCCGACCGGTACTTGCGCACCGCGAGCGTGCGGAAGACCAGGATGATCACGACCGACCAGATCAGCGAGGCCAGCGCGGGGTGCTGCATGGGCCACGCGTCGGGCGTCTTGAAGCCCGGCGGGAGGTTGCCGAACAGTTCACGGCACGCCTGCACGGTGGCGCTGAACGGGTTCCATTCCGCGATGTGCCGCAGGAAGGTCGGCATCTGGTTGGCGTCCACGAACGCGTTCGATATGAACGTCAGCGGGAACAGCCAGATCAGACCGCCCGAGGTCGCCGCTTCGGGAGTGCGCACGGACAGGCCGATCAGCGCGCCGATCCACGAGAACGCGTACCCGAGCAGCAGGAGCAGCCCGAAGCCGGCGAGCACCTTGCCGAAGTTCTCGTGGGTGCGCCAGCCGACGAGCAGGGCGACGACCGCCAGGACGACGAGGGTCAGCGCCGTCTGTACCGAGTCCGCGATGGTGCGGCCGGTGAGCACGGCACCCCGGGTCATGGGCAGGGAGCGGAAGCGGTCGATGAGGCCCTTGTGCATGTCGTCGGCGATGCCCGCACCGGCGCCCGCGGTGGCGAAGGTGACGGTCTGGGCGAAGATGCCGGCCATCAGGAACTCGCGGTAGGCCTGGGTGGAGGTGGACGAGCCGACCTGGATCGAGCCGCCGAACACGTAGGTGAACAGCACCACGAACATGATGGGCTGGACCAGGCCGAAGATGACCATCTCGGGAATCCGGCTCATGCGGATCAGATTCCGGCGGGTGATCACCAGGGAATCGCTCACGGCGCTCACTTGGCGGCCTCCTTCGTGGGTCGGCGGTCCTTGGCCGCGGCGTCGGCCGCCTCGCCGCTCCCCTCGTCCCTGGTCTCGGCCACGTGGCCGGTGAGGGAGAGGAAGACGTCGTCCAGGGTGGGGCGGCGCAGGCCGATGTCGTCTATCTCGATGCCGAGGACGTCCAGCTCGCGGATGACCTCGGCCAGCAGCTTGGCGCCGCCGACGACGGGCACGGTGAGCTTGCGGGTGTGCTCCTCGACGGTGACCTCGCCCTTGCCGAATCCGCCCAGGACCGTACGGGCGGAGGGGATGCGGTCGCGCTCGTGCACCACGACCTCGACGCGCTCACCGCCGGTGCGCGCCTTGAGCTGGTCGGAGGTACCGCGGGCGATGACACGGCCGTGGTCGACGACCGCTATGTCGTGCGCGAGCTGATCGGCCTCTTCCAGGTACTGGGTGGTCAGCAGCAGGGTCGTGCCGCCGGAGACGAGCTGCTTGATGACGTCCCACAGCAGCTGGCGGTTGCGCGGGTCCAGACCGGTCGTGGGCTCGTCCATGAACATCACGGGCGGTGAGACGACCAGGGCGGCCGCGAGGTCGAGCCGGCGGCGCATGCCTCCGGAGTAGGTCTTCGCGGGGCGGTCGGCGGCGTCCGTGAGGTCGAACTGGTCGAGCAGTTCGGTGGCCCTGGCCTTCGCGGCCCTGGCGTTCATCTGGTAGAGCCGGCCGACCATCTGGAGGTTCTCCCGGCCGGTCAGGTACTCGTCGACGGCGGCGAACTGGCCGGACAGGCCGATCGAGCGCCGCACCTCGTTCGGCTGCTTGAGCACGTCGAGGCCGGCGACGACCGCCCTGCCGCTGTCGGGGCGCAGCAGCGTGGTCAGGCAGCGGACGGTCGTCGTCTTGCCCGCGCCATTAGGTCCGAGCAGGCCCAGGACGGTGCCCTCGGGGACATCGAGGTCGACGCCGTCCAGTGCTCTTACGTCGCCGAAGGTCTTCTTCAGACCTTCGGCGTAGATGGCGCCTGGCATAACAGTCTCCACGTCGTCGGGGATTCTTCGGAAAGCGTAGGTTCGTGCTTCTTGCTCCGCCCGGCGGGCGGTGAGGGTGACGATGGCACGAGACACACCATAACGCGATGTATCGCGTCCCTCAACGCATTTACCCGAACGAGCGACGAAGAAGCCTCTGAGCTGGGCTTTCAGCCCGAGAAGCGGGTCACCCCCGGCCGCCGGCCGGGGAACACCACCCGGCGGCTCACTCGATGACGGTGTAGCCGGCCTCGCGCAGCGCCCTGCCGACCTCGGCGCAGTGCTCCGGCCCCTTCGTCTCCAGGTGCAGCTCGACCTCCGCCTCCGTGAGCCCGAGCCGTGGGTCGGTCCGGATATGGCTCACGTCGAGCACGTTAGCGTCCACCACTGACAACGCCCCGAGAAGCGTCGCGAGCGCGCCCGGCCGGTCCGTCAGGCGCAGCCGAACCGCCAGGTAGCGGCCCTGCGCGGCCATCCCGTGCCGCAGCACGCGCTGCATGAGCAGCGGGTCGACGTTGCCGCCGGACAGCACCGCCACGACCGGCGGCTCGAAGGTCCTCGGAGCGCTCAGCAGCGCCGCGACCGGGCTCGCCCCGGCCGGTTCGACGACCAGCTTGGCCCGCTCCAGGCACAGCAGCAGCGCGGTGGACAGCTCGTCCTCGCTGACCGTGCGGACCTCGTCCACCAGGTCGCGGACGATCCCGAACGGCACGTCGCCGGGCCGCCCGACCCTGATGCCGTCGGCCATGGTGACCGGGTTGTCCATCGACACCGGACGGCCGGACGCGAGCGAGGGCGGGTAGGCCGCCGCGCCCTCCGCCTGCACGCCCACGATCCGCACGTCCGGCCTGAGCGCCTTCACCGCGACCGCTATGCCGGCCACCAGGCCTCCCCCGCCGATGCCGACGACGATCGTGCGGACCTCCGGGCACTGCTCCAGGATCTCCAGGCCCACGGTGCCCTGCCCCGCGATGATGTCGGGGTGGTCGAAGGGGTGGATGAACACCGCACCCGTCTCGGCCGCGTACGCCTGCGCGGCCGCCAGCGTCTCGTCGACCACCTGCCCGTGCAGCCGCACCTCGGCGCCGTACTCCCGGGTCGCGCTGATCTTCGGCAGCGGGGCGCCCTTCGGCATGAACACCGTCGCGCGCACCCCGAGCAGCGACGACGCCAGGGCGACCCCCTGCGCGTGGTTGCCCGCGCTCGCGGCGACCACCCCGGCGGCCCGCTCCTCGGGCAGCAGCCCGGCGATGCGGACGTAGGCGCCCCGCAGCTTGAAGGACCCCGTCCGCTGGAGGTTCTCGCACTTGAGGTGGACCGGCCCGCCCACCAGCTGGGACAGGTGCCTGCTGCCTTCCATCGCCGTCACCCGCGCGACGCCCGAGAGCATCTTCTGGGCGCCGCGCACGTCGTCGAGGGTCACGGGACGATAGGAGTCAGCCGTGCTGTAGCTCATGACTCAAGCATCGCAGTTCACGGGCGGGCGGCACCGCAATGACCACGCTCCGAGACTGGTTTGCGCAGCGCCGGTACGGCCCACGCCCCGGCCGCGTACTCTGTCCCCCATTCCAGCACCCCCTTCATGAAGTGAGCCCCCGGCCATGCCCACAACACCTGAAATGTCGATGGACATGACGACCGCCGGTGACACCGGTCTCCTCGAAACGCTGCAGCACGAGGTGGCGGTCTTCGCCCGCCGCGCCGAACAGACCCGGCTCGGCGGAGTCGGGCAGGTGCGCAACTCCATGGACCGCGCCGCCTACCTGCTGCTCAACCGTCTCGACAAGGAAGGCCCGATGGGCGTCAAGGCTCTCGCCGCGAGCATGGGCATCGACTCCTCGACGGTCACCCGGCAGGTGGCACCGCTCGTCGACACCGGGCTCGTCAAGCGGACTTCGCACCCGGACGACGGGCGGGCCGTGGTCCTCCAGCTGTCCCCGCGCGGACAGTCCCGGCTGGCGGAAGTCCGCTCCTCCCGGCGGCAGTTGATGGCCGAGCTGACGCAGGACTGGGCGCCGGAGGAACGCGAGACGTTCTGCGCGCTCCTCACCCGCTTCAACGGCGCGCTGTCCGCCCGGATGGCGACGCAGGGGGTGTCCGGCCCGGAGGCCCCGCCGGAGTCGTAGACCGGCCGGAAGTGCCCCCTGCGCCTCCGGCCCGGCCGCCACGCACGCGTGTCGCGGCCGTACGCCGACGCGCGGCGGAATTCGCAGGTGCGCGGGGGCGTACGGCGCCGCCGAGGCGGGTGGCGCGGCGGAGTCCCGCTGCTCGGCCCGCGTACCCGTGTGCCCTTTACTCTTGACCGAAAGGCCACGCCTGGCCTCATATGAGACCGGGCCCCCGTCGCACGCGGTTCCGCCGGGCCATGGCGGCCGGGCCCGGGTCCCTCAGGGCGTTCGGGCGGGAGGAGCGGTGCGACGACGGCATGCGTCCCGGGGCGAGCGCCGAGAGCGGGAGTTCGAGGCGTTCGTCGCGGGTGCGGCAGGGCGCCTGCTGCACGCCGCCACGCTGCTCACCGCGGAGGCGCCGGACGACAACCCACGCGCGCGGCGGCTGCTGACCCATGCCCTCGCGCACACGTACGCGTGCTGGGAACGGCTGCGCGGCGAGGACCCGTACGACCGCGCCCGCCAGTACCTGGCCACCCGCTTCGCCCGCGCCGCCTGGCACCAGTACGGGGCGCTGGGCCGGGGTCGCCCGGCCCCGGGCAGCGCGCTGGCCCTGCTCGCACCGCAGGAGCGTCTGATCATCGTCCTCAGGCTGTACGAGGGGGTCGGCGAGGAACAGACGGCGGCACTGCTCGGCCTGCCGGCGGAACGCGTGCGGACCATCTGCGACCGGGCGACGGCGACCCTGCTGCATCCGCCGCGCAGGCCGGCCGCCCCGGCGGTGCGGGGCGGCGCGAAGGCGGTGCCGTCATGAGGGACGCCGACAGGGGGTGGCGGGAATGAACCGGGCCCAGCGGGAGGCCGCCGCACGGCAGATCATGGAGCGGGTGCCGCCGCCCGTCCCGGCGGACCTGCACGCGGAGGTCGTGCGCCGCGGCTCGCGCCTGCTGCGCCGCAAGGCCGCCGCCCGCCGTCTGCTGTACCTGCTGCTGCTCGCCGCGAGCGTGGCGTTCCTGGTGTGGGCGCTGACCGCGCGCCCGTGGGTGGAGCCGCCCTCGCAGACGACCCCACCGCTCACCGACTGGTGATCCCCGCGCCCGCCGGGCCCTGCCGGCCCGTGCCGGGCCGGGCGTGGCCTAGTCGAGGACCTAGGCGAGCGCCTGCTGCAGGTCCTCCAGGAGGTCGTCGACGTTCTCGATGCCGACGGACAGGCGCACCAGATCGGCGGGCACCTCGAGGGCCGAGCCGGCCGCGGACGCGTGCGTCATCCGCCCCGGGTGCTCGATCAGGGACTCGACGCCGCCGAGGGACTCCCCGAGCGTGAACACCTTGGCCCGGTTGCACACCTCGACGGCCGCCTCCTCGCCGCCCTCGACCTGGAAGGACACCATGCCGCCGAACGCCCGCATCTGCTTGGCGGCGACCTCGTGTCCGGGGTGGTCGGGCAGCCCCGGGTACAGCACGCGCGTCACGCGCGCGTGACGGCTGAGCATGTCGGCGACCTTGGCGGCGTTCTCGCTGTGCCGGTCCATGCGCACCGCCAGCGTCTTGGTGCCGCGCAGCACCAGCCAGGAGTCGAACGGCCCGGCGACCGCGCCCATCGCGTTCTGGTGGAACGCCAGTTCCTCGCCCAGCTCGGGGTCGCTGACGATCAGGGCACCGCCGACGACATCGGAGTGGCCGCCCATGTACTTGGTCAGGGAGTGCACGACGACGTCCGCGCCGTGCGCCAACGGCTGCTGGAGGTACGGCGTGGCGAAGGTGTTGTCGACGACCAGCCTGGCACCCGCGTCCCGGGCGACCTGGGCGACGGCGGCGATGTCGGTGACGCCGAGCAGCGGGTTGGAGGGGGTCTCCACCCACACCGCCTTGGTCTTCGGGGTGATGGCGGCCCGGACGGCGGACGGGTCGGAGGTGTCGGCGACCGACCACTCCACGCCCCACCGGGAGACGACCTTGGCGAACAGCCGGAACGTGCCGCCGTACGCGTCGTTGGGGATGACCACGTGGTCGCCGGGGCTGAGCAGCGTACGCAGCAGGCAGTCCTCGGCCGCCAGCCCGGACGCGAACGCGAGACCGCGGCGGCCGCCCTCGAGGGCCGCGAGGTTCTCTTCCAGGGCGGTCCTGGTCGGGTTGGCGCTGCGGCTGTACTCGTAGCCGCCGCGCAGGCCGCCGACGCCGTCCTGCTTGTAGGTCGAGACCTGGTAGATCGGCGGGACGACCGCGCCGGTGAGGGGATCGGCGGTGTTGCCCGCATGGATCGCGAGGGTCTCGAAGTGCTGACTGATGTGCCTGTCGCTCATGCGCACCGAGACTAGTGCGCTCGCGGCCCGGACGACGGATGGCGGCCGGTGCGCTCGCGGCCCGGACGACGGATGGCGCCCGGTGCGCTCGCGGCCCGGGCGACGGAGGGCGGCCGGTGCGCTCGCGGCCCGGGCGGAGGTCGGCGGCCGGTGCGCTGGCGGGCGGGACGGCGGCCGGCGAGGAACGGGCGGCGGCGCGACGGCCCGTCACCCGAACCCGGCGCGGAGGTTTTCCACAGGTCCGCGGACCGGGTTGGCCAATTGTCGGCGGTGTCTGGAACGCTTGAGGCATGGAGATTCTGTGGGTCCTCATGGCGCTGATCATGATCAGCTTCGTGCTGCTGCCCGTGCTGCGGCGGCGGCGCGGCATGATCGAGCAGGTTCCGGCCGGCCACCCGGACGCCGCCGACCCGGAGAACTACGGGTTCGTGCGGGAAGAGGAGCTGGACGTCCGCATGCCCGGACCCGACCAGGACCTGCTGGACGTCCTGGACCTGGTGCAGCGCACACAGGACTACCACGCGGCGGCGCAGCTGCTGGCCGGCACGGAGACGGAGGGCGAGGCGCGCTGGCAGCGGGTGCAGGCCTTCGCGGGCGCCGCGTCGCTGGAGCTGCAGCAGCGGCCGGGCGGGGTCGGCGAGATGCCGGGCGGGCAGTGGCTGCGGGTGTGGCGCGCCGAGCAGCCCAAGGACGCGGGCGGGGCCGCCGTGCACGCGGAGTTCCTGGTGCAGCAGGCGTGGCGGACGTCGACGCCGGGCACCGACGAGTTCCGCATCATCATGGAGGAGGCGAGGTCGGCGTGCGCCGACGCGGCCCTCCTCGCGCCCGGCGATCCGATCCCGTACATCGTCGAACTGTCGGTGGCGCGCGGCCTGGCCTACCCGCGGCCCGAGTTCGAGCAGCTCTGGCTGAAGATCCTGGACCGCGCACCGGCGCACATGGGCGCGCACCTGGCGGCACTGCACTACTGGTGCGAGAAGTGGCACGGCTCGCGGGAGCTGGCGTACTCCTTCGCGGAGGCCGCCGCCGCCCGCGCCCCGCGGGGTTCCCTCCTCGCGGCGATGCCCCTCTTCGCGGTCTTCGAGCACCTCCCCGAGGTGAACCTGGTCAGCAGCTTCTACCAGAGCGAGGTCGTCACCAAGGCGATCCACGGCGCGCTGCACGCCGTCCACTCGGCCCGCCCGGACGACCCGATGCTGGCGCACGTGCGCCACATGCTGGTGTTCTTCCTGGTGCGCGCCGAACGCTGGTCCGAGGCCATGAACCAGCTCATACACATCGACGGTCACGTCGGCGCCCTGCCCTGGACCCTGTCGGCCGACCCGGCGGCGGAGTTCGCGGTCTACCGCGCCCTGGCGGTGGCAGGCTACGAGGCGAACGGCGGCAGCCCGGCAACGCTCCCGCACTGACCACCCGGGACCGGTGCGGCCGGACCACCCGGCGGACCCCGCACGTACGCCGAGGTGGCCCGGCCCGCGCCTCCGGCCCCCGGAACACCTCAACACCGCAAGTTCCCGCACAGCCCCCACGCCCCGACCGCCCGCCATCCGCGTCGGCCGTTTCCCTGCGGCGTGGAAGCGGGACAGGATGACGTGGATCAAGCCGTCATTCCTGTGGATGACGTATCGCTGTGGCTGGGGCACGAAGCCGGGACGGGAGACTGTTCTTGCCGTCGAGATCGCTCGCGACGGCTTCGAGTGGGCGCTGCGCAACGCGTGCCTGTCGAGTTGCGTGCGTGGGCTGCACTCCGACCGCAGCACCCGGCAACGCCAGTTGAAGCGCTCGCCGACCGGCGTCTGGAACCCCGAGCGTGATCTGCACCTCGGGCCCCTGCCGTACCGCTCGCTGCAGCTCGGGCTCTCCGGTGAGGCCGTAGAGCGTAACGCGGACGAGTGGACGGCCTCTGTCGAGGTGACGCAGGAGGCTCCAGGCTCAGCGGCGCGATCGGATTTCGGCACCCTCAGGCTTGACGGCTAACAGCGTTAGCCCTAAAGTCACGGCGCGCGGCTAACAACGTTAGCCGAATCGGCCCAGTCCCGACGCGGAAGGATTACCGTGACCACGACCACGACCACGGCCACCGGCAGTGCCCGGCCCGTCGCCGGACCCGGCAGGCCCACCGGCACCGCCGTCGCGCGGACGGCGCGCCGTGGCTGACCGGGCGCAGCAGATCACGGACGCCGCCCGGGAGTTACTCGAGACCGAAGGGCCGGACGGGTTGTCGATGCGGCGTATCGCCGAGCGCGTAGGCATCCGGGCACCGTCGCTGTACAAGCACTTCCCCGACAAGGGCGCCGTCGAGGCTGCTCTCCAGGCGCAGGGCATGGCCCAGTTGGCGCAGGACCTGGAGGCCGCCGAAGCCGGGGCCGACGAGGGAACGGCGATGCCTGCGCTCGCCCGCGCCTACCGGCAGCACGCCCTTGCCAACCCGCACCTCTACCGCATCACGCACACCCGGCCGCTCGCCCGCACCGCGCTGCCCGAGGGGCTCGAGGAGCGCGCGGCGATGCCGCTGGTCCGCGCGGCGCACGGCGACGTCGGCATCGCGCGCACGCTCTGGGCGTTCGCGCACGGCATGGCCGTACTCGAACTCGACGGCCGCTTCCCGCCCGGCGCAGACCTGGACGCCGCATGGCGCATCGGCTGCGCGGCGCTCACCCGTGCCGTCGACGACGAACGTCAGGGAGATACCGCATGACCATGATCGCTGCCGGGCAGGCCACCGGCACCGCTTCCCGCGCCGCCGGATACACACACGCCGCGGCATGGATCGTCGGGCTCGCCGTCGCCTGGGGCGCCACACCCGAGGCCGGTGACACAGACGCCCACATCGCGACCGCGTACGCCGACCGGCCGGTCCAGGCGATCGCCCAGGTGCTGCTCGTGCACGGCGTGGCGGCCGCTAGTCTGGCGGTCGTCGGATCCGGACTGCTCGGCTGGGCCCACCGGACCGGCAACGCCACGGCGCGCTTCGCCGGATGGGCCGGGACGGCCGCGGCCGCACTCGCGGCCGTGCAACTCGTCCTGGAGCTGATCGCCGTCTCCGGAGCCGATCCGGCGTCACCGGGCAGGACGGGCGCACTGTTCGAGGCGGTCCAGCGCCTGGACGGCGTCAAGATGTTCGCGCTCGCCGCGCTCGCCGCTGCTGCCTGCGTGGCCTCGCGGCACGACGCACTGCTGCGGCGTTGGGAGACCGTCACCGGCTGGGCCCTCGCCGTCACGATCACCGCGTCCGGCATCGGCTACCTGCTGCTGTCCACCGCCCTGACCCCGATGGCGTTCGTCTCACTGCCCTTGCTGCTGGTCTGGATCGCCATGCTCGGCGCAGCCCTCGGTCGCCGGTTCTGAGCGGGCCCCAGCTGCAGGACCGCCGGGCATCGACATCTCGTCGACGCCCGGCGACCCGGCCCACCCCGCGAGGCGGGAAGCAAGAGGACCCTGACAGGGGCTGCCCGCGTCCTGCCCCGCCGGCCCCGCCCTGGACGGCCGAGCCTCGGCCCGTGGCCTTCCCGGCCCGTGGCGTTCCACCGGGGCGTCTCTCGTGGTCAGTCCTGCGTCCGGGCCGGCAGCCGCCATCCCGGGCGCGGGAAGTGGCAGGTGTACCCGTTCGGGTAGCGCTGCAGGTAGTCCTGGTGCTCGGGCTCGGCCTCCCAGAAGGGGCCGACCGGCTCCACCTCGGTGACGACCTTGCCCGGCCACAGTCCGGAGGCGTCCACATCGGCGATCGTGTCCTCGGCGATCCGCTTCTGCTCGTCGTCGACGTAGTAGATCGCCGAGCGGTAGCTGAGGCCGATGTCGTTGCCCTGGCGGTTCTTGGTGCTCGGGTCGTGGATCTGGAAGAAGAACTCCAGGATCGCGCGGTAGTCGGTCTTCGCCGGGTCGAAGAGGATCTCGATGGCCTCGGCGTGCGTGCCGTGGTTGCGGTACGTCGCGTTCGGCACGTCACCCCCGGTGTAGCCGACCCGGGTGGCCGTCACGCCCGGAAGCCGGCGGATCAACTCCTGCATCCCCCAGAAACATCCGCCCGCCAGCACGGCCCTCTGCGTCTGCTCGGCCATCGCGGCCCCTCCCATACGTGTCAGCCTGGTCACTCGGGCTGCCCGGCTCGCACTTCACCGGCATCCATTGCCCACCCCGGTCAACACGTGAGGGTTCCCAGCGATTCCTGGACGCCGGTCACAGATCGAGCGGGAGGGCGGTGAGCTCGGCGCGGGAACTGACACCCAGTTTGGCGTAGCAGTTCCTCAGGTGGAAGTCGACGGTGCGTGGGCTGACGAACAGCTGGGCGGCCACGTCCCGGTTCGACAGGCCCTGCCGGACCAGGGCGGCGACCTGGCGTTCCTGCGGGGTGAGCGCGGTGGCGGTGGTGACGTCGCGGCGGCGGGCGCTCTCGCCGGAGGCGCGCAGCTCCTGCGCGGCGCGTTCGGCCCACGGGGTGGCGCCGAGGTCCTCGAACAGTGCCAGCGCGGTGCGCAGGTGCTCGCGGGCGTCGACGCGGCGGCGGGCGCGGCGCAGGTGCTCGCCGAAGGCCAGATGGGTGCGGGCCCGGTCGGGCAGCCGCGGCGATTCGGCGTGCGCGGCGAGTGCCCGCCGGAAGTGGGTCTCGGCGTCGCCGTCGCCGGCGCCGGCGAGCAGGGCGCGGCCGTGCTCGACGACCGCGGTCGCGGACGGCGCGCCGGTCCCCGCGGCGAACTGCTCCAGCTCGGCCAGCCAGGTGCGGGCGAGGTCGGTACGGGCGCCGCGGACGGCGGCGTCGAACAGGTCGAGGGCGGCCAGCCGGCGGAACGCCGGCCCTTCGATCTGCTCGAGGTGGTGCAGCGCGGTCGCCGGCTGCGCGGCCGCGCGCAGCCCACGGGCCCAGTGCGCCAGGTCGGCGACGAGGCGGTCGGTGATGCCGATCGGGTGCCTGTCCCGGATCTCGGTGACCCGGTCCAGGTGGCGCTCGGCATCGTCGTCCCCGCGCAGCGCCGCGATCAGGGCGAGTTGCGCGGTGGGCAGCGCGGTCAGCCCCGGGTGACCGGTGCCGGCGCTCAGTGGCAGCGCCTCGGCGGCGGCGCCGGCGGCCTTCGACCAGGCTCCGGTCGCGATCTGGAAGTGGGCGCCGCGGGTGAGGGCGTGCTCGACCATGGTGAGTGCGGCGGCGCTGCGGGCGGCGGTCAGCTGCTGCTCGTGCAGTCGCAGTCCGCGCTCGTCGTCGTCGATCAGCATCGCGGCGATGCCCAGGTTGGGCTGCAGCATGTGGTCGTCGACCGGCTCGGCGTCGGTGAGGTCGAACGCGCGCCGGAAGGACTCCGCGGCCGCTGCCCAGTCGCTGCGGGCGACGGCGCCGAAGCCGTGCAGCAGAGCCCGAGCGGCCCGCACGCGGGGCGGCGCGTCCGGTGCGGGCTCGGCCAGCAGCGCGGCCGGGTCCACCGCGCGCGGGGACCGGGCGCCGAACGCCGTGAGCGACGCGGCGAGCATCGCCAGCTGAGCCCCCAGCGCCGCGTCCACGCCGGTGGCGGTCTCGGCGGCCTGGAGGACGAGGTCGTAGCCGTCGTTCAGCGAGCGGGTGTTCCACTCGATCTGCCCCTGGAGGGCGAGCAGTCGCGCCCGCAGCAGCGGATCGGTCACGTCCGCCGCAGCGGCCTGGGCGAGCGCCGAGCCGCGTGCGGGGTGCGCGCCCAGCCAGGCCGAGGACGCGGCCAGGTACAGCCGCCGGCCGCGGGCCTCACTGGCCTCTTCGAGTTCGGCGGCGCGGGCCCAGGCGGCGGCCGCCGCCTCGTGGCCACCGCGGGCCGCGGCGCGCTCGGCGACCCCGTCGAGGGCGGCGACGACGTCCTCGTCGGGCCGGTCGGCGGCGGCGGCCAGGTGCCAGGCCCGCCGCTCGGGGTCGCCGGTCAGCACGTCGGCGAGCGCACGGTGCGCGGCTCGGCGCTGCGCGCTGGTGGCCGCCCGGTAGACCGCCGAGCGCACCAGCGGGTGGTAGAGGGCGACGGCGTCGCCGTCCACGCGCAGCAGCCCGGACCGTTCCACCGCGTCCAGGGCGGCATCCGCGGCGTCGAGGCGTTCGGCGGCCTCCCGGACCACGGTCAGCCGGCCCGTGTCGTCGGTCGCGGCGACCAGCAGAAACCGCTGCGCGGGCTCGTCGAGACGGCGGCAGCGGTTGAGGAAGGCGCGCTCCACGCCGCCGGTCAGCGGCAACGGAGTGGGCAGCGGCGCCCGGCCGGCCAGCTGGTCGGCGGTGAGCACGCCGGCCAGCTCGACCAGCGCGAGCGGGTTGCCGCCGGTGTCCGCGACCAGCCGGCCGCACACCGCCGGGTCGACGTCGGTCCCGGCGTGGGCGGACAGCAGCGCGTCGGCGTCGGCGCCGGTCACGCCGCCGAGTACGACGGTGGGCAGGTCCCCGGCGTCGAAGCGGCGGGCGTCGCCGTCGCGGGCGGCGAACAGCAGCGCCACCGGCTCGGCCTGGAGTCGGCGGGCGGCGAACAGCAGCGCCGCGGCCGACGCGTCGTCGAGCCAGTGCGCGTCGTCGACGATGACCAGCAGCGGCGCCCTTTCGGCAGCGTCGGCCAGCAGGCTCAGCGTGCCGAGGAACGCCAGGAAGCGGTCGCCCTCGCCCTCGGCCTCACCGATCGCCGCGCGCAGCGCCGCGGCCTGCGGTGCCGGCAGGGCATCGATCCGGGCGCGCAACGGCCACAGGAGCCGTTGCAGCGCGGCGAAGGCCAGCGGCGATTCGGATTCCACGCCGGAAGTGCGCAGCACCTGGAGGTCCGGCGCGGTCGACAGCGCGTCGGCCAGCAGCGCCGACTTGCCGGCCCCGGCGACACCACGCACCACCAGCGCGCCGCCGTTGCCGGCGCGGGCAGCGTCGAGCAGCGCGGAGACCGCCGCGCGCTCTAGGTCCCTTCCGGCCAGCACGAACCAACGATATCGAGCGCATCGAGCACACCGGACGGTCCCCGACCGAGATCCGACCACATCCCGCGTGCGTGACCGGGCGACCGGCGGGCACGGCAGGCGGCCAGGCGACCACCACCCCACGTCCGAGGCGGCTGCGACCGGGCCGTCGGCGTCGGTGTCCTCTGCCCGAGCACGGCGGGAAACCCGGCGGTTTCCCCGGTGAGACGCCCCCGGCCGGCGCCGACTCTGCTTACCAGAACGGCACCGCCGTCAGCACGTCGAGGAGTTCCCCCTCACCGTCCGACGCCCCGCGCCCGGTCACCGAGCGGACCGCCACCGTCGGCGAGGCGGGCCTCGCCCTCCTCCCGTGGCCCTCCCGTGACACCGCCCGACCCGCAGTCCGACCCGCACGCCACCCGGAGGCCTGCCGTGTCCAGCACATCGCCCGCTCCGGGCGCGACCCACGAACCCACCGAACCCCTGGCGCGTCGTACGTCGCTACGGCTGTCCGCCACGCTGCTCCTCGCGGGGCAGGTCCTGTACCTCGCGGTCACCCGGTTCCCCACCGGTGGGGACGCCCATGACCACCACGCCGTGTTCGGGGCCCACGCCGGCAGCGCGCTCCGGGCACTGGTGCACTTCGGCCGATACGCGGGGATGGCGATCCTCGTCGCAGCGCTGCTCGCCCTGTTCCTCGCACTGCGAACCCGGCGATTTCCCCGGTGAGACGCAGCCGCCTCGGGGCCGACTCTGTTACCCGACCCCAGCGTCACCACCACGACCACCTTGAGGAGTTCCCGTGCTTCCCGGCACCCCCGCACCTTCATCGGCTGTACCGCCTTCAAGCGAGGGCGGAACCTGCGCACACCGCCAGCACACGGCTGCGCCCGGCGCGTCCCGCGTTCTGAGCGCCACCCCCGCGCCCCCCGAACCCCTGGCGCGTCGTACGTCGCTGCGCCGCGCCGCCACGCTGCTTCTGGTGGGACAGCTCCTGTACATCGCGGTCACCCAGTTCCACACCGGCGGGGACGCAAATGACCACCACGCCGTGTTCGCCGCCTACGCCGACAGCGGGGTCTGGACACTCGTGCACGTCGGCCAATTCGCCGGCATGGCGATCCTCCTCGCAGGGCTGCTCGCCCTGTTCTCCGCTCTGGATGGTCACAGCGGAACGGCGAGATGGGCGGGGCGACTCGGTGCCGCTTCCGCGGCGGCGACGCTGGCGCTGTACGGCGTCCTGCAAGCAGTGGACGGGGTCGCCCTCAAGCATGCCGTGAACGCGTGGGCGAGCGCCCCGGCCTCCGAGAAGCCGGCGCGCTTCGCGAGCGCCGAGGCCATCCGCTGGCTTGAGTGGGGCGTGCGGAGCTACCAGGACTTCGCCCTGGGCCTTGCCTTGCTCCTGTTCGCGGTCGCCGCCGTGCGGACGGCTTGGATCCCGCGGCCGATGGTCCACCTGATGGGGCTTTCCGGCCTCAGCTACCTGGTGCAGGGCTGGGTCGTCGGCTCCGCGGGCTTCTCCCCAACGGAGTCGATCGCCATCGTGCTGGCCTTCGTCCTGGACGTGTCGTGGATGATCTGGCTGGTCGTGGTCGCCTGGAGGATGCCGGATCCGGAGGCCTCGTCGCCGGGCCGATGAAGCCGTGGACCAGACGCTGGTCGCCTTCGGCATCACCGGCGACCGCGCCGACCCGTAGCCGACGCCCGGCCCTGGCCACGACGCCCCACGGCCTCCCGGGGCCGGGCCGAGACCCCGCCTTCGGCCGGCCGAGGACCGCCCTGGCCGCCTCGACGGGGGCCGGCTTACCGCGACGTCGGACCCGGTCTCCGCACGTGAGAACGCTCAGAACGACCACGCCCCAGCGGGCTCGGCTGCCTCGCCGCCCCGCCCGAGTGACAGCCGGCACGTCCGCCGCAGACCCCCGGCGCCCAGCTGTCCGCGGAGTCAGAGATCAAGGGCTTGCGGCCGCCCTCCCCCTCGCCACGCCAGACGGCGAGCCCGGCACCGGCGCCACCGCGGACGATCCCGCGAGCAGGGCCGGCAACGTGCCCGATCCCGGCGATTTTCCCGGTGAGATGCACCCGCCGCCGGGCCGACTCCGCTACCCGACCCCAGCGTCACCAACACGACCAACTCGAGGAGTACCCATGCTTTCCGGCACCCCCCGCACCTTCATCGGCTCGACCACCTTCGGGGTCACCGGCATGACCTGCGCGCACTGCGTCCGCGCCGTCACCGAGGAGATCTCGGGCGTCGCCGGCGTGGAGTCCGTCACCGTCGATCTGGCCACCGGCAGCGTCACCGTCACCGTCTCCCGGCCAGTCGACCGCGCCGCCATCGCCGACGCCGTCGACGAGGCCGGTTTCACCCTCGTCCCGTGACCGGACCCCGTCCCCGACATCCCCACCCCGTCCCTGGAGACATACCGTGCACAACCGAACCGCCACCCCGTCCGCAGCCCCCGCGCCCACCGACGCCGCGGGGCACGACGGCCACCGCCTGAGCGCCAGGAAATTCGCCCTCCACTTCGCCGAGATGGTCGTGGCCATGGCCGTCGGCATGGTGGTCCTGCACCCGGTGTGGATGTACGTCCTCGACGCCGCCGCGCTGATGGACAACCCCTACACCGGCGCGCTGATCATGGCGACGAACATGACGGTGGCCATGTCCGCGTGGATGAGGTTCCGCGGCCACCGCTGGCGGCCCATCGCCGAGATGGGCGCGGCCATGTACCTGCCCTTCCTGGTGCTGTTCGTGCCGCTGGCGCTCGACCTCATCGACGGCGGCGCCCTGATGCTGTGGGGCCACCTGCTCATGCTCCCGGCGATGGCCGCGGCCATGCTGCTGCGTCCGCACGAATACGCCCACTGCTGAGGCGTCGGCCCCAGCCCGGCGCCGTCGGTGACACCCGCGGCGTCGCGCGGACCGACCGCGGCGGCGGGAGCCGCCCTCCCGCTCCCGCCGCCCCGTCCACCACCGCCCCACGAGAGGACTCCCCGCAATGACCGAGATCACGATCCGCCGGGCCACACCGGACGACGCCGCCGACGTGGCCGCGATGGTCCGCGAGATCGCCGCCCACGAGGATCAGACGGCGCAGGTGCACGTCACCGACGATCAGTGGCACGCCCTGCTCGGACGCCCCGAGGTGATCGTCCTGCTGGCCGAACACGGCGGCCCGGCGGTCGGCTACGTCTCCGCCGTCCGCCGGCTGCACCTGTGGACCGGCGGCGACGTACTCGACCTCGACGACCTCTACGTCCGCCCCGGGCACCGCGACGCCGGCACCGGCCGACGACTCATGGCGGCTCTCGCCGCGTCGGCCGCACCCGGGCGACTGCTCATCCGCTGGGGCGTGGAGGCCGGCAACGTCGACGCGCAGCGCTTCTACCGCCGGCTCGGCGCCACCCTGCGGCCCAAGATCCTCGCTGCCTGGCCGCCCAGCGCATACGCAGGCCTGGTCGCCGACGACCACGAACCCCGTCGCGAACCCCGTCGCGAACCCGGCGAAATCGCCGGTCCGGGGCCGGTCCCCCGCCCTGCACCATCAGCCGTGGCACAGGAACCCCGCCCGAACAGGAGTCCGGAATGACCAGCACTGCCTCGACCGCGGCCGCGGCGACCGCCGGCTGCATCCTCGACATCGGCGGCATGACGTGCGCCTCGTGCGTCAACAGGGTGGAAAAGGCGCTTCGCCGTGTCGACGGGGTGGCAGCCGCGGAGGTCAACCTGGCCACCGAGGTCGCCACCGTCCTCTTCGACCCGACGCGAGTGGGGCTGGAGGAGCTCACCACGGCGGTCACCCGGGCCGGCTACACCGCGGCCCCGCGCCGCGACGCCCGGTCCGCCGCCGGGCCGACGACGACCACCGGACCGACGACCACCGGACCCACGACCGCGGGACCCACGACCGCGGGACCCACGACCGCGGGACCCACGACCGCGGGACCCACGACCGCGGGACCGACGACGACCACCGCGAACGCCGCGGGGGGTGACGAGCGGGACGGCGGGCCCCGCCTGACTTCGCTGAAGCGCAGGTGGCAGGTCACCCTCGCCACCGGCCTCGGGCTGATGGTGCTGATGTACATACCGCTCTACCTCGACGTGATGGACTGGCTGATGCCGGCCGTCCTCGTGGTTGCCACGGTTGTGCAGTTCTGGGCCGGGCGGGACATCTACCGCGCCGCCTGGGCCGCCGCGCGGCACCGCAGCATGAACATGAACACCCTGGTGGCGCTGGGCACCGGAGTCGCCTACGCCTACAGCGCGTTCGTCACTCTCTGGCCCGCGGCCGCCGAGCGGTGGGGCCTGCCGCTGCACCTGTACTTCGAGACCTCGCTGGTCATCCTGGCCCTCGTCCTGGCCGGGCGGTGGATGGAGGCGAAGGCGAAGAAGCAGACCGCCGCGGCGATCAACGCCCTGGCCGGACTGGCGCCGAAGACCGCCCGCGTGCTGCGCGACGGCGTTCCGGTCGACGTCCCGGTCGACCAGGTCGTCGTCGGCGACCTGGTCCGGGTCCGGCCGGGGGAGAAGGTCCCGGTCGACGGCGTCGTCACCGAAGGCGCCACGGCGATCGACGAGAGCATGCTGACCGGCGAGAGCCTGCCGGTGGACAAGACCGCCGGCGATCGGGTCATCGGCGCCACGATCAACCGCACCGGCACGGTGGTGCTGCGGGCCACCGCGGTCGGCGCGGACAGCGCGCTGGCGCAGATCGTCCGGCTGGTCGAGGACGCGCAGGGCGCGAAGGTGCCGCTGCAGAGACTCGCCGACCGGGTCTCGGCCTGGTTCGTCCCGATCGTGCTCGGCCTGGCCGCCGCCACGTTCGTCGCGTGGGCGACGCTCGGCCCGGACACCGGACGGCTGACGACGGCGATCAGCACCACGATCGCGGTGCTGATCATCGCCTGCCCCTGCGCACTCGGCCTGGCCACGCCGGCAGCGGTGATGGCCGGCACCGGCCGCGCCGCGGAGCTGGGCATCCTCATCGGCAACGGGGACGCGCTGGAGACCGCCCGACGGGTCACCGCCGTGGTGCTCGACAAGACCGGCACGATCACCCGGGGCGAGCCGTCCCTGACCGGCATCACCGCCACCGGCGGCTGGGGCGAGGACGACGTGCTGGCCCTCGTGGCGGCCGCCGAGACCGGAAGCGAGCACCCGGTCGGCGAGGCGATCGTCGCCGCCGCCACCGCTCGCTCCCTCGACCTGCCCGCGCTGCGTTCCTTCGACGCCGTTCCCGGGCATGGCGTCGACGCCGTCGTGGGTGAGAAGCGCGTGCTCGTGGGCAACGCCGCGCTGATGGCCGCCCGCGGCGTCGACGTCGCCGCGCTGGAGTCCACCGCTGCCGCCGAGGCCGCGGCAGGTCGCACGCCGATGTTCGTCGCGGTCGACGGGGCCGCGGCCGCCGTGCTCACCGTGGCCGACACGGTGAAGCCGGAGTCGGCCGAGGCGGTCGCCCAGCTCAAGGCGCTGGGCCTGAAGGTGTGGATGCTCACCGGCGACAACGCCGCCACCGCCGCGGCGATCGCCGAGCAGGTCGGCATCGAGCACGTGCTCGCCGATGTGCTGCCGGCCGAGAAGGCGGCGAAGGTGCGCGAACTGCAGGAGCGGGGGGACGTCGTCGCCTTCTGCGGTGACGGCATCAACGACGCCGGCGCCCTCAGTGAGGCCGCGATCGGCCTGGCGGTCGGCACCGGCGCCGATGTCGCGATCGCCGCGTCCGACGTCACGCTGGTCGGCGGCGACCTGCGCGGCATCGTTTCGGCGATCGCGCTGTCGCGGCGCACCGTGACGACGATGAAGCAGGGGCTGGGCTGGGCGTTCGGCTACAACCTGCTGCTCGTACCGGTCGCCGCCGGGGCACTGTACTGGTGGCACGGCCTGCTGCTGGACCCGGTGCTGGCCAGTGCGGCGATGGCGATGAGCTCGGTGAGCGTGGTCACCAACGCGCTGCGGCTGCGCCGCTTCCGCCGCCCGGCCGGGGCCCGCGAGATACTGCGTCCGCCGCTGCGCGCCCGGGTCGGCCAGTACGCCTACCTGACCGGTATCGCGGCCGTCGCCCTGGCCCTGGGCGCCGGACTGACCGCGGTCAGCCGTATGGACTTCGCCGAGCGCGGCATGAACGGCCAGCTGGCCTGGGTGCAGGGCACCGGTATGCCGATACGCCCCGCGATGAGCGTGATGATGACCGCCGACAGCCCGCCGGCCGATGCCGCCGAGGCGGGACTCGATGTCCGCCTCGACCTGCCCGCGAGCACCCGGCCGGGCGTGCCGACCCGGCTGGTGGCCACCGTCGTCGACCGCCGGACGGGCAAGCCGGTGCAGGACCTGACCCGCAGCCACGAGGCGTGGATGCACCTGATCGCCACCCGCGCCGATCTCGGCACGTTCACCCACGCGCATCCGCGACCGACCGGCCGGCCCGGACAGCTCGCGGTGGAGATCACCTTCCCGACCGCCGGACGGTACATCGTCAACGCCGAGTTCCGGCGGCAGGGTCAGCTGGCCGACGTCCACTTCCGGCAGTTGCTGACCGTCGCCGGCCGCGCCCCCGCGCCGGTGACCCTCACCGCGGGCCCGCGCAGCACCGTCGTGGACGGCGTCCGCGTGCGGCTCGACGGCGACGCCGAGGCGGGCAGGCGCAGCGACCTGCGCTACACCTTCAGCGACGCCGCCACCGGCCGCCCGGTCGACGGCCTGCGGCCCTACCTCGCCGCCGCCGGCCACATCGTGGTCATGCGCGCCGACGGACAGACCTTCGCCCACGAACACGCCGAGGTCACAGGCTCCGACGGCCGTCCGGTCTTCGCCCTGCCCGGCCAGACCTTCGGGCCCGAACTCGACGTGCACGCCGAGTTCCCCACCGCCGGGACCTACCGGCTGTGGGCGCAGTTCCGGCTCGCCGGCGGCGAGGTGATCACCGTGCCGTTCACCGTACGGGCCCGCTGACGCGACGCGGCCCGGTCGCGGACGCCTGAGAGGATGCCGTGTGACCCGTTGGCTGCGGTTCTTCTTCGAGGCCGGCGTAGACACCCCACTGTGGCCGGAGGACATGGACAGCCCGTACGGCTACCCCTGCGAGCTGGGCCGGCTGCCGATCGGCGTGGCGCTCCGGGAGGAGCCGGCGGCGTTGTCCGAGTGGTATCGGTCGGCGATCGACTGGGTGTACTGCTTGCAGCCCTGCTGGGTGTAGAGCCGCGCGTATCCCGGACTGACCTGGAACCCGCTCTGCTTCAGGTCGCCGACCAGCCCCTCGGTGACCTGGTCGCCGGCCGTGCCCGACCCGGCGCCGGCCTGGTACTGACCGCATCCGGCCGCGGCGAGAAGCACCACGCACGTCAGCGAAGACCGGACTCTCGGCGTGACGCGGCCCATGCCGTCCCTCCTGACCGAGCACGGGAACTTTCGGTAGCCGGAATGTCACCATGGGTGCACATTCCGCGCGAACGCGGTGGGGGCCGGGCGGAGATCCGTCCCGGACCGGGGATCCGCCGGGACCGGTCCGGCCATCCGCTCGACGATCAGCACGTCCAGCCCGTACAGTGCCGGTTCGATCAATCGGGGGAGCACATGAGCTTTCGTACGTTTCTCATCGGGGGCGGCTGGGACACGGCCGCCGCGACAGCGGTCTACGGGCCCTTCCTGCGCGCCGCCGCGGACGCCGCCGGGGGCGGTGCGCCCAGGATCGGGTGCGTGATCGTCGACGAGGGCGACGGCGCGGGGCAGTTCGCGCGGTACGAGCCGGTACTGCGCAAGGTCGCCGACTGCGTCCCCGTTCCGCTGCTCGTGCCGCTCGGCGAGCGGTTCGACGTCGGTCTCCTGCGGGACGTGCAGGGGCTGCTGGTCTGCGGTGGGCTCACGCCCGCGTACCAGGAGGCGTTCAGCGACTGTCTCGACCGGCTGCCGGGCCTGCTCGCCGAGTACGGCATCCCGTACGCGGGCTTCTCCGCGGGCGCCGTGGTGGCGGCGCGGGACGCCCTCGTCGGCGGCTGGCTCGACGGCGGGGTCGCGGTGTGCCCGGAGGACAGCGCGGAGGACCTGGAGGAGGTGGAGGTGCGGGCCGGGCTCGGGATCGTGCCCTTCGCCGTCGACGTGCACGCCGCGCAGTGGGGGAACCTGCCGCGGCTGATCGCGGCGGCCGCCCGGCACGGGCTCGCCCACGGCGTCGCGCTCGACGAGAACACCATGGCGGAGGTCACGGCCGACGGACGGGTCCGGGTCGCCGGGCTCGGGCGCGCGCACTCGGTGCGGCCGGGGACCGATGGAGGCGTGCTGGTACGGGTCTACGGCGACGGCGAGGAGTTCGCCGCCGCCGGCTGAGCGCACCCGGCCGGCCGACGGTGGCCGGCCGGCGTCCGTCGAGGGCTCCGGCGTAACACCGCCGGAGCCCCGGAGCGCGGCGCGGGGTCAGATCGTCGACGCGTCGATCACGAACCGGTACCGGACGTCGCTCGCCAGCACCCGCTCGTACGCCTCGTTGACCTGCTCGGCGCGGATCAGTTCGATCTCGGCGCCGATGCCGTGCTCCGCGCAGAAGTCGAGCATCTCCTGGGTCTCCTGGATGCCGCCGATGCCGGAGCCGGCGAGGGTCTTGCGGCCGCCGATCACCGAGAACAGGTTGAGCGAGACCGGCTCCTCGGGGGCGCCCACGTTCACCAGCGCGCCGTCCGTCCTGAGCAGGGACAGCAGCGCGCCGAAGTCCATCGGGGCCGACACGGTCGAGATGATCAGGTCGAACGTGCCGCGCAGTGCCTTGAAGGTCTCCGGGTCGCTGGTGGCGTGGTAGTGGTCGGCGCCCAGCTTCAGCCCGTCGTCCTTCTTGCGCAGGGACTGGGACAGGACGGTCACCTCGGCGCCCATCGCGTGCGCGAGCTTGACGCCCATGTGGCCGAGGCCGCCGAGGCCGACGACCGCGACCTTCTTGCCGGGGCCCGCGTTCCAGTGACGCAGCGGGGAGTAGGTGGTGATGCCGGCGCACAGCAGGGGCGCGGCGACGTCCAGCGCCAGGCCGTCGGGGATGCGCACGACGTAGTTCTCGTCGACGACGATCTTCTCGGAGTAGCCGCCGTAGGTCGGCTCGCCGTCCCTGCCGATGGCGTTGTACGTGCCGACGTTGCCGGCCAGGCAGTACTGCTCCAGCCCCTTGAGGCAGTTCTCGCACTCGCGGCAGGAGTCGACCATGCAGCCGACGCCCACGCGGTCGCCTACGGCGAACCTGGTGACGCCGGGGCCGACCTCGGAGACGACGCCCGCGATCTCGTGGCCCGGGACCATCGGGAATATCGCCTCGCCCCAGCCCTCGCGCGCCTGGTGGATGTCCGAGTGGCAGATGCCGGCGAACTTGATGTCGATCAGGACGTCGTGCTCGCGGACCGCTCGGCGCTCGATGGTGGTGCGCTCCAGGGGCGCCTTGGCGGCGGGTGCGGCGTACGCAGCAACAGTGGTCATGCCGGGGGTTCTCCTAGCAAGGTCGTGTGCGCCCGGCTGCCTTTCGGCCGGGCACGACGTCCAGTGTGCCCAGCGGATCGCGGCTCACCCAGGCCACGCCTGTGCCTACGTCCGCTGTGCCTACCACTGGCGGGGTCAGGCTGCTGTGCGTACGACCGTGAATACTGGAAGGCATGGAGGAACAGCCCGAAACCGTGCGGGAGCCCGCGTCGGCCCTGGACCCGCGTGCCGAGCTCAGCGAGTTCCTGCGCACCCGGCGCGCCCGGCTGAAGCCGGAGGACGTGGGGCTGCCGGACTTCGGCCGGCACCGCCGGGTGCCGGGGCTGCGCCGCGAGGAGCTGGCGCAGCTCGCCGGGGTGTCCGTGGCGTACTACACGCGTCTGGAGCAGGGCAACGGGCGGAACGTGTCGGCGGAGGTGCTCGACTCGATCGCGCGGGCGCTGCGGCTGAGCGACGCCGAGCACGCGCATCTGGTGCACCTGGCGAAGCCGAAGCAGCACAAGAAGAAGCCGGCCGGACGGACGCAGCAGGTGCGCGGCGCGCTGCGGCAGCTGCTGGACACGATGGACACGGTGCCGGCCTACGTGACGGGGCGGCGTTCGGACATCCTCGCCTGGAACCGGATGGCCGCCGCGGTCTTCGGTGACTGGGCCGAGCTGCCGGCGCAGGAGCGGAACTGGGCGCGGCTGGTGTTCCTGCGGCCCGACTACCGTGACCTGTTCGTGCAGTGGGAGCAGAAGGCGAGCGACGTCGTCAGCTTCCTGCGCATGGAGGCGGGCCGCTGTCCCGACGATCCGCGCCTGTCCTCCCTGGTGGGTGAACTCTCCGTCAAGAGCGAGGAGTTCCGGTGCCTGTGGGCCATGCACGACGTCAAGGAGAAGGGCTACGGCGTCAAGAACCTGCGCCATCCGCTGGTGGGCGACCTGACACTGTCGTACGAGTCCTTCCGCCTGGCCGACGACGCGGAGCAGGTCCTGGTCACCTACCACGCGGAGCCGGGGTCGCCGTCGGCGGAGGCGCTGCGGCTGCTCGGCAGCTGGGCGGCGGACGCGACCCCGAAGGCCTCCTCCGCCCGGCCCTGATCCACCGGCGTCCGCCCGAGCGGGCTCAGGGGCCGGTGAGTACGCGTACTCATGTGGCGATGCGGGCCGTTCCGTAAGGGTTTGTTCATGACGCTGAACAGATTTCTCGCGAGCGCCGGAGCGGCGGCGCTCGCCGTCGCGGCGCTGTCCGGGTGCGGCGGCGAACAGGCCGGGGGACGACGGCACCACACCGTGGACGCCGCGGGCGCGCGGGCGGCGACCAGCCCGGGCGCGAATGCCGGGGTGGCGTTCCTGGAGATGCTGGAGCGGGTGGGCGCCCCGTGCGTACCGGACCCTCCGACGACGGCGGAGTCCGATGACCCGGCCCCGGGTGAGCGTCCGCCCACGAGCCCGGACGAGCCGCTGCCGGTGGACGAGGAGCCGCCCACCGAGGAGCAGCCCACGGAGGAGCCGTCCCCCGCCGCCACGGCTGAGCCGGCCCGGCTGAAGGGGGTGGAGGCGTGTGAGGGGCGGGAACACAGCGAACGCGTCGCCCTGGCGCTGACCGGCCTGGACAGGCCCACCACGGGCCGGGTGGCGAGGGAACTGAACGAGCTCGGCTACCCCGGCTCCCGCGTCCACGGCCTCCGGGCCGAGCGGGGCGCGGTGCGCTTCGCCGTGGACCTGCGGGTGATGGGCGGGCAGCTCGCGCTCAAGGGGACCGCGGCCGGCCGGAAGACCGCCGTGGAGGCGTTCGCGCACCCGGCGGAGGGCGCGTTCCGGCCGGGCGGCTGACGGCCGCTCAGGGGAACGTCCCCGCCGCCAGGTGCGGCACGGACTCGGCGAAAAGCCCGCCGGAAGATCTTCCGGCGGGCTTCTTCGGCCTGTCAGGCCGCTGGGTTCCCTGTCAGGAACCGCGGACTACTTGCCGTAGTAGGCGTTGTAGATCGAGATCGTCGACTTGTTGTTCTTCTTGTCGGTGATCTTGGCGTGGAAGGAGATGGCCTTCCCCTTCGCCGGGTTCTTCACGGTGATCTTGCCGTGGACCACGCTGACCTTCTTCCAGGTCTGGCCGTAGTCGTACGACACCCACACGCCCAGCGACTTGAGGTTGCTGCCCTTGGCGGAGCCCTCGACGACGACCGGGATGCTCATCGTCTTGCCGGCCTCGACCCTGCTGTCCAGTCCCGTGGTCGCGTTGAAACGGACCGTGGAGGCGGGCAGCTTGGTGAAGTCGGAGGTCTTCTTGGAGCGGAACGTCCAGCTCGCGTCGATGCGGGTGGAGGCCGCCGCGACCTTGACGGTGCGCTTGACCGACGTCGTCAGCTTGTAGTCCGCCTCACCGGAGGGGACCTTGAACTCGCCGTCGCCGAACAGCGGGTCGTCGTTGGAGCCGACCTTGGTGCCGTTGCGGTAGAGCGTGGTGGTGACCGAGGTGAAGAGCGAGGAGCCCGCGTGCGCCTTGCCGTCGGCGAACAGCGGCACGAGACCGGAGATGCTGTTGCCGTCGCGGTACAGGCCGTAGTTGTAGTTCAGGTGCGGTCCGAACACGGCCGTGTTGAAGGTCTTCGAGTAGGTCTGGCCCGCCTTGAAGGTCTGCGGGGCGTCGATGACGTAGCCGGCCTCGGAGATCGGGAAGCCCTCGGAGTCGGTGCCGCCGTACTGCGCGAACTCCAGGTTCCACTGCACGCCGCCCGAGGTGGACAGGTGCAGCTTGCGGGTGCCGGGCAGGGCCTGCGGAACGCCGATCGAGGAGGCGCCGGTGCTGTTGGGCAGCCAGCCCAGCGCGCTGACCGCGCCCGTCTTGCCGCTGGCCGCGGCGCCCATGCCGACCTTGACCGTGGCGAGTTCGCTCGCCTTGTAGTGCTTGGTGTAGCCGGTGGCGAGCTGCTTGACCACCGCGCCGGTCGTGGTGTCGTACTCCTCGTCGTCGCCCTTGGTCCAGTGGCCGTCCCACTGCTGGGTCAGCGAACCGTCGGTGACCTCCGGGCCGAGGCCCTTGGTGCGGAAGTTGTCGTAGGAGTCCAGCCACCAGCCGAAGGAGATGCCGAAGTTGCCGGACTGGACCGTGTAGCCGGGCGACGCGAACTGCGACTTGGCGGCGGCGTCCGGGACGGTGATGTCGACCGGCTTCGCGGTCCGCGCGTCCAGCGTGATCGTCGTGTTCTTGGTGACGCTCAGTTTCGGCTGGGCCAGCGAGTCGACGCCCTTGGCGAAGTCCTCCGGGTCCACGATGACGCCGGTGTCGAGGACGTAGCTGCCCTTGGGCACGCGCGCGGTGACGGTGCCGGAGGGGTCGTAGGGCGAGTAGAAGCTGCCCTCGCCGAGGCCCGAGACGCCGAACAGGGTCGCGAGGTAGTTCTTGGCCGGGTTGCCGTCACGGCCGATGAACTTCAGCGTGACGTCGTACGACTGGACCTCGCGCTGCACCGCGGCCGCGGTGCGCACGGTCTGCCCGCCGCCGGTCGCGGTCACGTACGCGGAGTACATGCCGTCGACCGTGCCGCCCAGCCTGGTGTCGACGGTGAGGCCGACGGTGGCCTTGCCGCCCGCGGGGACGGTGACCGTGGTGGCGCCGAGCTTGAAGAAGCCCGCGGGAGCCGCCTGGCCCTTGGGGTTGGTGGCGCTGGACGTCAGCTTCAGGGTGACGTCCTTGGTGCCGAGGTTGCGGTACGTCAGCTGCTTGGTGACCGGCTTGTCGTCGGTGTGCGGCCACTGCTGGACGCCGAAGCTCTCCGACACCGGGTCGGCGATCACCGTCTGCTTGATGGCCTTGTCGACCTGGATGCGGCCCGAGCCCTGCTGGAACGGCGTGTACCCGCCGTCCTTGGCGGAGCCGGTCAGCGCGCCCTTGAGCTCGGCGAACGACCAGTCCGGGTGCTGCTGCTTGAGGATCGCCGCCGCGCCCGCCACGTGCGGGGTCGCCATCGACGTGCCCGAGATCGTCAGGTAGCCGGCCGGCTTCTCGCCGACCTCCTGGTCGATGACGCTGCCGGGGGCCGCCGCCGCGGTGATGTCCACGCCGGGGGCGGTCACGTCGGGCTTGATCTGCCCGTCGAGTCCGGGGCCGCGGCTGGAGAAGGAGGCCAGCTTGTCCTTGTCGTCGACGGCGCCGACGGTCAGGGCGTCGGCGGCGCTGCCCGGGGAGCCGATGGTCTGGTCGCCGAAGTCGCCGTCGTTGCCGGCGGCGATGGCGAACAGGATGCCCTTCTGCTCCGACAGCTTGTTGACCTCGGCCTCGAGCGGGTCGATCTCCGGCGTGTCGCCGCCGCCCAGGCTGAGGTTGACGACGTCGGCGCCCTGTTCGGCGGCCCACTCCATGCCCGCGAGGATCTGCGAGTCGTCGCCGTAGCCGTCGTCGCTGAGGACCTTGCCGTTGAGCAGCTTGGCGCCCGGGGCGACGCCCTTGTACTTGCCGCCGGACTTGGCGCCGGTGCCGGCCGCGATGGAGGCGACGTGCGTGCCGTGGCCGAACTTGTCGGTGGCGTCGGGCGAGGTGGAGAAGTTCTTGGCCGCGATCACCTGGTCCTTGAGGTCCGGGTGGGTGGCGTCGATGCCGGTGTCCAGAACGGCGATCTTCACGCCCTTGCCGTCGTAGCCGGCCGCCCACGCCGTGGGCGCGCCGATCTGCGGCACGGACTTGTCGAGGCTGGCCTTGCGGACGCCGTCGAGCCAGACGTGGGCGATGCCGGAGGCGGTGCGGTCGCCGTCGGTGACGGCGTCCCACAGTTCGGGCGCGTCCTGCTTCGGCGTCTGCACCGCGTCCGCGTTCAGGGTCTTCAGGCTCTCGCGGAGCTTGCCCGCGTCCCGTACGTCGGCCCGGGCGGCCGCCGCGGCGCCCCGGTAGCCGACGATGACCTTCAGGCCCCGCTTCTGCGACGTGCGGGTGGCGGCCTTGTTCAGCTCGGTGACGTCGAAGAGGCGCTGGTCCACCTTGCCGGTGGCGATCATGCGGGCGACGTCGGCCGGCACGACCAGGGTGTGGCCGTCGGCCTTGCGGATCTGGACGGGTATGTGCTCGCGCCCCTTGGCCGGCTCCAGGCCGACGACACGGCCCTTGGCGTCCACGGCGACGCGGTCACCGGTGATCAGGGTGATGCGGTGCTTGGCGGTGAGGGCCGCCTTCGAGGCGCTGCTCGCCTGTCCGGGCCTGGCCGACGCCGGGCTGGTCATGCCCGCCGCCAGGGCCACGGCGGCCGCGGTGGCGATCGTGGCCGCGCATGCTCTCTTCACTTGTTGACGCAAGTCTCCCCCTGGAGATGAAGTTCCGGGCGTCGTCCCCCGTCACCCGGCCGGGGGTGGTCTCGTACAGGCGCGCGTACGCCCCCCGGGAACACGCAGTATGCCGGGGGGTGATCAGGCGTCTCAAGGGAGGAGAGAAGGGCATCAGGTGTATGCGGCAACTGTTACGCCGCCGCACGAACACTGTTACAGCTTCGTCGAATTGGGACTCCGCGGGGCCGCTTGACAGGCGTCCCGCGGGCGGGCGGCGGGACTTCGCGACAGGCCCTACGCGCCCGCGTTCTCCTTGACGGTGATGCGTCCCTTGCGGATCGTCGCCAGGCGCGGGGCCCGCCGCGCGATCGAGGAGTCGTGGGTGACCATGATGAAGGTCAGCCCGAGTTCCTTCCACATCCGCTCCAGCACCTCCATGATCTCGTCGCGCATCGACTCGTCGAGGTTGCCGGTGGGTTCGTCGGCGAGCAGCACCTTCGGCTGCTTGACCAGGGCGCGGGCGATGGCGACGCGCTGCTGCTGGCCGCCGGACATCTCCGACGGCAGGTGCCCGAGCCGCTCGCCGAGACCGACCGACTTCAGTGCCTCGGCGGCCCGTTCGCGCCGCTCCCTGACCTTCACGCCGAGCGGCACGAGGGCGGTCTCGACGTTCTCCTGGGCGGTGAGCGTCGGGATGAGGTTGAAGGACTGGAAGACGAAGCCGATGTTCTCGCTGCGCACCTTGGTGAGCCTGGCCTCGGACAGCTTCGCCAGGTCGACGCCGTCGAGGACGACCTCGCCGGCGGTGGGCCGGTCCAGTCCGCCGAGCATCTGCAGCAGGGTGGACTTGCCGCCGCCGGTGGGGCCCTGGATGACGAGCCGGTCGCCGTCGCCGATGGTGAGGTCGATGCCGTCGAGGGCGTCGACGGTCTCCTTGCCGCGGGTGTAGCGCTTGGTGACGCCTCTGAGTTCGTACATGGTCAACTCCTGCCTGACGTATGGGGATCGGGGCCCGCGCCGGTCGGGCGGGCCCCGGGTGCGTGCGGGGGGGGCACGGAGGGCGTGCGGGGGGGCACGGAGGGCGTGCGGAGGGGCGCTGAGGGCGTGCAGAGGGGCACGGAGGGCCAGCGGAGAGGGTGCTGAGGACGCGTGGAGAGGGTGCGGAGGGCGTGCGGAGAGGGTGCGGAGGGGGCGCCTGAGGGGGTGCGCTACTCCACGCGCCGCAGTGCGTCCGCCGGCCGCAGCCGCGAGGCCCGCCAGCCGCCGAACGCGCCCGCGATCAGGCCGCCGGCCACCGCTAGGGCGACCGCGAGGGCGATCGTCGTGGCGCTCACCGGCGCGGTGAGCGCGACCTCGAGGGTCTTCGCGGCCTGGCGGCCGGGACCGCCGCCGAAGCCGCCGCCCCCGGGTCCGCCCATCCCTCCGCCGCCCCCGCCGGAGCCCAGCTGGGCCTGCAGCGTCGGGCTGATCGCGGTGACGGCGTACGCGCCCGCCAGGCCGAGCGCGATGCCGAGGGCGCCGCCGACCAGTCCGTTGACGATCGCCTCGCCGACGACCTGCCCGGTCACCCGGCCAGACTTCCAGCCCAGCGCCTTGAGCGTGCCGAACTCGCGCACCCGGCGCGAGACCGCGGAGGAGGTGAGCAGGCCCGCGACCAGGAAGGCGGCCACCAGCACGGCGATCGACAGCCACTTGCCGACGCTGGTGGCGAGGGAGGAGGCCGTGGACAGGGAGCCGGAGACGGTGTCGGCGAGGTCGGCGGAGGTGGTGACCGTCGTGCCCGAGATGTTCTTCTGGATCGCCGACTTGACGGAGTCGATCTTCTGCGAGTCGGTCGCCTTGACGTAGATCGTGGTGACCTTGTTCTTCGAGTCGCTGAGGGTCTGGGCCTGCTTCAGCGGGATGTAGAGGTTGGCGGCCGAGTCGCCGCTGTCGGCGGTGGCGACACCGATGATCTTGAACTTGGTGCCCTTGACGGTGACGGTCGAACCGACCTTGTACTTCTTCTCCTTGGCGTACGCGGAGTCCACGACGGCGACCTCGGCGTCGGTCTCCGTGGTCTTGAAGGTGCGGCCGCTGGTGATCTTCGACGAGGTCAGCGGGCCGAGGGCCGGATCGGTGACGTCGGTGCCGTAGACGGAGTAGTTGTTGACGTCGAAGTTGGCGCCGCCGCCGCGCACTTCGCCCTGCGGCTGGCCGGTGCCGCCGCCGGGGCCGCCCGGCATACCGCCCTCGCCGTTCTGCTGGCCGTCGCCGTTCTGCTGGAACTGACCCCGCGTGAACTGGCCGCTGACCTTGATGACCTGGAGGCTCAGACCGCCGACGGCGTCCGAGACACCGCGCTGGCCGGCCACCTTCGTCACCGTCGCCGTCGACAGCGTCTGGAAGCCCTGCACCATGACGCGGTCGCTGCTCTGCTCCTTGTCGGAGTCGGCGTCCTGCGCGTCGAAGTCGAAGCGGGGACGGCCCGAGCCGCTCGTCGGGGGCGCGGCCGCCTTGGTGACCGTCATGTCGGTACCGAGGCCGTACAGCGACTGGAGGACCTTGTCCTGCGCCTTGCCCATGCCGGACGCCACGGAGTTGACCACGATGACGAGCGCGATGCCCAGCGCGAGGCCGGAGGCGACGACGAGCGCCGCCTTTCTACGGCGCCGCAGTTCGCGCCTCAGGTAGGTGAAGAACATGGCCGCAAGGTAGGTACGCCCCGTGATGACTCGATAAGGCGGCCATAAGAGAAGCATGAGAAGGCTGTGGCCGGGCCCAGAAACACCGGTGCCGCCCCTGGGGGCGGCACCGGTCACCTGTGGAGCAGCCGTCAGACGGCCGATCCGGCCTTCCACTCGGCCCAGTTCATGTTCCAGCCGTTGAGGCCGTTGTCGGGGGCCACCGTCTTGTCGCCGGTGTTCGAGACGACCACGACGTCACCGAGGATCGAGTTGTTGTAGAACCACGCGGCCGGTGTGTTCGGGTCGTTGGCGCCCTTGGTGTCGGACAGGCCCACGCAGCCGTGGCTGGTGTTCACGCTGCCGAAGATGGACTTCGCGCCCCAGTAGTTGCCGTGCACGAAGGTGCCGGAGTTGGTCAGGCGGATGGCGTGCGGCACGTCCTTGATGTCGTACTCGGCCTTGCCGTCGTTGTCGGTGAAGCCCACGGTCGTCCCGTTCATCCGGGTTTCCTTGAACTTCTCCGACATCACCATGATGCCCTCGTACGTCGTGTTCTCGGGCGAACCGGCGGAGATCGGGATGGTCTTGACGACCTTGCCGTCCTGCGTGACCTTCATCTGCTTGGTCTGCGCGTCGACGTAGGAGATCTGGTTGCGGCCGATGTGGAAGGTGACCGTCTTCTGCTGGACGCCGTAGACGCCGTCGGCGCCCTCGACGCCGTCGAGCGCGAGCTTCAGCGTGACGGTGGAGTTCTCCTGCCAGTAGTCCTGGGGCCGGCAGTCCATGCGGTTGGTGTTGAACCAGTGGCAGACGACCTCCTGGCCGCTGCTGGAGGTGACCGTGATGCCCTTCTGGACGGCGGCCTTGTCGGTGATCGCCTTGTCGAAGTTGATCGACACCGGCATGCCGACACCGACGGTGGAGCCGTCCTCCGGCGTGAAGTTCGCTATGAAGCTGTTGGACGGGGAGACCGTGGTGAACGAGGCGTTCTCGTGGGCCACGCGGCCTTCGGAGTCCTTCGCGGCCGCGGCGACCTTGTAGGTGGTCGAGCGCTCCAGCTGGACGCTCGGCTTCCAGCTGGTCCTGTCGGCCGACAGCTGCCCGGAGACGGCTTTGCCGTCGGCGGACGTCATCGTCACGCTGGTCAGCGTGCCCTTGCTGACGGTGACGGCCGCGGAGTTGTTGATGGAGGCGTTGTCGGAGCCGTCCTTGGGCGTGATCCTGATGTCGGCCTCGGACGCCTTCTTGGCGGCCGCCTCGTCGGCCTTGGCCTGGGAGGTGTCGCCGCCCCCGCTGCTTCCGGAGGCGCTGTCGCCGCCGCCGGAACACGCCGAGAGCACCAGCACGCCACCGAGCAGTGCGGACGCGACCACGAAGCCCCTGCGCCGCTTACTGTTCGTCATCACACGCTTCTCCATCGTTGCCGTATCCCCAAACCCCAAGAGCCCCCGTTAACGAACTCCAACGCTCCGACCGGTGCGCCCCGTTCCACATCTACCGCATGTGTGGGGCACGACACGTCCGCCGCGACGGGTGGTGCGGGTGACGGTCCGTGCGCCAGGCGGGACGACGAAACCCCGGGCGGCGGCTGCCGGCCGGGGGATCGCGGTCCCCGGACCGACGTCAGGCGCTGCCGCCCGCCCGTTCGCTCTCGTCGTCCTCCTCGACATCATCCTCGTCCAGGTACCCGTCCGGCGAATCGGGGTCGTAGTCGATCCGCTCGGCCGACCAGGAGGCCTGCGCGAGCTCGGCCCCCGGCACCTCACTGACCAGGTCGAACGGATCCACGAGGTAGGCCAGGGCTTCCGCGGTGTCTTCCGTCACAGCACTCTCGGCGTGCACCCGCTCACCGGCCGGCATATCGGGGTCGTCCGCGATCCGCTCCAGGGCGGCCCGGGTCAGGGCGCCGGAGTCCTCGATTTCGAGGACGAGTTCGACGCGAAGGCGGACAAAACGTGACGTGTCTTCAGTGCTCATGCCCCGGAGCGTACGACTCATTCCTCCCGTGACTTTCCTGTGACCCTCGCCTTTCACTACCATCGGCCCACACGGCCAATTCGCCAGCGCCACAAGGGGATCGATATTCCGTGTCATCCGCTCGCCGTCCGTTGCTGACCGCCACCGCCGCGGGGACGCTGCTGTGCGCCCTGTGGTTCGTCCCGTCCGCCAACGCGACTCAGGACACGCCGGTCAGACAGCAGCCCTCGGCGGGCACGACGACGCAGGCCAGGGCCGCTTCGGAGGCGGACACGACGGCGTCCGCGGCGGACTCCCGGCTCGCCGACACCGGCAGCTTCGACACGACCCCGTACGTCGTCGGCGGCTCGCTCCTCCTCACCCTCGGCGCGGGGTTCGTCGCCTACTCGGTACGCCGGGAACGTCTGGGTTTTTGAACTCGTTTGACGTTCCCTTGGCGAGGACTTCATAGTCCGCTCATGAAGAGATCATCGGGCGCGCGCAGGGGCGCCGCGGTTGCCGTGAGCGTGCTGTCGCTCGCCCTCACCACGGGATGCGGCGGGGACTCCGGCGCGCAGGACGCCAAGGCGCCGCCCGGCGAGGACTCCTCGTCCACCGCGTCCACCGCGTCCACCACGGCCGCCGCGAAGGCGCTCGGCGCGGGCGAGCTGGAGAAGCTCATCGTCACGAAGGCGGACCTCGACGGGTACGACGTCCGGCCCGCCGACACCGGTGACCGCTTCGCCGCCTCGAAGGACCAGGTGACGGTGGCGGACGCGAAGTGCGAGCCGATCGCCTACGTCCTGACCGGTTTCGCGCCGGGCGACGAGAGCGCCTACGTCAACCGGATGGTGACCGAGAAGAGCACCGAGCCCACCGCCTCGGGCACCTCGGACGAGGATCTCGACAACGCGATGGACGGTCTCCAGGACGTGCTGGACTCCACGATGACCATCGTCTCGCTCTCCTCCTACGCCGGCGGGGGCGCCGAGGAGACGATGAAGTCCGTCACGGACGCGGTCGGCGGCTGCGCGGGCGGGTTCACGGTCTCGGCCAAGGGCCAGGACACCCAGACGTTCACCAAGGTCGCGGAGGAGAAGTCCGCCGGGACCGGTGACCAGTCGGTGGCGTTCGCGGTGACCAGCAAGGTCGAGGGCGGCACGACGACCGTGCACGCCGAGGTCGTGCGGCACGGCTCCACGGTCGCCACGTACTACACGCTCAGCCTGGCCGCGCTGGCCGGCAAGGAGGACACGTACGACATCCCCGCCGACGTCGTCCAGGCCCAGGCGGCCAAGCTCAAGTGACCCTCCGGGGCCGTGAGCCCGAGTGGCCCTCCGGGGCCGTGAGCCCGGGTGGCCCTCCGGGGCCGTGAGCCCGAGTGGCCTTCCGGGGCCCCGCAGCGCGGCGGCGGGGCCCCGGCCCGGCCGGCTCACCGCAGCGGCCCGGTGACCTTCTCCACCGCGGCCACCAGCCGTCCGTCCCGCACGAACGCGTCCGCGGCGGCCAGGTCGGGCGCCAGGAACCGGTCGGGGCCCGGCCCCTGGACACCGGCGGCCCGCACGGCCTCGATCACGGCGCGCGAGGCGGGCGCGGGCGTCAGGCCCTCGCGCAGTTCCACGGCGCGGGTGGCGGCGTACAGCTCGATCGCGAGCACGCGGGTGAGGTTGTCGACGGCGGTGCGCAGCTTGCGGGCCGCCGACCAGCCCATCGAGACGTGGTCCTCCTGCATGGCGGACGACGGGATCGAGTCCGCCGACGCCGGTACGGCGAGCCGCTTCAGCTCGCTCACCAGCGCGGCCTGCGTGTACTGGGCGATCATCAGGCCGGAGTCGACGCCGGGGTCGTCCGCGAGGAACGGCGGCAGGCCGTGGCTGCGGTTCTTGTCGAGCAGGCGGTCGGTGCGGCGCTCGGCGATGGAGGCGAGGTCGGCGGCGGCGATGGCGAGGAAGTCGAGGACGTAGCCGACCGGGGCGCCGTGGAAGTTGCCGTTGGACTCCACCCGCCCGTCGGGAAGAACCACCGGATTGTCGACCGCCGACGCCAGTTCGCGCTCGGCGACCAGGCGGGCGTGGGCGAGGGTGTCGCGCCCGGCGCCGGCGACCTGCGGGGCGCAGCGCACCGAGTAGGCGTCCTGCACGCGCGGGGCGTCGTCCTGGTGGTGGCCGGTGAGTCCGGAACCCGTCAGCACCGCCAGCATGTTGGCGGCGGAGGCGGCCTGCCCGGGGTGCGGACGGATGGCGTGCAGCTCGGGGGCGAGCACCCGGTCGGTGCCGAGCAGGGCCTCCAGGGTCAGGGCGGCGGTGACGTCGGCGGACTTGTAGAGGGTGTCCAGGTCGGCCAGGGCCATCACCAGCATGCCGAGCATGCCGTCGGTGCCGTTGAGGAGGGCGAGGCCCTCCTTCTCGCGCAGTTCGACGGGGGCGATCCCGTGCTCGGCGAGCAGCTCCCCGGCGGGCCGTACGGCGCCGTCCGGACCCTCGGCGTCCCCCTCCCCCATGAGCGTCAGGGCGCAGTGGGACAGCGGGGCGAGGTCGCCGGAGCAGCCGAGGGAGCCGTACTCGTGCACGACCGGGGTGATGCCGGCGTTGAGGACGTCCGCCATGGTCTGCGCGACCTCGGGGCGGACGCCGGTGTGCCCGGAGCAGACGGTCTTCAGCCGCAGGAACATCAGGGCCCGCACGACCTCGCGCTCCACCCGCGGGCCCATGCCGGCGGCGTGCGAGCGAACGATGTTGCGCTGCAGCCGACTGCGCAGGTCCTGGCTGATGTGCCGGGTCGCCAGGGCGCCGAAGCCGGTGCTGACGCCGTAGACGGGGTCGGGCTTGGCCGCCAGCGCGTCCACGATCCCGCGGGCGGCAGCGAGGGCCGCCACGGCCTCCGCGGAGAGCTCGACCCGGGCGCCGGCGCGCGCCACGGCGAGAACGTCGGACGCGGTGACCCCGGACGTCCCCACCACCACAGTGTGCATATCCATATTCAGGAGCGTACGCAGTGAATTCCGCGATGTCACCAGTGGGTGGTGGGTGCACCCCTTACCCGGGCGGCGGCCAGTATCCGGGAACCCGGGCGCGGGTCTGTCACGCGCGGCGGCCGCGGAACCGGCGGCGCTCGGCCGTCCGCTCCCCGGACGGCTCGTCGGCCATCCGCACGACGGGGTCGTCGGGGCCCTCCCGGCCGGCGACCACCGGCTCGGCGGCGCGTACCGCCTTGGCCCGGTACTGGGCGGCGTCGGCGAGCCGGAACAGGCGGCGGGCCGAGCCGACCGGCCCGATCGGGTCGTCGGTCGAGGCGACCCCGCAGGCGACCCCCTCGCCCAGCTCCAGCTCGGCGGCCCGGCGGCACAGTTCGCGGGCCGCCTTGACGACCTCGTCGGCGGACGGGCCGACCGCGAGCAGGCAGAACTCGTCTCCGCCGAGGCGGGCGGCCAGGGCGCCGGGGAGCATGGCCCCGCACAGGGAGAGGACCGAGCCGAAGCGTTCCAGCAGGCGGTCGCCGACGGCGTGGCCGCGGGTGTCGTTGACGTGCTTGAGCCCGTTCAGGTCGCACACGACGAGACTGACGACGGTGCCGTCCGCGCGGTGGCGCTCGATCGCCTCGTCCAGCCGCGCGTCGACGGCGCGGCGGTTGGCGAGGCCGGTGAGCGCGTCGGTGTAGGCGAGGCGTCTGACCTCCTCCAGACGCTCGGCCTGGGCGATACCGGCGGCGACGACGGCGGCCAGGACGGTGGCGAAGTCGGCGTCGCCCGGCCCGAAGACGGGATCGCCGGCCCGACGCGCGACGTACAGCTCACCCCAGGCCCGCCCGTTCAGCACGATCGGCGCGACCACGCAGCAGCCGCGGCCCCGGCGCCGCAGGGCGGCTACGCGCTGGTGGACGTAGCCGGGGCGGCCCCCGGCGGCCGGGCCCGCGGCGGTCTCCACCCAGGCGTTGGGACCGCCGCCGCCGGCCCAGCGCTCGTGCAGGAACTCGGTGATCTCGGGGAACTGGTGCACCGGATAGGACTCGTCGTCCGGGAACTCCTGCTCGCCCTCGGCCCGCTCTCCGACGTTGACGAGCACCCTGAGTCTGCCGAGGTCGCGCTCCCACACCGACAGCGCGGCGAAGTTTCCGCCCAGCGCGCGGCACGCGCCGGCCGCCGCGGCACGCCACGCCTCGCGCGTGCCGTGGGCGGCCGCCATGCCCTGCGCCAGCGCCACGACAGCCGCGAGCCGCTTGTCCTCACCCATCACCCCAGGCTAGGGACATCCAGGACGATTAGGGACATTCAATTCGCCCAGCCGCGCCCCATCCCGGCCACCGGCTCTCGCACCCGACCTCCCCGGCACCCCTCCCCCGCGACTACACGGGCCGCACCCCACAGGCACGGGCCCGACCCAGCACGCCACCCCTCACACCGGCCCCGACCCCGACACCGGGCGACGCCGGCAGCCGACCGTCACAGCCGCAGCCGCAGCCGCAGCCGGGCACCCGACGCCTTGCCCGGCGGCCCGGCCACCCGGCAGCCCGGTCACCCCGTCCGGCGACCGCACCCGATCACGCGTCCGCCACACAGCGCCCGGCAACGGCAACCCGGCAGCCGACCGTCGCACCACCGGCACCCACGCCCGGCACCCGCCGCCCGAAACCGGACCCCGGCCACCCGGCCCCATGACCACACCGACGAAGCGCCTCACCAGCGGGACCATCCGGCATCCCGTCCCGCACAAGGCACCCACAGCGGGAGCGGGGGCGACGGCAGCGGGCCAGGGGACGCCCTGCTGCCGACCGCCGCAGCCGGGGACCCGCTGCTCGGCGACCGGCGACCCGGCCGCTCGACCCCGGCCACCCGACGGCCCCGTCACCCCGTCCGGCGACCGCACCCGATCACGCGTCCGCCACACAGCGCCCGGCAACGGCAACCCAGCAGCCGACCGCCGCTCCACCGGCACCCACGCCCGGCACCCGCCGCCCGAAACCGGACCCCGGCCACCCGGCCCCATGACCACACCGACGAAGCGCCTCACCAGCGGGACCATCCGGCATCCCGTCCCGCACAAGGCAACTACAGCGGGAGCGGGGGCGGCGGCAGCGGGCCAGGAGACACCGCGCTGCCGACCGCCGCAGCCGGGGACCCGCTGCTCGGCGACCGGCGACCCGGCTGCTCGACCCCGACCACCCGACGGCCCCGTCACCCCGTCCGGCGGCTCTGTGCGTTCACTCGCCAGGCCACTGGGGCTTCCGCTTCTCGTTGAAGGCCGCCACTCCTTCCGCCCGGTCTCCGGAGAAGGCCACCGAGCGCCAGGCCGCGTCCTCGACCTCCAGGCCGGCCCTCAGGTCGAGGCCGTGGCCGAGGCGCAGTGCGCGCTTGGCGGCCCGCAGGCCGACCGGCGAGTTCGCCGCGATGCGGGAGGCCAGCGCGAGCGCCTCCTCGCGGTCGCGTCCCTGCTCGACCAGTTCGTCGACGAGCCCCAGCTCATGGGCCTCGGCGGCCTCCAGGCGCCGCGCGGTGAAGATCAGCTCGGCGGCCCGTGCGGCGCCCACCCGGCGCGGCAGCAACTGCGTGCCGCCGCCGCCCGGGATCACGCCGACGGACACCTCCGGCAGCCCCACCACCGCCGTACGGTCGGCCACGATCAGGTCGCACGACAGCGCCAGCTCGAAGCCGCCGCCCAGGGCGAACCCGTGCACCGCCGCGATCGTGGGCACCGGCAGCTCCAGGACACCGGTGTACGCGCCCCGCGCGACGGGCCGCTGGCGCACCAGTTCCGCGTCGGTGAAGGAGTTCCGCTCCTTCAGGTCCGCCCCGACGCAGAACGCACGCTCGTGGGTCGAGGTCACCACGACCACCCGCACGTCACGGTCGGCGCCCAGCGCCGCGCACGCCCCGGCGATCGAGCGGGCCATCTCGGTGGAGACGGCGTTCATGGCCTTGGGCCGGTCCAGGGCCAGCTCGGCGACATGCCCGACGTCCCCGTCGCCGTGCCGCCGCACCAGCACGAACTCCCCGTACCGCTCCTCGCTCATGACGCCCTCCGGTTAACGCGGGTTAACAAGATACGTCTCGATCATCCCAGCCCCGGCCCGGCGGCGAAAGGCGCACCCGTCAACCCGTTCGAGTGACATACCGCCCGACTCCCACCCCACCGGCCACGGCGGCGCATACCGTTCCTCCGCCACGGCGCACCGGGGGCGGGGCGCGGCGGGGAGGGGCTGCCATGACAGACGCGACGGACACGACGGGCACGACGGAAACGACGGAAACGACGGGCACGACGGGCACGACGGACATAGCAGGCATAGCGAAGGCGGTCGATCCGACGGACGCCGCCGACACCTCTCACCCCCGCTTGCGCGGGCCCGGTCTCCGTATCCGCGGCCGGCACCGCAGGCCTCGCCGGCGCCGGGCGCTGATCGCCGCCGGGGGCCTCGCGCTGGCCGCCGGCGCGCTGAGCCTCGCCCGCCTGACACCCGACGCCCCCGAGGCGGCCCGGGCGCCGAGCACCGTCACGACCCCGTCGCCCGCCGCCACCACCGCTTCGGCGCCGTCGAAGACGGCCAAGCCGTCCGCCGCCGCGCGGGGCGGTACGAGCACGCGGCGGGCCGCACAACCGAGCGCCGTCCCGGTACCGGCCGCGGCCACCTCGTCCGCGCCCGTCCCCGCTGCCACGCCCCTCCCCGGGACCACCGACGGCCCGCACCCCACGGCAACGCCCCGCCCACCGGCCACGACGAGCACCGCCCCGCCGGCGCCCCCGGCCCCCAGCGGCACCACCACACCGCCCGCGCCGCAGCCGAGCACCCCCGGCCTGCCGGACCTGTGCGTCCCGGTCATCGACCTGTGCGTGGACCTGCCCGGCGGCCACGACGACTGGCATCGCCCGCGACCGGCGTCCGTGCCCCCGCAAGCCGGTCAGCACGCGAGCTGGTCAACCCGTGAGCCGGTCAGCCCTGAGCCGGTCAGCCCGTGAGCCGTCGGCCCGTCACTCGGGCCCGCCGCTCCGCCGGGTCAGCAGCCAGGGTTCGACCACGCCGAGGCCGCGCACCGGGCGCTGCCACATCGGCTGGAGCGCGAAGCGGTACACCGGGGGCTCCTCGCCCTCCTTCTCCGCAGTCGCCGCCGCCTCGGCTGCGGCCGCCTCCGAGGCGGGCGCGTCACCGACCCGGATCAGTTCCTCGGCGAACGCGCTGTCGACGAGGACGGCGTCGCGGGGAGCTATCGACGTCAGGCGGGACGCCAGGTTCACCGTCGTGCCGAAGACGTCGCCCATGCGGGTGGTCACGGTGCCGAAGGCGATGCCGACGCGCAGCTCCGGCATCGTCTCGTCGTTGGCCATCGTCTCGATCAGGCGCAGCGCGATCTCCGCGGCGACCCCGGCGTCGTCGGCCGCGTAGAGCACCTCGTCGCCGAGCGTCTTGATGAGCCGTCCGCCGTGCGCGGCGACGAGGTCGGCAGCGGTCGTCTCGAAGGCCTCGACGAGTTCGCCGAGTTCCTCCTCCTCCATCCGGCGGGTGAGGCGGGTGAAGCCGACCAGGTCGGCGAAGCCGACCGCGAGGCGCCGGTCGACCATCTCCTCGTCGTCGGCGGCCTGCACGACCCGGCCGGCGGAGGCGGCGAGCTGGCGACGCCAGACGTAGACGAGGAACTCCTCCAGCTCGGGCAGCAGCAGCTCGACGATCGGGTACGTCACCTCGGTGCGCGTCATCCCCGGCTCGGGCGGCTCGGTCAGGCCCTCCAGGAAGGAGTCGATCTGCCATTCGGCCAGGCGCGCGGTGGTCTGCCCGGTGGACCGGGCGACCTGCACGGCCATCGCCTCGCTGAGCAGCCCCGCCTCCACCAGGCCGGCCAGCCGCCGCAGGGCCAGCACGTCGGCCTCGGTCAGCGCCTTGGCCTGGCCGATGTCCGCGAAGCCCATGGCCCGCCAGAACCGGGAGGCCAACTCCATGGAGACACCGGCGCTGCGGGCCGCCTGGAACGGGGTGTAGCGCCGCTCGGCGCCGAGGATGAGCTGTTCGAGACGCAGGGCGAGCGGATCCTCGCCGGAGTCGGCGGCGTCGTGGTCCACCCGGTCGTGCGCGCCCGCGCCGGAGCCCGTGTCGTCGACGGTCACGCCTGCTGCCCTTCCGATCTGTCACGGTCAGGTATCGACCGGCCTCAACTGTACGGCAGGTGTGCGGTAGCTCACTCCCGGCCGGAACAGCGGGAGCCCCGGTCACAGCCACGGTCGGAGCCGTGGTCACAGCCCCGCACGGCACATCCGCCGACCCCGTGGACGGCACGCCGGCCGAAGCCTCGCACGGCGCATCGGCCGAAGCTGCGGACGGCACACCGGCCGATGCCACGGGCGGCACACCGGCCAGCGCAGCGGACGGCACACCGGCCAGCGCCGCGGACAGCGCACCGATCGGCGCCACACTCAGCACACCAGCCAGCGCCGCGCACGGCACACCGATCGGCCCCACGCACGGCGCATCGGCCGCGCCCCCGCCCGACCGGCACCCGAGCGAGCATCCGGCCGGGCATCCGGCCGGGACCCGCGCCGTCACGCCGGTCTGAGGTGCACGATGTCGCCCGCGCCCACCGGCTCCTGCACTCCGTCCGGCGTCGCCAGCACCAGCCTGCCGTCCCCGTCGACCGCCACCGCCTCCCCGATGACCGACCGGTCGCCGGGCAACTCGGCCCGCACCGTCCGCCCGAGCGTCGCGCAGCCCGCCGCGTACGTCTCCTGCAGCCCCGAGGCCGCCGGGTCGCCGCCCGCGGCCCGCCAGCGCCGGTACCAGTCCTCCAGCGAGCGCAGCATCGCCCGCAGCAGGGGGTCGCGGTCCGTGCTCACCGCTCCCGCCAGCGCCAGCGAGCCCGCCTGCGGCACCGGCAGCTCGTCCTGGCGCAGGGTGACGTTGACGCCGACGCCGACGACCACGGCGTCGCCCGCGGCCCGCTCCGCGAGGATCCCGCCGGCCTTGCGTTCCTCGCCGCCGACGGTGACCAGGAGGTCGTTGGGCCACTTGAGTGCCGTGTCCACGCCCGCCGACCGGGACAGTCCCGTGGCCACCGCGACGCCGGTGAGCAGCGGCAGCCAGCCCCAGCGGGCCACGGGCACGTCGCCCGGCGTGAGCAGTACGGAGAAGTAGAGGCCCGAGCGGGCCGGCGCCGTCCACCGGCGGTCCAGGCGCCCCCGGCCGGCCGTCTGCTCCTCGGCGACCAGGACGGTTCCCTCGGCCGCCTCGCCCGACTGCGCGAGTGCGGCGAGGTCGGAGTTGGTGGAGCCGGTGCTCCGCACCACCCGAATCTCACGCCACAGGCTGCCCTCGTGCACCAGCCCGCGCCGCAGCGCGGCGGCGTTCAGGGGCGGGCGGTCGAGGTCGGACCAGCGGCTGTCGTCTGCTGCATCGGGCGGCGTCATGCAAGCCACCCTAGGTGTGGTGCACGCCGCACTGCCGATCGAGGGGCACGCCACTACGCTACGGATGAGTAACCGTCCCCCCTTTTGAGCAGGCAGGGAGCCGCATCCCGATGTCCGAGCCGGAAGAGCGTCAAGAGATCGACATCCACACGACCGCGGGCAAGCTCGCGGATCTGCAGCGCCGTATCGACGAAGCGACGCACGCCGGCTCCGCACGCGCCGTGGAGAAGCAGCACGCCAAGGGCAAGCTGACGGCCCGTGAGCGGATCCAACTGCTCCTGGACGAGGACTCCTTCGTCGAGCTGGACGAGTTCGCCCGGCACCGCTCCACCAACTTCGGCCTGGAGGCGAACCGCCCCTACGGCGACGGCGTCGTCACCGGCTACGGCACCGTCGACGGCCGCCCCGTCGCCGTCTT